>JBJXED010000121.1:0-6381 GCA_046155225.1 Burkholderiaceae bacterium
GTGCTGTGCGACCGCTTCAAGCCTAGCCGCAGCCAGCGCCGGGCCTGGGCGCAGCACAGCGGCCTGCAAGTACGCGTGCTCAAACTGTGCTTCATGCCGGAGCATTACGCGCTGTACCTGCGCTACCAGAACAGCCGCCATGCGGGTGGCGGCATGGACCAGGACAGCATTGACCAGTACACCCAGTTCTTGTTGCAAAGCCGCGTCAATTCGCGCTTGGTCGAGTTCCGCGAAACCCTGCCTTGCGGCGGAGCCGGCTCACTCAAAATGGTGTCGATCTTGGACGTGCTCAACGACGGCTTGTCCGCCGTCTACACTTTTTTTGACCCTGAACCCGCCGCCTGCTACGGCACCTATAACGTGCTGTGGCAAATTGACCGTGCCAAGCACCTGGGCTTGCCGCATGTCTACCTGGGCTACTGGATTGAGCAAAGCCACAAAATGAATTACAAGGCGCGCTTTGCACCGCATGAGCTGCTTGAAGACGGGATGTGGCGGCCCGGCGAATAAGCCTTTATTTCACAAGATAAAATGGCAGTCCTCCCGGTCCCAGATTGCCCATGAAAAAGTCAGCCCGCCAAGTTGCCACCACGCCAACCGTGCAAGTGATCGAGCGCATGTTTGCCTTGATCGACGTGCTGGCCAGCAGCGAAGAAGCTATTTCGCTCAAGCACATCAGCGAAAAAACCGGTCTGCACCCCTCCACCACGCACCGCATCCTGAACGACTTGGCCACCGGCCGCTTTGTCGACCGGCCTGAAGCGGGCAGTTACCGCCTGGGCATGCGCTTGCTGGAGTTGGGCAATTTGGTCAAGGGCCGGCTCAACGTGCGTGACGCCGCGCTGCTGCCTATGCGCGAGTTGCACAAGCTGATCCAGCAACCGGTGAACTTGAGCGTTCGCCAGGGCGACGAGATTGTCTATGTCGAGCGCGCCTTCAGCGAACGATCCGGCATGCAGGTGGTGCGCGCCATCGGTGGCCGCGCGCCGTTGCACCTGACCTCGGTGGGCAAGCTATTTCTTGCATTTGATGACGTGCAGCGGGTGCGCGCCTACGCCAGCCGCACGGGGCTGGCGGGCCAAACCCGAAACAGCATCACGCTGCTGCCAACACTCGAGCGTGAACTCTCCAAAGCCCGCCAGTACGGCATTGCGCGCGATAACGAAGAGCTGGAGCTCGGTGTGCGCTGCATGGCGGCAGGTATTTATGACGACCAGAACAAGCTGGTGGCGGGTTTGTCGATATCTTCGCCCGCCGAGCGGCTGCAAGAAAGCTGGCTGGCCCAGTTGACCGACACCGCGCAGCGGATTTCAGCCGCGATGGGCTACAAAGGCAGTGCCGCCCACGCTTTGGTCAGCTAGCCAAACCGCAAGCACCAGCTTTACTGCCGCAGCGGCTGCGCCAGCAGTGCACCGGCCACCGGTGATGGGGCCGAAGCCTCCATCCAGCGCCGCACCCGCTCGGCGTCACCCAGGCGGCTGAGTTTGCCGGCCGAGTCCAAGAACACCATGATGAGCTGGCGCCCGGCGACTTTGGCCTGCATCACCAAACATTGCCCGGCTTCGGATATATAGCCCGTTTTTTGCAGGCCAATGTCCCATTCAGGGTGTTTGACCAAGCGGTTGGTGTTGTTATAAGCCAGGGTCTTGTTACCCACCTGGGCCAGGTAGCCGCTAGACGTGCTGAGCTCACGCAGCATCGGCGTCTGGTGTGCGTTGTTGACCAGCAGGGCCAGGTCCTGCGCGGTGGACTGGTTGCGGCTGGACAAACCGGTGGGCTCGACAAAGGTGGTGTGCTGCATGCCCAAGGCTTTGGCCTTGATGTTCATCAGCGCCACAAACGCCGGCAAGCCGTTGGGGTAGGTGCGGCCGAGCGCGTGCGCGGCGCGGTTTTCACTCGACATCAGCGCCAGGTGCAGCAGCTCGCCGCGAGTAAGCACGGTGCCGACCTTGAGGCGCGAACTGCTGCCTTTTTCGGTGTCCACATCGGCTTGGGTGATGGTGATGGGCTCGTCCATCGGCAAATGGGCCTGGCTGACGATCAGCCCGGTCATGAGCTTGGTGAGTGAGGCGATTGGCAGCACCGCATCCGAATTTTTGTTAAACAAAATTTCATTGGTGTTTTGGTCAATCACCAAAGCCACGCTGGACTTCAGCTCCAGCACGTCCTGCGTGCTGTGCAAACCGGCAATTTGTCCAAAAGACGGCCGGGGCGGCACCACAGCAACAGCCTTGCGCTGTTTGGATACCACGATTTTTTTGCTGGCTTTGCTGCGGTATGACGGTTTGAGTAAAACGCCGTTTTTTACCGGCTTTTGACTGTAAGTGCGCTGAACCCGCGCCTGCGCCTCGGGTGCAGTAGCAACTGCAATGAGCGCAAACAAACAAAGCACCGACAACAGGTTTTTACCGATATTTCGCATGTCAACCCTTTGTGCTCAAAAAATACTCAGTCATGGTGGCAGACCCGAATTTGTCACAAGTTTAGCGAAAATAAAAAAACATGCAAGATCAATTACTTGCGAGATTTTCCTAAACTCGAATCAGAAGTTTCGGGGAAACCCTTGCCGTTTAGGCGTAGGACGGTGCCTACAGCGCCCAGAATGGCCTGGAATAGCCTGATTTCTGCAAGGCCCCGGGCAAGCGCCGCAACACATAAAAAGGCGTTTTAGCGCCTTTTTATGTGTCAAATCAGCCTATAGCCAATACATAACCTGCCTGTAGCGCTATGGTTTTAGACGCTTCTGGCAGGGCGTTCAGCGCCTGCCAGGGCAGCGCTAGCCTTGGGCCGCGACCCTGTCGGCCTTACTGTGCAGTTTGTTCAAAGCGCTCAGATACGCTTTGGCCGACGCCACCACGATATCCGGATCAGCGCCCACGCCGTTGACCACCCTGCCCGAGTTTTGCAGCCGCACCGTAACCTCACCCTGGCTCTCAGTCGAGCCGCTAATCGCGTTGACCGAATACAGCACCATCTCCGCGCCGCTTTTGACCTGCTTTTCAATCGCTTTTAGAGACGCATCCACTGGGCCGTTGCCGTCAGACGTGCTGCGGACTTCTTTGCCTTCGACCGTGATCACAATGTTGGCCTGCGGGCGCTCGCCGGTTTCGCTGTGCTGGCTGAGCGAGACAAACGCATACTGCTCGACCGCGTGCGCCACGTTTTCGTCGCTGACCAGCGCCAAGATGTCTTCGTCAAAAATCTCACTTTTGCGGTCGGCCAGTTCTTTGAAACGGGCAAATGCAGCATTGATATCGGCCTCGGAGGCCATCGCCACGCCCAGCTCTTGCAGGCGCTGCTTGAAGGCATTTCGGCCTGAGAGTTTGCCCAGCACGATTTTGTTGGCGCTCCAGCCCACGTCTTCGGCGCGCATGATTTCGTAGGTGTCGCGGGCTTTCAGCACGCCGTCTTGGTGGATACCGCTGGCGTGCGCAAACGCATTCGCGCCCACCACTGCCTTGTTCGGCTGAACCACAAAACCAGTGGTTTGGCTGACCATGCGCGAAGCCGCCAGGATTTGCTTGGTGTCAATGTTGACGTCGAGCTTGAAATAGTCTTTGCGCGTCTTCACCGCCATCACAATTTCTTCCAGGCTGCAGTTGCCCGCCCGCTCGCCCAGGCCGTTGATGGTGCATTCCACTTGGCGCGCGCCGCCGAGCATCACGCCCGCGAGCGAGTTGGCCACCGCCATGCCCAGGTCGTTGTGGCAGTGCACCGACCACACCGCTTTGTCGCTATTGGGAATGCGCTCGCGCAGGTTTTTGATGAACTGACCGTACAGCTCGGGCACGGCATAACCCACGGTGTCGGGCACGTTGATGGTGGTGGCGCCCTCGGCAATCACCGCCTCTAGTACGCGGCACAAAAAGTCGGGGTCACTGCGGTAGCCGTCTTCGGGGCTGAACTCGATGTTATCCATCAAATTGCGGGCATAGCGGGTGGCTTGCTTGGCTTGTTCAAACACCTGGCCCTCCGTCATGCGCAGCTTTTTTTCCATGTGCAAGGCGCTGGTAGCCAAAAACAAATGCAGCCGGCCTGATTTGGCTGGTGCCAGTGCCTCGGCAGCGCGGGCAATGTCGCGGTCGTTGGCGCGCGCCAGGCTGCACACGGTGGAGTCTTTGATCACTTCGGCAATCGCCTTGATGCACTCAAAGTCGCCATTGCTGCTGGCGGCAAAACCGGCCTCGATCACGTCCACCCGCAGCCGCTCAAGTTGCCGCGCAATGCGCAGCTTCTCGTCACGCGTCATCGAAGCGCCGGGCGACTGCTCGCCGTCGCGCAGAGTGGTGTCGAAAATAATGAGTTGGTCAGCCATGTCACTTCTCCTCGTGGTCAAACAAAAAACCCGCAGCACAAATAAAAACGGCCCGCTGCAGGTGCAACGGGCCGTGGAATCAAGCTAGCGTGCGCTACTGTTTCCGCCCGTTGGGCAGGCAGGTTAGCAGGGCTAGCAAGATCGAATTCATGGCTGCAATGTAGCACAGGGGGCGGCTTTGGCTCACGCAACAAAGCCTACAAGTGCGGCGAAGCTGGCCTGACATCGCGTTGTGTTAAGCAAACAACTAACCGGCTCAAATCACGCTTTTGCCGGTGCGTGCAGCGCTATTGCGGGGCCATAAAGCGCAAGATAGCGAATCTCAAAACGACCGGCCTACGGGCAGCTATGGCAATTCTTATTCCTTCCATCGGCACTTGCGTAGCGCGCATGACCAGCGGCGAACGGCGCTTGGCTGAGCGGCTGGAGCAAAAGCTGGATGACGACTACCTGCTTTGGTATGACGTACCCATGGGGCCGCGCAACACCCACCCTGACTTTTGCGTGCTGCACCCGAGTCGGGGTATTTTGGTTCTTGAGGTTAAAGACTGGCGGCTCAGCACCATCCAGCAGGTCGACAAGCAAACCTGGGAAATATTGGCGGACGGTCAGCCCAAAAGCGTCATCAACCCGCTAGAGCAAGCCCGGCAATATGCCCATCAGGTCGTCAACGCCTTGGAGCGTGACCCGCAACTGGTGCAAGCCGATGGCCCTCACGCGGGCAAATTGGCATTTCCCTGGAGCTACGGCGTGGTGTTTAGCAACATCAGCCGCAAACAGTTTGAAGCCGCCGAGCTACACCACGCCATTGAGCCGCAGCGGGTGTTGTGCCAGGACGAAATACTGGACTCTGTTGGCCCTGAAGAACTGCAAAGCCGCCTCTGGGGTATGTTCCCGCACATGACACGCGGCGTTATGTCGCTGCCGCAGCTAGACCGCGTTCGCTGGATCATGTTCCCCCAGGTGCGCGTGCAAACACAAACCGCACTGTTTGACGATGCCAGCGCAGAAGCCGAGCTGCCCAGCATCATGCGCGTGATGGATTTGCAGCAGGAGCAACTGGCGCGCAGCCTGGGCGACGGCCACCGCGTGATTCACGGCGTAGCAGGCTCGGGCAAAACCATGATCTTGGGCTACCGCGCGGAATACTTGGCCAAAGCCAGCACCGCCAGCAGCAAACCTATTTTGATTCTTTGCTTTAACGAACCCCTGGGCGTAACGCTTCACTCGGTCATGCGCACCAAGGGGCTGGAGGGCAAAGTACACGCCAGGCACTTTCACAAATGGTGCCGCGACCAACTGGTAGCGTTTGGGCAAACATTGCCAGCGCACAACCTAGCTGTACAGGACATGATGGACGAGATGGTGGCACGCGTCATCCAAGGCGTCGACCGCAAGCACATCCCGAGCGGCCAATACCAAGCCGTGCTGATAGACGAAGGCCACGACTTTGCGCCCGAGTGGCTCAAGCTCGTCGCCCAAATGGTTGACCCCGCCACCAACAGCTTGCTGCTGCTGTACGACGATGCGCAAAGCATTTACGAAAGAGCGCGGAGCAAACAGTTCAGCTTCAAAAGCGTGGGCGTACAAGCGCAAGGCCGCACCACCATTTTGAAAATCAACTACCGCAACACCCGCCAGATTCTGCAAGTGGCCAGCCTGATTGCCGCCGACCTGCTAACGGCAGACGACAAGGACGACGACGGCATTCCGCTGGTCAAACCCATCAGCTGTGGCCGCGATGGGCAAGAACCCATCATCATCAAACTGCCCAGCCTGCGCGAAGAAGCCTTTGCCATTGCCGACCAGCTAAGCACCGCCCACAAAGAAGGCCACGCCTGGGGCGACATGGCCATCTTGTGCGCTGACTACAAAACAATGGACACCTGCGCCGACGCATTGCACCAGCGCAAACTGCCCTTCAAAATGCGCAAGCGTTCTGGCGACTACAACCCCGGCGCAAACACCATACACATCATGACCATGAAGGTCAGCAAAGGCTTGGAATTCCCGGTGGTTGCGCTGCCGGGTGTGGGGCAAATGCCTGCTGCGGGTGAGGATGAGCG
>JBJXED010000122.1:0-5853 GCA_046155225.1 Burkholderiaceae bacterium
CACTGGCGATGGGTGCGAGCCGTTGAGTGCGGCATTGAACTAGTCTTTTTTGATAGCACCACCGGCAATAAATACCTTGGCTAGAAGCCTATTTCATTCATTTTTTAATAATTTTGACCTTGAAAACGCCTTCTAATGCCCCTGAAGCTGCCGCCGTGCGGCTGGACAAATGGCTCTGGGCCGCACGCTTTTACAAAACCCGCTCGCTGGCCAGTGACGACATTGCCAAAGGCCGGGTCCAGGTCAACCAGGTGGTGGCCAAAGCCTCGCGCGAGGTCAAGCCCGGTGACGTGATCAGCCTGCGGCTGGGGCAACAGGTGCGGACTGTCACCGCCCTGCTCGTCAGCGCCGAGCGCGTCGCACCCGCCATCGCGCAAACCCGCTACAGCGAAAGTGCCGAAAGCCTGGCGCAACGCCAAGCCGCTGCCGAATTTCGCCGCCAAGGCACCGAGCCGGCGCTCAGCCTGCCGCAGGGCCGCCCGACCAAGCGCCAGCGACGCGATTTGTCAGAAGCGAGCAATAAGGGCTGGGGCAGCCGCTGGAGCGCGTCAATCGACGGCTAGAAGCTGCGGTGCAGGGAAGACAGTTGATCATGCGCTGCCTGAATTGTCACAACCACACTGGCGAGTTTGAGCCGACACCCACTGTCTTTATTCCGCCTTACTGAAGCGGTCGGTCCAAACTGCAAGCGGACATCTCTTGCAGTCCCTACAGCGGAAAACACAAATCGGCAGATCGAGTCATGGGCGGTTCGAGACCGTAACGCTGCCTATTGCCGCGAGGTCTCCCTCACCGGGGGGGCTACGCGTGCAAGCTATCGGGCGGCAGCCACATTGGGAGACCAATGGCAACTCGCTCCGACAAGAACGCAAAAACCCCGAGCAGCGTACTCTGTACAGGATTAAACGTGCGGCAACTGCGGCCAGTATCAGGGCCTGTACCGAAATCAGTAACGGTTCTTATCAGCAGTGCTCCGATAAGGTGCAATCGACGTCTAACTTTTTGAGAATCTAGGATCAGGATCTCGTGCACTAGTTGGCAACTTTCGCCTCTTCAGCCCATCGGCCAATCAACACGCACGATGGTCCGTGCACCATCTACCGAGCGGCAGAAAGCAACGCTGCCGCCCATTCGCAACGCCACGCGCTGAACAATTGCGAGCCCCAGGCCCAAACCTGGATGTCTGCGGCTCGCGTCGCCACGAGCGAAGGCTTGCAGCATTGCCTGCTGATCCTTGGGCGCGATGCCAGGGCCGCAGTCCTCGACCTCGATGTGCATGCGGTGACCTACCATGCCCACGGTTAAACGAACGGGCGACTGACCGTGGGTGAGCGCGTTGTCGAGCAGGTTGCTCATCACGCGTTCAATCAGGACAGCGCTGACGTGGGACACAAGGAGTGACGCCGGTGCTTCCACCGAAAGCTCGGTGGAAGCACGCTGCTGCTGCGCCACTACGCTACGGGCCACGGCGGCCACGTCCACGGTTTCGTTGAGATGCAGTTCGCCGCTGCGCACATGGTCTAGAAAGCTGCCAACGAGCTTATCTGCTTGCAGCGCGTTGCGCACGATGGCCTCGCGCCTGGATGCGATACCTTCGTCATCGGGCAATAGCTCTGCGGCCATGCGGATGCGGCCTAACGGGCTGCGAAGGTCGTGCGAAACGCCCGCGAGCAGTAACGCGCGCTCGCGCTCCTGTTGGTCGAGTGACTTGCGCAGCGCCCGCCAGGCTTCGTCGATCGCTTGGACTTCAGCACTGGCGTACGGCAGCGGACCGCCCGACGCGTTGTCGGCAGCAATGCGGGCACGCAGCGCTTCGAGTGGTTGTGCCAAGCGATGCGCGATCAGCGCGCTGGCACCGACCGCCAAACTGAACAGCAGCAGCGCCGCAATCAAGAAGCGTTCGCGCAGATTTTCCTCGACCAAGCCGCTCT
This sequence comes from Burkholderiaceae bacterium, assembly GCA_046155225.1. Lineage (GTDB taxonomy): Bacteria > Pseudomonadota > Gammaproteobacteria > Burkholderiales > Burkholderiaceae_C > JAKFVA01. The sequence continues at coordinate 1,932 of JBJXED010000122.1, forward strand.
CAAAACCAACCCAGCGAAGCGCACCGTCGTCGCTGCGCAGCGCCAACCAAAGTGTGGGAGCGCCTACTGTGCCATCCCATCTGTGGCCGAAGACCACGTCTACTATCGGCAGTCCGGCTTCCGCCAGTGTCTCGTGCATGATCCTTCGGAGGACCGTCAGTGATGCGATTACGAACACATCTTCAGGACGTAAGTCTGAAGCACGCAACGGCCCGGGCGCGAGTTGGCGCACCTGCTCGATCGGCACGCCGCGCGCTACGAGCAGCAACGAAGGTGCCCAGCTAGAGGTCACAAGCTGCGCAACGGTACGGTTGCGCTCAACGTAGAACACGATCGCGAGCATCGCGGTAAGAACGATGGCCACAGCGACCTGCGCCACGAGCAGGCGTGCGAACAGGCTGCGGTTGTTGGCCATCGGGCGAATGCTTTATCTGACGACAGCACCGCCGCCGCGAGGTACGAAAACATAGCCCTCGCCGCGCACGGTATCGATCCATTCGGCGCCTGGGCTCGCGTCGCGCAGCTTGCGCCGAAGCCGGGCGATCTGCACGTCCACCGTGCGCTCCTGCGGCTGATAGCCACCTGCTTGTACCGCCTCGGAGAGTGCCTCACGTGCCATGGGGGTACCAGGCTGCTTGGCCAGTGCAAGAAGCAACTTGAATTCGACGCTGGTGAGTGCCAACACGCCACCGCTGGAGCTAACCTCGCGCTTGAGGACATCGATTGACAGTCCTGCAAACCGCAGCACAGCGTAGTCTGCGCGGTGCGGCGCCGCACGGCGCAGCAGCGCACGTACGCGCGCCACCAATTCGCGTGGCTCGAAGGGCTTCGATAGGTAATCGTCGGCGCCAATCTCAAGGCCAAGCACGCGATCCATCGGGTCACCGCGCGCGGTTAGCATCACTAGGCCGAGAGCGGGATGTGCCACACGCCAGCGCCGCGCGAGGTCGAAGCCATTGCCGTCGGGCAGCATCGCGTCAAGCAAGACGACATCCGGTTGGCGTGCCGTTACAGCACGTTCGCCGTCGCCTGCGGTCAGTACGGTGAACGTGGACCAACCCTCCCGTTCTAACAACTCCACAAGCATGGTGGAAAGCTCGGCGTCATCGTCCACGATCAGGATCAGGGGTTGCATAAACGCCACGGCACGTAGTTCACGGCCATAGTCTACGAGTACTACACAGCCCAACGACGAATGTGACAGCGCTGTAGCAATTCGTCGTGTTTTGTCAGCGCACGCCGCTGCCAGGCTTGGTTCAATACTTGTCAGATTTATCTGATCTTCCACCGTATTTACTGGAGCCCACCATGCTCAAGTTTCGATCACCAGCACCTACTCTTGGCCATAGCGCCACTACCTAAAACATGTCCCAAATCGTTTGGATTCAAATCATCGCAACAGTCGCTATCCTTAGCATTGCATTGGCAGAAGCGTTGGTGCTGCAACACCGCAAACCTGGTTCGTTCGACTGGTCAGAGGCTTGGCTGTCAGTGGCAGATCTGGCCGGGCGTCGATTGCTGGCCCTTTTGCCGATTGGTATCGCGACCCCAGTTTTCGCCTGGGTCTGGACGCACAGGCTATTCACCATCGAGCTCAGCGGCTTCGCAACTTTCATATTGCTGTTTCTGGGGCTTGAGTTTTTCTACTATTGGTATCACCGTGCCTCTCACCGTATTCGTTTCTTTTGGGCAACGCATGCGGTTCACCATTCTCCCAATCAACTGACACTGTCAACCTCTTTTCGACTGGGATGGACGAACAAGCTCACAGGCACAACCTTGTTTTACACGCCGTTGGTGTACCTAGGCTTCGATCCCAAGGTGGTCCTTACAGCACTGTCGCTCAATCTTCTCTACCAATTCTGGTTACACACGACATTGATCCCTAAGCTGGGCTGGCTGGAATGGATACTAAACACACCTTCCGCGCATCGGGTGCACCATGCGTCCAACCTCGACTACCTGGATGCCAACTACGGCGGTGTTCTTATCATTTTTGACCGCTTGTTTGGGACCTATCGTCCCGAGCGGGTCGAGGAACCCTGCATTTATGGGCTGGTAAAACCCATGCGCACTCGCAATGTGCTCACCATGGAGTTCTCACAATGGGCTGACCTGTATCGTGACATGCGCCAAGCACCGAACCTTGTGTCGGCTTTGGCTTTGCTAGTCAAACCACCAGGATGGTCACCAGACGGTAAGAGCCTCACTACAGAAGCTTTGCGCGCCCAGCAGTCCAAGTCGGGGGTGGCGTAACACGACTCAAAATTGCGATAGCACTGGTTGGTTGCACTTCCTCTACCCACGCCATCCCATAGGAGAAATGACCCATGAATCTCCGCCTTTTCAACACAGCCCTCGCGGCCCTGCTTGTCCTGCCCATGCTCGGCTGCACGGGCCCGCACAGCCTTGAACAAGCGGACACAACCGCCGACCTGGGTCTGCCCCGGGCAACGCCCGGCGGCCCAGCGCAGTTGCTGTCAGCCTTTTTCGGCCTGGACAACAAAATGCCCCAGAGGGCCAACCGTATATGCCGGGGTGCTGCGGGTCTTGACGGCATGCCGGTCATCTTTTCGACGGAAATCGACCACACCACCCTGCAGGCGGGCGACTTTCTGGTCACGAAAAAATCAGGCGCAAAAGGCCATGTGCACTGCGCTACCTTGGTTCCCGCCACCGATGCGGGCGAGTTGCGAACGGTGCTGCTGATTGGCGAGTTCGGCAATGCCGATGCTGATGCCCCTGCGCGTGTCGAAGTTACTGGGCACATCCACGCCATCGACCGCACCCTGGATTTCAAGGGCGCGGCGGTCGCGGTGACGCCACTAGAACAGGGGCCGACCTTGATCCTGGCGGAGCGCTTCGACCCAACCCACCCATACAAGGGTCTGGACGTGCCCCGAACAAGGGGCGACGACTGCCCGGTCAAGGACACCTTGCAAGCGGTGCGCGTTGTGTGGGCCGGTGGCGTGACACTTGCCAACGGCAAAGAACCGGGCGCGGCCGAGCGCGGCCTCTATCGCATCACCGTGCAGGCCCAAGACGGCACGCTGCGCGTCGTCGCACCGACTGCGTTGGGCGACTTGGGCGACGGAGACAACAACCACCTGCTTTGTCTCTCCACCACCGACTGGCCAGTATCCGTCGCCTTCCCCGCCGGCATCTTTACCGATCCGAACGGCGATCTGAATCCAGCCACCTCGGTGAAATTGACACATCGAAATCAATAGCCGAGGGCTCAGGTGTCGCGAAGGTAAGTTGCGGTGCACCTGGTCTTGGTGGTGAAGTAGTCGCTAGCTGGATTGATCACTGAATGACCGCAGATGACCCTCAACACTGTTCGTCACTGCCAGCTTCAAGTGACTGCGTTCAGCCCCTATGCGGGCCGCCAAATCGAAAGATCGTATGGCCAAGCTCCAAGAGCAAGTGCGCATGTTGGAAGCACTGGCCAAATCGGACAATCGCTTCACGCTTGCATACCTGTTGGTTAGCGAGTCAGGTGAAAGCATTCTGCGGAGTTTCGTCGCCGCAGGTGAGTCTGCTGATCGGGCTCTTGAAGGACGTTGATCGTCGATCAAGCGTACCCGATAGCCAATGCCCTACGACTACCGCCGTGCGCCAAAGCCTCCGTGCCGTGCACCCAAAAGTCAGGAGGTTCTGAGACAAAACCGCTTTGAGACGGCTTTTTGGCCCGCTCCGCGAATATGGCAGTCAGGGGCCAGACGCAAAAAACCCCGCACGAGGCGGGGCTTCAGGCAACTTCCATTTGCTGATAGCCAGTTGGAAGTCAATGTACTGGCGGAAACGGAGAGATTCGAACTCTCGATGAGGCTCTACACCCCATACTCCCTTAGCAGGGGAGCACCTTCGGCCACTCGGTCACGTTTCCAGCGCTTTGAATTATGCCTCAAGGCCTGCGGCG
>JBJXED010000123.1:0-40396 GCA_046155225.1 Burkholderiaceae bacterium
GCCTACGGTACTGGCGCTGATGACCGTACTCGGAAGCCCGCAATGGCATGCGGCATTGGCCTCGATTACGGGTTATGTGCCGAAGGATTGCGGCCAAGTTCTGGCTATGCACAAACTCCTGCCGTGGTGGGCTTTCAGGCCCCAAAAAACACTAACCCCTTGAAATTGTTGCCCGCAGGCGCGGGTTTATCCGCATCACTTCAGCAGCATCTTTGGCGAGCCGGGCAAGGTCACGTGCAAGAATCGCGTCAGGAAATATTTCCTTCGCAACCTACGGAATTTACTCATGCAAGCGCTACTGACTTTCACACACAAGATGGACTGGATCAGCCACAAGCTGGGCAGTTTTATCAAGTGGCTGGTCCTGGCTGCCGTGCTCATCAGCGCCGGCAACGCCATCGTCCGCAAAATTTTTGACACCAGCTCCAACGCCCTGCTAGAAGTGCAGTGGTACTTGTTTGCGGCTGTGTTCATGCTGGGCGCAGGCTACGCCTTCCTGAAAAATGTTCATGTCCGCATTGATTTTGTTTCAGGCCGCTTGAGTGCTCGCACCCGTAACTGGATCGACATCATTGGTATCTTGGTTTTTTTGATACCGCTGTGCGCCATCTTCATCGGTTTAGGGTGGCCCTTGTTTGCACGCGCCCTGGCCAGCAGCGAAATGTCGCAAAACGCCGGCGGCTTGATCCGCTGGCCGGTCTATGGCTTGATTCCGCTGGGCTTTTTCCTGCTGCTCATGCAGTCCCTGTCCGAGCTGGTCAAACGCGTGGCGTTTTTGCAAGGCCGCATACCCGACCCGCTGGCGCATGACGAAAAGTCCGAGGAAGAACTGTTGCTTGAAGAATTGCAGGCTAAAGCCGATGCTGCCGCGAAGGGAGGCCAAGCATGACCGCCCTGCTCGCCCAGCATTTCGTGCCGCTCCTGTTTGCCGGCTTGCTGCTGTTTTTGCTGACCGGGTTTCCGGTGGCGTTTTCATTGGCGGCAACCGGCTTGGTGTTCGGTTTTGTCGGCATGGAGCTTGACTTGTTTCCGCGTACGCTGTTCCAGGCGCTGCCACTGAGAGTGTTTGGCATCATGCAAAACGATACGCTGCTGGCGATTCCATTTTTCACCTTCATGGGAATTATTCTGGAACGCTCGGGCATGGCCGAAGATTTGCTCGAAACCGTTGGCCAGGTTTTCGGTCCACTGCGCGGAGGCATCGCCATTGCTGTAATCCTGGTTGGTGCCCTGCTGGCAGCCACCACTGGCGTCGTGGCCGCTGCGGTGATCTCCATGGGCCTGATTTCCTTGCCAATCATGCTGCGCTACGGCTACAACCGCACCATTGCCACCGGCACCATTACTGCCAGTGGCACACTCGCGCAAGCCATACCGCCTTCACTGGTGCTGATTGTGCTGGCCGATCAGCTGGGCCGCTCCGTCGGCGACATGTACGCCGGCGCTCTGGTTCCCGGCCTTTTGCTGGTGGGCCTGTATTTGTGTTTTATTGTGGGTGTGGCTATTTTCAAACCCGCCTGGGTGCCCGCGCTACCGCTGGAGGCACGTATTTACGGCGAGCCGGGCGGCGCATCGGGACACCGCTCCTTGCTGATTTTGCTGACACTTTGCGCGGTGGCGGGCTGGGCCTGGTCGAGCGTCCATGAGGGCATCATCAACCCCATGCTGGAGCGCTCAACACCTGCGCCGGGCGACGAGGTGCTGATCTTGTCCATGACCATGGCCTCATTTTTGGCGCTGGGCCTGGCGGCCATCAACCGGGTGCTCAAGCTGGGGCTGCTGTCGCGCCTGGCCGAGCAAGTCACCTTTGTGCTGATGCCGCCGCTGGTGCTGATTTTCCTGGTGCTGGGCACGATTTTCCTGGGTATCGCCACCCCCACCGAGGGCGGTGCCATGGGTGCGCTGGGTGCGCTGGTCATGGCCGTTGTCAAGCGCAAGCTCAGCCGCAAGCTGCTCGACCAGGCGCTGGAGAACACCACCAAGCTGTCGGTATTCGTCCTGTTCATCCTGATTGGCTCGACCGTATTCAGCTTTACCTTCAATGCCGCCGACGGCCACCTCTGGGTCGAACACCTGTTTGCCAACATGCCCGGCGGAGCGCTGGGGTTTCTGATTGTGGTGAACCTGCTGATCTTTATTCTGGGCATGTTCATTGACTTTTTCGAGATCGCGTTCATCGTCGTGCCGCTGCTGGCACCGGTGGCCGAGAAGCTCGGCATTGACCTGGTCTGGTTCGGCGTGATCATCGCGATGAATCTGCAAACCTCGTTCCTGACGCCGCCATTCGGCTTTGCACTGTTCTACCTGCGCAGCGTTGCGTCACGCAAGGACTACAAGGACCGCGTCACGGGAGAATTGATCCCAGCTGTCACCACCGCACAAATTTACAAGGGATCGATTGCCTTCATCATCCTGCAACTCATCATGGTGGCGGTGGTGATTGCGCGCCCCGACCTGGTGCTGCGCAATGTGGACAAGGGTGCCAGTGCTGCCGACGTGCGCGACGTCAAGATTGAGGCTCCGCCAGCGGATGACAGCCGATCCGCCGACGATGCCAAACAACCTGACTTTGGCGCGCCCAAATCCGAGCCAGAGGCCGCCAAGCCTGGGCTGGAGGCACCCAAACCCGAGGCGGCGCGTGACGATTCGGCGTCCAGCAGGGACCCTGGCAAAGCCTTGGAGGCTGAGATGGCCAGGCAAGCCGCGAAGAAGAAATAGCCCGCCTGTCAAAGCTTCGCCGTCTTAGGCGAATTTTGCCGAGCAACAAAAAACCCGCCTAGGCGGGTTTTTTGTTGCTCAGGCTTTCGCCAGCGGGGAATTACAGCTTGGCCGATTGCATATAACTGTCAAACCGTGCTTCAGTGAACTGGAACCAGAGGTTTTGGTCCTTGCGGAAGTTGGAATAGTCGGCATAGACCTTCTTCCAGTTCGGGTTCTTGTCGTTGAGCTCGGCATACAACTCCATTGCGGCCTTGAACGCGGCGTCCAGCACCGGCCGGGGAAAGGCTACCAGCTTGGTCTTGTTGGCCACCAGTTCCCTGAGTGCCCCGGGGTTGAGCGCATCGTATTTGGCCTGCATGCTGGTGTGGGCAAACGCAGCCGCGTTTTCGATGATGGCCTTGTATTCAGAGCTCAAGCCTTCGTATGCCTTGGTGTTGACATACAAGTCCAGCTGCGGGCCGCCTTCCCACCAGCCTGGGTAGTGGTAGAACGGTGCCACTTTGTTGAAACCCAGTTTGCGGTCATCGTAGGGACCCACCCATTCAGCTGCGTCTATCGTGCCTTTTTCCAGGGCCTGGTATATCTCCCCGCCCGGAATATTCTGCGGCACCGCACCCACACGCTCAATGACTTTTCCAGCAAAGCCGCCGATGCGGATTTTCAGGCCCTTGTAATCGGCGACAGTTTTGATTTCTTTGCGGAACCAGCCGCCCATCTGCGCACCCGTGTTGCCCATCGGGAAACTGATGATGTTGTATTTGGCGTAGAACTCGCGCATCAGTTTCAAGCCGTTGCCTTCATACTGCCATGCGGTCATCTGGCGACTGTTGAGGCCGAAGGGAATTGCACAGCCCAGGGCAAAGGTTTCGTCCTTGCCAAAAAAATAGTACGGAGCGGTGTGCGCCATTTCGACTGTGGCATTTTGAATACCGTCGACTACACCGAATGCGGGCATCAGTTCTCCGGCAGGATGAACCGAAATCTCGAACTTGCCGCCCGACATGGCTTTGACTTGCTTGGAAAAAATATCAGCCGCCCCATAGATGGTATCCAGGGCTTTGGGAAAGCTCGAAGCCAGCCGCCAGCGGATGGCAGCCTGCGCATGCACGGCGGGTGCCACGCCTGCAGCCAGTACGCCAGCAATACCGGCATTTTTAATGAGTAGTCGACGGTCCATAAAGTAATCTCCAGATTGTTTTGGAAAAGCAGGTTTCTTGTGGAAACACGCACACGTTTGCAGTACAAACTGAACCGGATTGTAGGAAGGCAAGAGAGGCTTGGCCGGGGGGGTTTTCCCTCGCGAAACATGCAGCCGTGCAGGCTTGAACAGCGTTTGCGGGCTTCGCATCGGCTTCACGGCAAAACGCCGCTGCAGGCGAACCGGCAGCGGCGTTGGCTTGACAGGACTAAAAGAGTTGCGCTGGTCAGATGCGCAGCGCCACCTGGCTAGGCCCTGGGCTCACCCCGGTTGTTGACCGTCACGGTCTGGCCCGGAGGCGTCGTCATCTGCAAGCGGTACTCCTGGTTGCGGAAGTTGTAGGTCACGTCCCAGTAGTCGGGCGTCTGGTTGGGCACATTGGCGCAGCGCTGCACATTTTGGCTGTAGGTCTGCTGGCCATTGCCATCCCGGCCCACATTGGAGCCGATGTAGCCGCCCGCCACCGCGCCGCCCACCGTGGCGAAGTCTTTGCCGCGCCCACCGCCGACCTGGTGGCCCAAAATACCGCCGAGCACCGCGCCGACCACGGCACCAGGCACGTTCCGATTGTTGTTGTTTTGATTGACTTGTTCCTGCTCGATCCAGCAGCGCTGCGTGGGCGTGCCCACCACCGCGCGCACCGAGGTGACGTTGGCCTGGTACAGGCGCTCGTTGTTGCGGCGGCGGCTGTCGTACACCGCCGCAGGCTGGGGGGCGTAACGCTCGTCATTGATTTGTGCATTTGCGCTGACCATGCGCACCGAGGAGACCCGGTTGTTCAGGCCCATCGCCCGCAGTGACGGGTAGTTGCCGCGCCGCAGCACCACGCAGTTGCCACCGAAGCGAATGTCTTCGCAAACTTCCCAGCGGTCCCGCGAGACCACCGCCGACGACGCGAGGTCGTTAAAGCCAAAGCGCTGAAAATTGCCTATTTGTTTGTAGGTGGTGAAGCTGCGGCCTGAATATTCTTCGTTTTCATAAAAGCTGATCTGCGCCATGGCCTGGGCAGCAAACGCCAGGCCCAACATGGCCACGGTTGTTTTAAAAATATGTTTCATGGTTTCTCCTTCGACATGCTGGCAGGACTTTGGCGAGGGCCAATCACGCAGCATTGATCGTGTGCTCACTGTGTCTGGCGAGTCGAAGTGAAACCAGCAGACGGCAGCGCGAAGCGCGGTAGTTGCTGTCCTACGCCACGGCGCTTGAAGGTAAGGGCAGGCCGTGAACATGGCCAAGCCCGCAGCAAGCGCGTTGGAGGGTGATTTTCGGCTTTTTAAGCATAAAACCAGTCCCTAGCCAAGGTATTACTTGCCGGTACCGCTCCTCAAAAAGGAGTGTTACCGGCAGCCCGCCGTTTCAGCGCGGTGCCTGGCCCTCAGGGCACCACTTTGAGTGCCGGCCGCTGGGAGGGCAGCAGCGCGGCAAAACGCGTGCGGATGGACTGCTCGATGCCGACGGCGTCCAGCCCTTGCAGGGCCAGGAGTTTGGCGGGGTCGCCGTGCTCGATGAAGATGTCAGGCAGGCCCAGGTGCAGCAGCGGTTTGGCCACGCCAGCAGCGGCCAATGCCTGCGCCACGGCAGAGCCAGCGCCGCCGGCCAGCGCGCCCTCTTCCAGCGTGACCAGCGCGTCATGCTGCTGCGCCACTTGCAGCAGCAGGGCTTCGTCCAGCGGCTTGGCCCAGCGCATGTTGACCACGGTGGCACCCAATTTTTCAGCCGCCTGCAGCGCCGGATACAGCAGTGTGCCAAAGGCCAGAATGGCGATGGTCTGGCCTTGCAGCACCTGCTCGCCTTTGCCGAAGGGCAGTGCTTCCAAGCCCGGCAGCGGCGCAACGCCCGCCCCGGCGCCGCGCGGGTAGCGCACAGCCACCGGGTGGTTTTGCAGGTAGGCGGCGCTCAGCAGTTGGCGGCATTCGGCTTCGTTGGCCGGGCAGGCAATGCTGATGTTGGGGATGCAGCGCAGATAAGGAATGTCATAGGCACCGCAGTGGGTGGCACCGTCGGCCCCCACGATGCCGGCGCGGTCGAGCGCAAACACCACCGGCAAGTTTTGAATGGCCACGTCGTGGATGAGCTGGTCGTAGGCGCGCTGCAAAAAGGTCGAATAAATCGCCACCACGGGCTTGAGGCCCTCACACGCCAGGCCCGCCGCAAAGGTGACGGCATGTTGCTCGGCAATGCCGACGTCAAAGTAGCGGCCGGGAAAGCGCTGTTCAAACTCAACCATGCCCGAGCCTTCGCGCATTGCCGGGGTAATGCCGACCAAGCGCGCGTCATGCGCCGCCATGTCGCACAGCCACTGGCCAAAAACCTGGGTGAAGGTGGTTTTGTGGGGCGTGGCGGGCGCGGTGATGCCAATGGCCGGGTCAAATTTGCCGGGACCGTGGTAGGCCACCGGGTCGGCCTCGGCGAGCTTGTAACCCTGGCCTTTTTTGGTCACCACATGCAGAAACTGCGGGCCGCTCAGGAGTTTGATGTTCTCCAGCGTGGGGATCAGCGACTCCAGGTCGTGCCCGTCGATCGGGCCGATGTAGTTGAAGCCGAACTTTTCAAACAGCGTGGCCGGCAACACCATGCCTTTGGCCTGCTGCTCAAAGCGCTTGGCCAGTTCAAACAGCGGCGGTGCGACCTGCAGCACGGTTTTGCCAACGTTTTTGGCTGCTGCGTAAAACTTGCCGCTCATCAGCTGCGCCAGGTAGCGGTTGAGCGCGCCGACTGGCGGGCTGATCGACATGTCGTTGTCGTTCAGCACAACGAGCAAATTGCAGTCGGCCACGCCGGCGTTGTTGAGCGCCTCAAAGGCCATGCCGGCGCTCATGGCGCCGTCGCCGATGATGGCCACCGCATGGCGCTGCTCGCCCTTGATTTTGCTGGCCAGGGCCATGCCCAGGGCGGCCGAAATGCTGGTGCTGGAATGCGCCGTGCCAAAGGTGTCGTACTCGCTCTCGCAGCGCTGCGGAAAGCCCGACAGGCCGCCGAGTTGGCGCAGGGTGGGCATGCGCTCGCGCCGCCCGGTGAGAATTTTGTGCGGATAGGTCTGGTGGCCCACATCCCACACCAGCCGGTCCTGCGGAGTGTTGAAAACGTAGTGCAAGGCCACAGTGAGCTCGACCGTACCGAGGTTGGAGCTGAGGTGGCCGCCAGTTCGCGACACATTGCCCAGCACGCAGTCGCGCAGCTCGTCGGCCAGGGCGCGGAGTTGGCTGCGCGGCAGCGCGCGCAAGTCGCTGGGGCTGTGGATGCTGGACAGCAGGGGGGAGGTGTAAGGCAGATAGGGCGACATAGTTTTAGGGCTGGGCCGGGGTGGAAAACGCACAAACTCGGGGCAATAAAAAGCGATTGAACACCAAAAACAAAAAATCCACGTGAACTCAGGACTGGCGGTTCACCAGTTTGCCCGCGAGGGTGCGCAAGTGGGCGCTGGCAAAGCCGCAGCCCTCCAGCACATCCAGCGCGGCCAGTGCCTGCGCCAGCAAGGTTTGCGCATAGGCCTGTGCTGCCGCCAAACCCAGCAGTGAAACATAGGTGGGCTTGCCCTGCGCGGCGTCTTTGCCAGCGGTTTTGCCCAGCGCCTGTGCGTCGGCGGTGACGTCGAGCACATCATCCACCACCTGGAAGGCTAGGCCAATGGCCGCGCCGTAGTCGGCCAAAGCCTGCTGCGCCTGTTGAACCTGATGCGCCATTGGCGTGCCGACGCAGGCCGCGCCCATTTGCACGCTGCCTTGCAACAGCGCCCCGGTTTTGAGGCGGTGCATTTGGCCCAGCTGAGCGGGCGTCAGTTGCAGGCCGACACTGGCCAAATCGATCGCCTGCCCACCGGCCATGCCTGCCGCACCCGCCGCACGCGCCAGCAGCCCGCACAGCGCCGCTTGCAGGGGTGGCGGCACGCTGGCGGCGTCTGGTGTGAGCAATTCAAAGGCCAGCGCTTGCAGCGCGTCGCCCGCGAGCAAGGCCTGTGCTTGGCCAAACTGCACATGCACCGTGGGCTTGCCGCGCCGCAGCACGTCGTTGTCCATGCAAGGCAGGTCGTCGTGTACCAGCGAGTAGGCGTGAATCAACTCGGCGGCACAGGCCGCCCGCAGCGCGGCCTGTGGGTGGCCGCCGAGCGCCTGGGCAGCGGCAAGCACCAGCAGCGGGCGCAGCCGTTTGCCGCCGTCCAGCACCGCATAGCGCATGGCCGCCACCAGCCCTGATGCTGCGGCGGCGTCTTGGGCAGGGCCATCCAGGCGAACCCATTGCGACAGCGCTTGCTCGACCCGCGCGAGTTGCTGCGTCTGCCAGGACTCGAAAGACTCGGGTGCGGCCAATACGGCGGCGGTGTCGCCAGTGTGGGGGCGGAGGCTCACGTCGGCACTGCCCATGGTTTGGTTTGGCCGTTGTCCAGCAGTTTGATCTGCCCCTCCACTGCGTCCAACTGGCTTTTGCAAAACGCCAGCAGTTGCGCGCCACGCTGGTAGCCTGCGGTGAGCTGCGCCAGCGGGAGTTGGCCGGATTCGATCTCGGCAATCAGCGCTTCCAGCTCGTGCAAGGCGGCTTCGTAACTGATCGGCAGCGCCGTCAGGCTGGGCGCTGCGGGTGAGGGATTTTTGGGCATGGGAGAGGCAGTTTAACGGCATCATTTTAGGCTGCAACATGGGCCGGGTGTGCCGCCTGCCCCTTGGGTACAATCCCATCCCTTTCGCAGTACTTGCGCGCCCCACCCGCTGCACTTGCCGCTCCACCTCCCCCGTCGTCTGCTTGCCGCCTGCGGCCCCCGCATTTAGGTCAGGATCGCTATGTCTGATTTAAGCCTCCAGCTCGCCCAGGCCAACAGCCCGCTGGACGTTTCCAGTTATTTCAGCGAGGCCCTGTTTCAGCGCGAGTTGAAAGCCCTGTTCCAGGGCGGGCCGCGTTATGTGGGCCACGAACTCAGTGTGCCGAATCTGGGTGACTATTACGCGCTCCCGCAAGAAGGCGAAGGCCGCGCCTTGCTGCGCACAGCGCAAGGCACCGAGCTGATCTCCAATGTCTGCCGCCACCGCCAGGCCGTCATCTTGCAAGGCCGCGGCTCGGTAGGCTCGGCCGCTGCAGGCAGCACCAGTGGCCAGATTGTTTGCCCGCTGCACCGCTGGACTTACAGCGCGGGCGGCCAGGCCGATGCCCCCGCTGGCACGCTGCTGGGCGCGCCGCATTTCGCGGTGGACCCGTGCCTTAACCTGCGCAACTACCCGCTGCAGGCCTGGAACGGCCTGCTGTTTGAAGACACCCCCACCGCGCAGTTGCTGGCGCGGGATTTGGCCCGCATCGGCCCCCGCGCCGACCTGGATTTCTCCGGCCATGTGCTGGACCGCGTCGAAATGCACCCTTGCGACTACAACTGGAAAACCTTCATCGAGGTCTATCTGGAGGACTACCACGTCGGCCCGTTCCACCCCGGTCTGGGCCAATTTGTGACTTGCGACGACTTGAAGTGGGAGTTCGGTGCCAACCACTCGGTGCAGACCGTCGGCGTGGCGCAGCGCCTGGGCAAGGCCGGCAGCCCGGTCTACCAGCGCTGGCATGACCAGTTGCTGCGCTACCGCGGCGGCGAGCAGCCCAAATACGGTGCAATCTGGCTGACGTACTACCCGCACATCATGGTCGAGTGGTACCCGCATGTGCTCACCGTCTCGACCCTGCTGCCGCAGGGGCCGCAGAAAACGCTCAACCGGGTCGAGTTTTACTACCCGGAAGAAATCGCCGCGTTCGAGCGCGAATTTGTGCAGGCTCAGCAGGCTGCCTATATGGAAACCTGCAAGGAAGACGACGAAATCGCGCTGCGCATGGACGCCGGCCGCCGCGCCCTGATGCAGCGCGGCGACAACGAGTCCGGCCCCTACCAAAGCCCGATGGAAGACGGCATGCAGCACTTTCACGAGTGGTATTGCAAGCGCATGGCCAGCGCAGCCTGAGCCTGCAAAGCGCTTCAGTTACTCCTTTATTTATAGCTATACCGGCAATAAATACCTTGGCCAGCAGCCAGTTTGACTAAGAAAATCCGGTTTTCACCCGAAAAACACCAAGTCCAGACGATGCAAGCCCTGTGGATGGTTCTGGCCGCGTTCTTTTTTGCCAGCATGGGCGTGTGCGTCAAGCTGGCGTCGGCGCATTTCAACACCGCCGAAATCGTGCTCTACCGCGGTCTGGTCGGCATGCTGCTGATGGGCGCGTTCTTGCGCTGGCGCGGCACCGCCTTTCGCAGCCCTGTGCCGGGCATGCACGCCTGGCGCTGCCTGGTGGGCACGCTGGCGCTGGGGGCTTGGTTCTACGCCATCGGCCAGTTGCCACTGGCCACCGCCATGACGCTGAACTACATGAGCGGCGTCTGGATTGCGGCGTTTGTGGTCGGCGGCGCGGTGCTGTATGGCGCGTCCAAGGTCCAAGGGCCGCTGCTGGCCACCGTGCTCGCCGGTTTTGTCGGTGTGGTGCTGATGCTGCGCCCCACCATTGAGCAAAACCAGGTCTTTGCCGGGCTGGTTGGCCTGCTCTCGGGCATTGCCACGGCGCTGGCGTATGTGCAGGTCACCGCTTTGGGCAAAGCGGGCGAGCCCGAAGAGCGCACCGTGTTTTACTTTGCCAGCGGCTCGGCACTGGCGGGCCTGCTGGCGCTGGCCTTCACCGGCACCTCGGCCTGGCATTGGCCACAGGCGCTCTGGCTGCTGCCCATTGGCGTACTGGCCACGCTGGGCCAGTGGTGCATGACGCGCGCCTACAGCCAGGGCTCCACCCTGGTGGTGGCGTCGCTGCAATACACCGGGATTGTGTTTGCGGCGTTCTACAGCCTGGTGATTTTTGGCGACCGGCTCAGCAGCACCGCCTGGGCCGGGATGGCGCTGATTGTGGCCAGTGGCGTGGCCGCCACCGTGCTACGCTTGCGTGCCGTGCCTGGTAGCCCTGCGGAAGATCACTGAAACATTGCGTACCTACGCAATGGGAAGCGGACCCACATGCCCGTCAGCGTATTGATTGTTGAAGACGAAGAAGCCATCCGCAGCAACATCGCCCGTATGTTGCGGCTGGAGGGCTACGGCGTCGCCGTAGCCGTCGATGGCCGCGCCGGGCTGGAACAATTGCGCGCAAAGCTGCCCGATGTGTTGATCTCGGACATCAACATGCCGCACATGAACGGTTTTGAGCTGCTCGCCGCGCTGCGCGCCGACACCCAGCACCCTGGCCTGGCGTCCCTGCCGGTGCTGATGCTCACCGCGCTGGATGACCGCGCCAACATGCGCCGCGGCATGGCCAGCGGCGCAGACGACTACCTCTCCAAGCCCTTTACCCGCGACGAGCTGCTGGCCGCCGTAGAGGCGCTGGTGCAAAAGAACACCCGCACCGAGCAGCGTGTCGAGCTTGGCGTAGCCCACCGCATCAGCCAGGCGCTGGCCCAGCAAGAGCAGCAACTGCGCCTGGTGTTTGACCAAGCGCTGGATGAAGCCCGCACCGGCAACGGCTTGCTGCGCCTGGGTACGCCGCAGCCGGATGGCCCGGCGCTGGGAGCGGCGCTGGGTGCCGAACCGGACGTTGAAACCGTGGTGCTTTTTTTGGGCATACGCCAGTTCACCGCGCTGGCCGAAAAACTCGCCAGCGACGAGGTGGCTGAGTTGCTGGCCGCGTATTTTTTGCGCTGCAGCCAGCCGTTGCTGGCCTGTGGCGGCCAGCAACTGCGTTTTGTCGGTGACGGGCTCATCGCGCTGTTTTCGGAAGACCTTGCGCACCCCGCCAGCGCGGCGCGGCGCGGCGTGGCCAGCGCGCTTGAACTGGGCCAGGTCACGCACGAATTCAACCACTGGCTGGCGCAGCGCTTTGACCAGCGCAACCTGCCGCCGCTGGTGGCTGGCGTGGGCTTGCATTGCGGCCTGGTGCAGCAGGCGCAAGCGCCGGGACACGACACCGCGCCGATTGGCGAAACCGTCAACCTCACCGCGCAGATGCAATGGGCCACCAGCGACCTGGGCTGGGCCGTGGTGGCCAGCCTGCCGGTGCTGGCCCAGGCCGGCCAGGGCGTGCAGTGCGGCAGCCATGCCAAACTGCAACTCGGCAGCGCCGAGGCCGCTTGCGATGCCTGCGAAATCATTGGCCTGGAGGGTGGCTGCAGCCTGCCTGCACCGACACCTGAAGCTTCCCCGAAAAACGATGCTCAGCACAACACCGCCTTGCACAGCGCACTGCTGAGCAACGCGCAAATTACCGCCCGCGCGGTGAAGGCCGCGTTACAGTCGCGCCTCTCGGCCCTCAAGCGCCATGTCTTCACACCCGAGGCACAGCCGCTGACACTGCGCGGCTACCGCATCTTGCGCAAGCTCGGCTCGGGCGGCATCACCGACATTTACCTGGCGGTGCGTGACAGCGACAGCCTGCCCGTGGTGCTGAAAGTGCTGGACGTGCAAAGCGCCAAGGGCAGCGTCCACCTGGAGCGGTTTATCCGCGAGTTTTCACTGCTGGCCAAGATTGACCACCCCAACGTGGTGAAGATCTACGACCAGGGCTTCACCGACGACCACGCCTACATGGCGATGGAGTATTTTGAGCGCGGCGACCTGCGCGCCAATTTTGACTTTCTGATGGACTCGCACCGCGCCATCGGCATCATCAAACAGGTGGCGCAGGCCCTGGCAGTGGTGCACGAGCACGGCATCGTGCACCGCGACATGAAGCCCGACAACATCATGCTGCGGCAAGACGACTCGGTCGTGCTGGCTGACTTTGGCATCGCCAAATCGCTGCTGGCCGACGCACAGGAATGGAACCAGACCCGGCAAGATGAAGTGGTCGGCACGCCCTACTACATCAGCCCCGAGCAGGCAGAGGGTAATCAGCTCTCGCCGCAGTCGGACCTGTACAGCCTGGGCGTGATGCTGTTTGAAATGCTGGCCGGCCACCGCCCCTTCCACGGCGACTCACTGCAAGGCCTGCTGTTCAACCACATGCACGAGCCCACCCCCAAACTGCCCAAAGCCCATGCCGGGCTGCAAACCCTTGTGGAGCGGCTGATGGCCAAAGAGCTGAGCGCGCGCTACCCGAGTGCGAAAGTTTTTTTGCGGGATTTGAAGAGCCTGGAGCAGACCGCGAACTGACTGGACTTCACAGCACCCGCCTGAGCACATCCCGCAGTTGCATCAGGTCAAACGGTTTGGTGACGTAGCCGGCAGCGCCGAGGGCCATGCCGGCTTCAAGTTTTTCGCGCTCAGCGCTGGCGGACAAAAAGAAGAAGGGGATGGTTTTAAGCAGCGGGTCTTGCAACAGCGCTTGCAGCACGTCAAAGCCGTTCATGCGCGGCATCATCACATCGCACAAGATCAAATCGGGCGGGTCGGCGCGGGCGGCCTCAAGTCCGGCCTGGCCGTCGCTGGCGCAGCGTGCGGTGTAGCCCTCCAGCGCCAGAAAACGCATCAGGTTCTCGCGGATCAGCGCTTCGTCTTCGATCACCAACACGGTTGCCATGTGCGCTGCCCCTGCTAAATGCGGACGGTGAAGGTGGCACCCTGCCCGGCCTGGCTGGTCACCTCGATCTCGCCGCCATGCAACTCTACCGAATGTTTGACGATGGCCAGGCCCAGGCCGGTACCCGGAATGTCGCCCACATTGCTGGCGCGCTGGAAAGACTCGAACAGATCGGCAATTTCACCCTCGGGAATGCCAATGCCCTGGTCGGCCACCACAAACACCATGCGGCCAGCCTGCCGCATCACCTCAAAGCGCACCACGCCGCCTGCGGGTGAGTATTTCAGCGCGTTGGAGAGCAGGTTTTGCAAGATGTGCCAGAGCAGCTTTTCATCGAACAGCCCTTCAGCACGGCCGAAGTCAAAGCGGGTTTTGAGCTGGCAGGTGGAGTCGGGGCACTGGGTGCGGGCATCTTCGACCAGGTTCTCGCACAGGCTGCGCAAGTCGATGGGCTGAGGGTTGAACTCGAGCATGCCGGCCTCGGCCTTGCTGATTTTCAGCACCTTGTCGAGCATCTGCGTCATGCGCTGCACGCCCGATTCGATGTTGCTGATGATCTCGCCTTTCTCATCTTCGGGCAGGCGCTCGCCGTAATATTTGAGCAGTTGACCTGACGACAAAATCGTCGCCAGCGGGGTTCTGAACTCGTGGCTGGTCATGGCAACAAAGCGCGAGCGCAGCTCGTTGAGTTCCTGCTGGCGGCGCAGCGCGGCGCGAGTGTCTTCCTCGGCGCTCATGAGCACCGTCAAATCGACAAACGAGGCGATGAACTGGTGGGTGTTGCCACTCAGCCCGGCCACGGCGATGGCATCGGCATGCACCCACACCGGCTGGCGGTCTTGCTTGAGCATGCGGAAGTCGCACGACTCGATTTTCGTCACCACACCCGGCGCAGTTTGCACCTTGAGCAGGTCCACAAAACGCACGCCCATGACCGGCCAGTCGTCGGGGTGAACCATGTCCTTGAAGTTCCAGTTGTGGGTTTTCGCGTCTTGCTCATACCCCAGCATTTCTTTCAGACGCCCGGAGTAGTGGCTGGTGTTGGTCAATGCGTCCCACTCAAAACTGCCGACGTTGGAGCAGCGCACCAGGAGGTCGAGGCGCTGGCGCTGCACTTCCTGGCGGTCGAGCATCTCGCTTTTCGCGCGGCTGGCTTCATCGGCGCGGCCCTTGGCTTCGAGTGCTTCGTTGCGTGCGTCTTGTGCCTGCGCTAGTGCACTGAGCAATTTCCGGTTGGACGCGGCCATGGCCCGCGAGCTGATGAACGCCACCGTCAGCATGAACAGGCCCGCGACCAGCATGCTCACCACACCGACCAGCATGCTGTTGCGCTGGCTCGAACGCAGTTCGGCTTGGTCGTCAATCAGGTTCAAGGTCAATCCGCTCTTGGCAAGGTAGGGCGGGAGGCTGATGGCGCGGCGCTCCATGCGGCTGGCACTGGCACTGGGCTTGGGGTTCGAGCGCAGCACCAAGTCGCCGATTTTGAGTTCAACCTGCGCCGAAGTGGCGAGCGCCAGTTTTTCGGCAAACGCCTGCTCAATCAAGGTGCCCGCCACCATGTAGCCACCCAGGCCATTGAGGTCCTCAACCCGGCCGGCAGACAGCAGATACAGGCGCTTGCCGACTTGGGCCACGCGCGAGTCGGTGCGGGTTTTGTCGTCCAGGCTCATCAACCAAGACTGCAGCTCGTCAGGTCGGCCAAATACCGCTGGCGTGTGCGCTTGCGCGGTTATTTCGCCCTTGGGGTTGTAGACCGCCAAGAACTGCACCAGCGGCAGATCCAGCATGGGCAACATCGCATCGAGCAGTGTGTTGTGGTCCGCCACCAGCAGCGCTTCAATGACCAGGCGGTTGCGCCGCAGCAGGTTGGCAATGGCCACGGTCTCTTCCTGGCTGCGCTGCACCAGCTCCTGCGCCTTGAGGACTTGCTGCTGGTATTGAGTTTCGGCCAGCACATCGTAGCGGCGGCTTTCAATCACCAGCCAGCTGACCAGCGCAATCAGCCAGACCAGAAACAGCAGGCCGTTGAGTATGCGCAGCGGGCTGGCCAGGCGCAGGCCGGTGGCGGCTGCTGCGGCCGCAGGGGTTTGCGCCAGCGCTTCAGCGGCAAGGGAAGGCGCTGCCATCAGGACTTGCTGCTGGCGAGGATTTTGCGTATGCCATCGTAGAACTCAGGTGGCCGCACCACATAGCCCACGGCCGAGACGCCCTTGAGCTTGTCGGGGTCGATCTTGGTCAAGGTCTCCTGGATGATGCGGCGGTGGCCCACCGGCACCGAGGGGTGCACCGCAATGCCCAGGTTGGGAATCTTCTCGGACGCCGACAGCTCGCGGAACACGTCGCCATGCTTGGCGACGGCATGCGTCAGATTGAAGTCCCAGGTGGCTACCGCATCGACACTGCCCGCCACCAGGGCGTCGGTCACGCGCGGGTGCGAGCCGAGAAAAAACACCTGCGAGAAAAAACTGTTGTAGTCCAGCCCGCGCTGCTCCAGCAGGTACTTGGGCACCACATAACCGCTGGTGGACTCGCGCGCAACAAAGGCGAAGCGTTTGCCTTTGAGGTCGTCAATCGTCTGGATGTCGCTGCGGCTTTTCAGCGTGACGATGTGGCCGGTGTAGTAGTCGTTTTTGGTGCTTTTGTTGGCGTTCCAGCTCAGCTCGGTGAGGATCATCTGGATGCCGGGATTTTTCTGCCTGGCCAGCAAATAGGGGATCGGCGAGATGGTGGCCAGGTCAATCTTGCCGTCGGCCAGCAGCTGCGAGATTTCGGCGTAGTCACGGGCGCCGACCAGCACGAATTTGCGGCCCAACTTGCCTGTCAATTCGTCAAGCATGGGGCGGTAGAAACCGCGAATATCGTCACCACTGAGATCTTTTTGCCAAGGCGGCACGCCAAAGCGGTAGGGCGGCGGCTCAGCGCCGGGTGCCTGGGCCTGAGCCCAGCCGAAGGCAGACAGCGCCAGCGCCGCGCCCAGTAAATTGCGCCGGTTTTTTATGGGGTGTTTCACTGCCGCCTCCGTTTTCGCTAAAGTGCAATCACATGATTATTCATGAGCTTTCCAACCTTGGGCATCCGCATGAACACCCCTTTGATATCCGCCTGCGACTTGCACGCGATGATGGCGCAAAATGCGCCGCTGCTGGTGTTTGACTGCACCTTTGACCTGGTGCAGCCTGAAGCGGGCCGCCAGCAATACCTAGAGGCCCACATTCCCGCTGCGGTGCATGCCGACCTGAACCGCGACCTGAGTGCCAAAGGCGCATCCGACGCAGCGTCCGAAGGCCGCCACCCGCTGCCCTCACGCGAACAATTTGCCCGCTGGCTGGGCCGAATGGGTTTGGCAAACGGCATGCAGGCCGTGGTGTACGACCGCAATGGCTGCAACTTTTGCGGCCGGCTGTGGTGGATGCTGCGCTGGTGCGGGCACGACGCGGTGGCGGTGCTCGACGGCGGGCTGGCTGCCTGGTTGGCCGCCGGTTTTAGCCTGCAAAATGGCCCAGAAATCCCAAAAAATGAATCAAACTATACGCTAGCCAAGGTAAGTATTGCCCCTGTCGCTACTGAAGTAATAGCGACTAATTTGGGTTCAAGCTCGCAGACGCTGATCGATGCGCGGGCACCTGCACGCTACCGGGGTGAAGTCGAGCCGCTGGACCCAGTGGCCGGGCACATTCCAGGTGCGCTGAACCGCCCCTTCATGCACAACTTTCAAGCAGACGGCAGCTTCAAACCCGCCGCCATGCTGCGCGCCGAATTTCTTGCCCTGCTGGCAGGCCGCGACCCGGCCAGCGTGATCCACCACTGCGGCAGCGGCGTCAGCGCCCTGCCCAATCTGCTGGCCATGGAGCTCGCCGGTTTCGGCACCACTGCGCTCTACGCCGGCAGTTGGAGTGCCTGGTGCAGCGATGCAAGCCGGCCGGTGGCTAGGGGCTAGGCAAGGAAACCTTAGGCCATACCGTTTCTCTCGGCATGACCCGCGGAGATAGGCAAATAAGGGCTTTTTTTCGCTGCCCAAGGGCTCCCGCACCTATCGCAGCTGCTGGTGGCCATGAGCAACCGGCCTGGGCGGGCGATCAACGCGCACTGCTGGCGGTATTTAAACTGGCCTCAGGTGCACGCCGGATTCAACGGGATTTTCATTGCGCGCTCTCCCGCCATCTAGGCGCAATTGGCACTGGCCAGTGTTTGCAGGTCACTACAATGGCTGTGATATTCGGCAGCTGAATTGTGCAGGCGGGAGGGGTAAAAAGTCGTAGCTGCCAATCACTTGCGCACAGCCTAATCAGCAAATGAATTTAGTAAGGACAAGTTAACTGCGAGAGCAGATAACTTTCAATCTGTAAGGAAATTCGCACTCGCGAGACTGATTTCGATTGTGTAGTGTGCTTGTCCAGATTTGCTATGCATACAAGTACGCACTAATTTAGGCTGCCGATCAATCATCTTGTTGTCTACCAGCCATAAGAAAAACCAGGAACCGACTTATGGAAATCTTGCTTGCCCAGCCACGTGGCTTTTGTGCGGGCGTTGTGCGCGCCGTCGAAATTGTCGAACTGGCACTGGATATTCATGGCGCACCGGTTTATGTATTTCATGAAATCGTTCACAACCGCCATGTAGTGGAAGACTTGCAAACCCGTGGTGCGGTGTTTGTGGCAACGCTGGACTCGGTTCCTCGCGGGGCAGTGACCATTTTCAGTGCCCACGGCGTCTCCAATGCCGTGGTGCAGCAGGCCCAGCAGATGGGGCTTGAGGTGATAGACGCCACCTGCCCACTGGTGACGAAGGTGCATTTGCAAGCACAGCGCTACAGCAACAAAGGCTATGAGGTCATTATCATTGGGCACCTCGGACATGAGGAGGTCGACGGCACCATGGGTTCGGTCGACGGGCCGGTGCAGGTGGTGTCCACCGCAGCCGACGTAGCTGTCATGCGCGTTGTTGACCCGGTCAGACTGGCCTATGTGACGCAGACCACACTCAGCATCGACGACACACGTGAAGTTATTGACGCCCTGAAACGGCGATTTCCAGCTATTGAAGGTCCTGAACTTGATGATATTTGTTATGCAACCCAAAACCGCCAAAATGCGGTGCGCGAGTTGGCCCGGGAAATTGACCTTTTGCTGGTAGTAGGTGCGCGCAACAGTTCCAATTCCATCCGTTTGCGCGAAGTCGGGGCGCAGCATGGCTTAGCCTCATACTTGATCCAGGATGAGAGTGAAATCCAGAGTGAATGGCTCGATGGCGTCAGCAAGGTTGGCGTGACTGCCGGAGCGTCAGCACCAGAGGTGCTGGTACAAAGGGTGTTGGCACGGCTACAAACCTATGGCGTGAGCGCCACCCGTGAACTCGATGGTGTCACCGAAACTATTACCTTTCATCTACCCCGAAGCCTGCTGGCCAAGAAAACCGCCCTCGCCCAAGCACGTTAACCGTGCACCTAAAAAACAAAGCCTAGCCACTATGACAGTCCCCCTGATCCAGCAATACCGTGTTGCCCGCTATCTCATCGCTCAAAAACTGCGTGGCGTCCAGCGCTATCCACTGGTGTTGATGCTTGAGCCCCTGTTCCGCTGCAATCTGGCTTGCGCTGGTTGCGGCAAAATCGACTATCCCGAAGAGACATTAAATCGGCGTATGAGCGTCAAGGAGTGCTTGGACGCGGTCGACGAATGCGGTGCGCCGATTGTCTCGATCCCAGGTGGTGAGCCTTTGATTCACCGTGAAATTGTGCCCATTGTTGAAGGCATCATCGCGCGCAAGAAGTTTGTCTACCTGTGCACCAATGCCCTGCTTTTGAAAAAACGCATAGACGAGTTCACGCCTTCGCCCTACCTGACGTTTTCCATCCATTTGGATGGTGACCGTGAACACCACGACGCGTCTGTCTGTGAAAAGGGCGTATTTGACCGCGCCGTGGCAGCCATCCAGATCGCCCTCGAAAAAGGCTTTAGAGTCACAGTTAACTGCACCCTCTTCCAGAACGAAACTGCGCCTGATGTGGCCGAATTCATGGACTTTTGCATGAATTTGGGTGTGGAAGGCGTGACCATTTCCCCAGGCTACAGCTATCAGCACGCGCCGCAGCAAGAAGTCTTTTTGCGTCGCGCCGCCAGCAAGCAGCTCTTTCGCGACCTGCTGCGCATTGGTAAAGAACGCCGTCAGGGTCCTAAGTGGCGCTTCAACCAGTCCAGCCTGTTCATGGACTTTCTGGCTGGCAACCAAAGCTACCAATGCACGCCTTGGGGCAATCCCACGCGCAATATCTTTGGCTGGCAAAAACCCTGCTACCTGATGAGCGACGAAGGCTATGCCTCCAGCTTCAAGCAGCTGATGCAGGATACCGACTGGGAGCGCTACGGCAACGGCAAGCACCCCAAATGCGCCGACTGCATGGTGCATTGCGGCTATGAACCCACAGCAGTCAACGACACCTTTGCCCGTCCGCTCAAGGCCTTGAAAGTGGCTTTGCTCGGCTCGCGCACCGACGGTCCCATGGCCCCCGAGCTACCCATCACCTACCAAACCGTGACGCTTGAAGCTCCTGCCGCCTCCTTGCGCGGCATACCTATCCTGGTGCAAAGCGCCGAACAGCACGTATCCTAGATGCTGTGGCTCAGCTTGACACTGATGGGGGCTATGGCGTGGCTGACTGTTGCAGCTGTTGGCGCATGGCGCATTACCGAGCTTTTCGAGCCGGACGGCGTGCCCGCCTCGCTTGCCGACATCACCGTTCTCATACCCGCACGCAACGAGGCGCAAACTCTGGGTGTCTGCTTGCACGCGCTGGTGGCACAGGGCGCTGATTTGCAGATTGTGGTCGTCGATGACCAGTCAACCGACTCAACTTTGCAGATAGCGCGAAGTGCTTTGAACGGCCGCGGCGAGGTGATTGCCGGTGCCCCACTGCCGAAGGGCTGGGTCGGCAAGCTGTGGGCGCTAGAACAGGGCCGACGCGCGGTAAAAACCCGCTTTGTACTGCTGCTCGATGCCGACATCAGCCTAACACCCGGCGTAGTGGCCGGTTTACACAAAAAAATGCAGCAGCAGCAATTGGCGCTGGCTTCTTTGATGGTTGACCTGCCGACCCAGTGCTTGGCTGAGAAACTGCTGATTCCAGCTTTTGTATTTTTCTTCAAGCTTTTATATCCGTTTGAATTGTCCAACAACCCGCGCTTTACTCGAATTGCTGGTGCTGCAGGTGGCTGCATCTTGCTGGACACTCATGCACTCGACCAAATCGGAGGGTTTGCCAGCCTACGCGACGCGTTGATTGATGACTGTACGCTTGCCGCACGAATCAAAGCCCAGGGCTTTCGCACCTGGATAGGACTCACACATTCAGCGCGCAGCCTGCGCGGCTACGACGGCTTCATGCCTATAGGCAACATGATTGCGCGCTCCGCCTTCAGTCAATTGCGCTTTTCCCCTTTGCTGCTGCTGGCTGTTACAGCGGTTTTTGGCATTATGTTTTTACTGCCACCGCTGGGCATGCTGCTGGCATCTGGTGCTGCTTTATGGCTGGCGCTCCTGACTTGGGTCGCAATGGTGCTGCTGTATCTGCCGTTGCTAGCACACTACCGCTTGTCCATGGCTTGGGCCCTGGCCATGCCAGTTATTGCGGCCTTCTACCTCGGCATGACCTGGCTTTCAGCTTGGCGCCATTGGCGCGGTGTAAATGTGCGCTGGAAAGGCCGTGACTACGGCAAATCCTTGGATTCGAAACCTTCATCGTTCTTCTCACCATAATGGCACCCTCAGCAAAATACGGATCCTTCAGGGTCTACCTACCCACTGCGCGCGACCTGTTGTGCACAGCTACTTTGCTGGCTATGTCGCTGGTATCAGGCTGCGCTTATGTTCATGTGCCTTATACCGCCCCGCTAAGCCAACGGCAGCTACCTCTGGCCACTATTGCCCAGTATGCCAACAGCCAAGAAAGCTTTGGCGCAGCACAGGGACAGCAAGCTTCGTACAACACGATGCAAAAAAATCCCAAGGCGGACTATCGCTTTTTTGATTACGTCAAAGCGCCAGT
Organism: Burkholderiaceae bacterium; assembly: GCA_046155225.1. GTDB lineage: Bacteria > Pseudomonadota > Gammaproteobacteria > Burkholderiales > Burkholderiaceae_C > JAKFVA01. The sequence continues at coordinate 21,423 of JBJXED010000123.1, forward strand.
ACATGCCCTGGTTCAACCCAATTTCCGCCTTAAACTGGAACAGGAATACGATCATTACAACCTGAATCATGTCAGCTTTCAGTCCATAGCGGATAACGGGCAGGTCGATAAGATTGCCTCTGCGCACTACTTTCAAAGCAAGCTGCCCTTCAAAAAAAAGCTGATCATTATTTTGCCGCTCTGGGGAAGCTCCAAATACCCCCCCAACACTATTGCTCAAATGGTGCTGGACCGCAATCAGGGCATGGCTAATGTGCTGCTGATCGAGGGCGAGACCGATTTCATTGACTGGCAGCGAATTCAGGCTGCCCAGAGCGAGTCCGAATTTGTCGACTTGATCCAACAGTACATGGTGCAGCGGGTGCTAACCAATATCGTCGACATGCGGCGCTGGCTCGACTGGGCGCAGGCACAGGACGACATCGACCCACAGCGCATCGGACTGGTTGGGTTTTCCATCAGCTCAATCGTTGGAAGCGCCTTGTATGGTGTTGACCGTCGCCTGTCGAGCGGCATCTTTATCATCGGCGGAGCTAATCCCGCAGAAATTCTTGCCACCTGCTACTGGGAAGCAGAGGAAATGCGTGAGACCATCACGAAACGCCTTGGCTGGAGCGTAGAGCGTTATCAGTCGGTACTGCGGGAAGTATTCGAACCCATCAACCCAGCGCATTTGGGCGCGGAGGTGGATCCGAAGCGCGTCCTTATTTTTGACTCAAAGATCGACACTTGTGTACCAGAGACCGCGCGTGAGGCCTTGTGGGCTGGTCTCGGACGGCCAGAGCGCTTTAGTTTTTTGCACGATCACAAGATGTCGTTTATGTCCATGACACCACTTGGACTGAATTTCATGACCAATCGTATTCATGAGTTTCTCGACAAGAACTTATAAACCTATGCGCTTTTCAAATGTTGCGGTAAGAAGTCATCCATGAGATCTGCAAGCGCGGTTGATGACTTTCAGGCACACATGCTGCAAGGCGTGTCGCGCACCTTCGCCCTGACCATTCCCCAATTGCCGCCGGCGCTGAGCAAAACCGTCAGCAACGCCTACTTGCTGTGTCGGATTGCTGACACCATTGAAGACGAGGCCACCCTAAGTGCACAGCGAAAGCAAGTGTTCTCAAATCAGTTTCAACAGGTTGTGGCCGGACATCTGTCACCCGAAGTTTTTGCAGCTGCGCTGCACCCCTTGCTCTCAGCGAACACCATTGCAGCCGAACATGAGTTGATCCGCCGCACCGCCGAGGTTATCCAAATCACGCACAGCTTGGCATCGCAGGAGCGCGCTGCGCTGGAGCGCTGTGTAAGCATCATGGGCGAGGGCATGACATGGTTCCAGTTGCACCAGAGCCGCAATGGCCTGCCCGACTTGGCCCACCTGGACGCCTATTGCTACTACGTGGCCGGCGTAGTCGGCGAAATGCTGACCCAACTGTTTTGCCACTACAGTCCAGCGATTGACGCCAGGCGCCAGCAAATGCTGGCGTTGGCAGTCTCTTTTGGCCAAGGTCTGCAGATGACCAACATTCTCAAGGACATCTGGGAAGACCACGATCGCGGTGTCTGTTGGTTGCCGCGCAATCTGTTTGCCCGAAATGGCTTTGACCTGGCCCAGCTGAACAGGGGTACTTCCGACTTAGCGTTTGCGGTCGGTCTTGGGGAATTGGTGGCTATTGCCCACGGTCACTTACGCAACGCATTGAGCTATGCGCTTCTGATCCCGAAACAAGAAAAAGGCTTACGCAAATTCTGCCTATTGGCTATAGGCATGGCGGTGCTAACTCTGCGCAAAATCCATATGCAACGCGATTTTCTTGCTGGCCGTAATGTCAAAATTTCGCGTCGCAGCGTCGCGGCTACTGTTATGTTGAGCAATGCATTGGTATCAAGTGACACCGGATTGCGCCTTTTATTCAATCTTGCAGCCACTGGGCTACCACCGGCCTGCTTGACGCCCCCTGTCAATATAAACCTCTGGCAAAAAAACAGGGCCATGCTGCCCGATTAATCTTATGCTGCGAAACTCCCCTCTGGCCGACAGCGTTCTTGACTTGCCACCTAGCCCGGCCAAGCCGCGCGACATCAAAGAATCGCCCGCCGAAACTTTCGCGCAGGTCCTACAACGTGCGGTGGTCGCCGCACGCGATTCCCTACTGCGTCAGCAACACGCTGACGGTTACTGGTCTTTCGAACTGCAAGCCGACTGCACCATCCCTGCCGAATATATCCTGATGATGCATTTCATGGATGAGATCGACCCGGTCTTGCAGAAAAAGCTCGCGGTGTTTCTACGCGCCCACCAAGAGGGTCATGGCGGCTGGTCCCTCTACCCGGGTGGCGGCTTCGACATGAGTGGCTCGGTCAAGGCGTACTACGCGCTCAAGCTAGCCGGCGACAAAGCAGACGATGCCCATATGCAGCGCGCCAAACAAAGTATTCTGAACCATGGCGGCGCAGCGAAAAGCAACGTCTTCACCCGCTTTGCTCTGGCCATGTTCAAACAGGTTCCGTGGCGTGCCGTGCCCATGGTGCCGGTGGAAATCATGCTGTTGCCGCGCTGGTTTCCGTTTCATTTGTCCAAAGTGGCGTACTGGTCGCGCACAGTCATGGTGCCGCTGGCGATTCTCTACAGCCTCAAGGCCACAGCTAAAAATCCATCCGGTGTGGGTATTGCAGAGCTATTTGTCACGCCACCCGATAAAGAAAAACATTACTTCCCGGTTCGCTCAGTGATGAACCGTCTACTGCTACGGCTTGAACAAATTGGCAAGTTATTCCAGCCCGCAGTGCCTGATTGGCTAAACCGCCACGCGCTGCACTTGGCGCAAAACTGGATGATTGAGCGGCTCAACGGTCTGGACGGTTTGGGCGCGATTTTCCCGGCTATGGTCAATGCGCATGAAGCACTTGCTTTGCTTGGTTACCCCGCTGACCACCCCTTGCGCCTGCAAACCAAGCAAGCCTTGCAAAGGCTGCTGGTAGTACGCGAGCATGACGCCTATTGCCAGCCCTGTGTCTCGCCCGTCTGGGACACCGCTATTGCCAGCTTGGCCTTGAACGAAGCTGGCGGCAATACAGCGCGTGCTGCCATCCTTCGCGGGCTTGACTGGCTCAAAGCGCGTCAGTTACTGGATGCACCAGGTGACTGGCGTGATGATCGCCCCGCTTTGCGCGGTGGCGGTTGGCCGTTCCAGTTCAGCAATGGCCATTACCCGGACATTGACGATACCGCGATGGTGGCTTGGGCCATGCAGCAAGTTGACGCGCCACGCTATCAGCAAGCGCTGGCACGGGCCGCTGAATGGGTGGCCGGCATGCAATCCAAAAACGGTGGATTCGCCGCTTTTGACGCTGACAACAACTGCTTCTACCTCAACGAGATTCCTTTCGCCGACCATGGCGCGCTGCTCGACCCGCCCACCAGCGATGTGAGCGGACGCTGCATTGCGCAACTTGGCCTGCGGGGCCCCGCATACAAAAACGCTGTGTCGCGCTGTGTTCACTATCTGCGCGCCGAGCAAGAGCCAAACGGAAGCTGGTTTGGTCGCTGGGGTACTAACTACATCTATGGCACTTGGTCGGTGCTGGCAGGGCTGGAACAGATTGGCGAGGACACGCAGCAAGCCTACATCCAGCGCGCGGCTACTTGGCTGAAAAAAGTCCAGCATCCCGATGGCGGCTGGGGTGAAAGCAATGACAGCTATTTCCAGCCTGAGCTGGCCGGACAAAACCATATCAGCAGTACTTTCCAAACCGCCTGTGCAATGCTCGGCTTGATGGCCGCAGGCGCTGGCCACACCCCTGAAGTGGCGCGTGGTGCGCAGTTTCTTTTGCGCACACAGCAACCAGGTGGACTCTGGCACGATGCTGACTTCACAGCGCCGGGCTTCCCGCGAGTCTTCTATCTCAAGTACCACGGCTACGACAAATACTTTCCGCTCTGGGCGCTGGCGCGTTACCGCAACCTGTGCCACCCCTAACAGCGATGATTGGCGTGGTGGCGGCATTGCCGCAAGAAGTGTCCAGTCTGGCTGGCCAATTGCCGCCAGGTGGCAGCGCCAGCCTAGGGACGCGAGCTTTTGTACAGCTCTCGGGCATGGGACAAAACAATGCCCGCCGAGCCGCCCTAGCGCTGGCCGATGCCGGGGCCACCAGTTTGCTCAGTTGGGGCAGCGCTGGGGGCATCTCGCCTGCCTTGGTCACGGGTGCACTGCTCTTGCCACTCAAAGTCCGCAATGCTGGTGCAGACATTTTTACGGCAACCCCCGCCTGGCACCAGCATCTGCACGCGCAACTGGCCGACACCTTCACCGTTCACACTGGCGACTTGCTTGAAGTTGACCACGTAATCGCCACCACCCACGCAAAACAGCGCTTGTTTTGTTCGACTGGTGCACTGGCAATTGACATGGAAAGCGCGTCCATAGCGCAGGTGGCTGCGCAACGCGGCCTGGGGTTTGCCGTGCTGCGTGTAGTGCTTGACACGGCGCAACGCACCTTGCCTCACTCAGCACTGGTCGCGCTAGACCAAGCTGGTCACTTGCAATTGGGCCACTTGCTTCGCGCTTTGCTGAAGCGTCCGCGCGACATGGTGGGGCTGTTGCAATTGCGCGCAGATTTACGCCTGACACAGGACCGCTTAGGCCACGCTGCCCAATTGACCGGGCTGATTTCGGCATTCCCCAGAGTGGTGAACGCATGACCACGCTGGTTACGGGTGCTGCTGGCTTTGTCGGTTCGGCGGTAGTGCGCGAGCTGCTCAAGGCAGGCCATGCGGTGCGCGTCTTAACACGCCCTACCAGCGACCCGCGCAATCTGCACGGCCTGCCCATAGATATTGTCCATGGCGACCTTACCAACCGCGCCTCGCTTGACCATGCTGCCAAGGGTTGCGAAGCACTGTTTCATGTGGCTGCCGATTACCGCCTTTGGGTGCCCAACCCACCCGCCCTGTACCAGGCCAATGTGCAAGGCACCCTGAACATGCTGCTCGCTGCCGCCAATGCAGGCGTTGGTCGCATGGTCTACACCAGCAGCGTAGCCACGCTGGGTCTGAACGCAGACAGCAGCCCGGCCCATGAAGATACTCCCGTGACACTGGCCGATATGGTGGGGCACTACAAGCGTTCCAAGTTTCTGGCTGAGCAGGAGGTGCAGCGTCTGGTACGCGAGCATGGCCTGGCGGTGGTCACCGTCAACCCATCCACCCCAATTGGCCCGCGTGATGTCAAACCGACGCCCACCGGGCGCCTGATTGTTGATGCCGCTGCCGGTCGTATGCCAGCCTATGTGGACACTGGCCTGAACTTGGTCCACGTCGATGATGTTGCTGTCGGCCACCGGCTGGCGTTTGAGCACGGTGTGGTCGGTGAGCGCTACATTCTGGGCGGGAACAACATGACTCTGCGGCAAATACTTGAGAGCGTCGCGCAAATTACCGGCCGACCCGCGCCCAAAGTGCGCTTGCCGCACAACCTGGTACTGCCAATTGCCTATCTGGCCGAGACCTGGGCGCGTCTGGTACCAGGGCACGAGCCCATGGCTACGGTAGACGGCGTGCGATTGTCCAGGAAGCGCATGTTTTTCTCTGCCCAAAAAGCCGAACGCGTTTTGGGGCTGACAACCAGGCCAGTGCAAGAAGCCCTGAGCGAAGCCATTGCCTGGTTCCGCCAGAATGGCTACTGCCCCTGACGCTTGCCGTTAAAAGTACTCAGCGGGCCTTGAACCAAGTCTGGCTGCGGCCTAGTAACGGAATCCCGATATAGCCGTGCAACATAAGTTTTTCACCGTCTTCGCTAACTGACATTTTGGCGCGGTAAACGCTGCCGGTATTGGGGTCAAGCACCCGACCACCCGTGTATTCATTGCCAATTTTGCTGAAACCCCACATAAACACCAGGCCGCGCTTAGGCTGGTTATGCTGCGCGCCTTCGCATTTGACACAGCGTGGGTCGGGGTCTTCGCCAGGCGCGGGAAAGATTGCCTCCAGCTTGCCCTCCAGTTGGCCGTTAACTGCATAAATGCGCACCAGGGCATCTGTCTTGCCAGTTTGCTCATTGGCTACCCGCCAAAGGCCCACGACCGGCTCAACCAGTACCTGAGCCTGCGCCTGCGCTGGCCAGACACAACACAAGGCCATGAAAAATACAGCACACAGCCGCAGCCAAAAGCCAGACACTGGCATCATTTGCATCATCTTTTTCCTGTCATTGAGTCATCCGCTTCAAAGCACACCGAATTGTGGCTGATGAAAGAACACCTCATGCCTGACCCCCTACAAGCCCTGGGCGGCAAACCACCCGCACCCAGGGTCACGCCAATATTGCGGCGGCGCATCGCCATCGAACTGGCTATGCTGGGTATTTGTACGCCGTTGTTCCTGCGGTATGCCCCGCGCGATGCGGTTTTGTACATGGGACTGGCTGCGTTGTTTGTCGGCTATGTGTTTTTGACGCGGCAACACACAGCGCAAAAAATTTGGGGGCCCCCTACTACTGCCAGTACGCTCTGGTTGCGTCAGTCTATTTGGCAACTGGGCCTTTTTACGGCTGTTAACGCTGCCCTGCTTGGGGTCTGGGGTCTGGCAAACGGCCATAAGGTGGTGCTGGCCAACGTACTCGCTGCGGTTTGCCTGTACTTCCCCTGGGCGCTGCTGCAGCAAGGCATCTTCCAGTTTTACCTGCATGGCCGTCTGCGTGTCATCGTGCCGTATGGTCAGCCATGGCTGCCTGCCCTGCTTGCTGGCTTGGCCTACGGTGCAGTGCACTTCCCGCACTATGAATTGATGCTGCTGACCAGTCTGTGCGGCACGGTATGGGGCCTGGCTTACCAGCGCAACCGGCTTCTGTGGCCTGTTGCGCTATCGCATGCGGTACTGGGCAGCGCCTACTACTATTGCGTTATCGGCGCAGACTTGGTTGCCAACGTGACGGCCCGACTGATGTCAGGGGTGCGCTAGCTCAATGCCCATGCGCCAGGGAACCGACTCCTGTCACCAAGCCCATGCCCACCAGCAGCCAGGCCACTTGCGCGGCGGTGGCGCGCAAGCTCAGGCGTTTTTGCAGTTGCGGGATCAAGTCGGCCAGCGCCACATAGACAAAGCTGCTCGACGCCACCACCAGGAAGTAAGGCAAATAGTCGCGCAACTGCTCGACCAGCCAGTAACCCGTGACGCCGCCCAGGGCTGTGACCGAACCGGCCAGGGACACTTTGACCAAGGCCGCACGCTGGTTGCCGCTGCTGCGCCCCAGCACCACCAAATCGCCCATGTGGTGCGGCACCTCGTGCGCCAGCACCGCCAGGGCGGCAATCACACCCAGGCGCATGTCGGCCAAAAAGGCCGACGCGATCAAAATGCCATCCCCAAAGCAATGCACGCTGTCGCCGGTGAGCACGGCCCAGCCACCGGATTGCGGACTGGCGTGCTGCGCATGGCCGTGGGTGTCGGCGTGGTGCGCATGTGCCTGCGGGCCGTGGCCGTGCTCGTGGCCGTGGTGCCAGAGTTCGGCTTTGTCCAGCAAAAAGAAAAATACCAGCCCGGCCAGCAAGGTGGCAAACAGCTCGTGCGCACCAATTTGCGACTCAAACGCCTCGGGCAGCAAATGCATGAACGCTGTGGCCATCAGCGCACCCGCCGACAGGCTGAGCATATGCTGGGTGTAGCGCGCCAGCAGGCCAAAACTCAGCACTGCGGCCAGCCACACACTGCCAATGCCGGCCAGCAAAGTCGCCAGAATGATTACTATTAAAGTCATAGCTACAGGTGCAATAAATACTTAGGCTAGCGCTCAATTTGACCATAAAAAAGAGCAAAAACCGCCTCGCGGGCGGTTTTTGACATGGGTGGGGAGCGGGAGCAAGCGCAGGCGTCAGGCCACGCCGTTGGATTTGAACCAGGCCAGTGCCCGCTTCCAGCCGTCCTCGGCATCGGCTTTGACGAAGCTGGCCCGGTAGTCGGCATGAAATGCGTGCGGCGCGTCAGGGTAGACCACAAACTGCGAGGCTTTGGCAGCAGCATTGCCCTTGCCGCCTGCATCGGTTAACACCGCCTTCATCTTGTCCACGGTATCGAGTGGAATGCCGCCGTCTTTGCCGCCATACAGGCCCAGCACCGGACCGTTCAAATTGGCAGCGACATCGACAGGATGCTTGGGCGTCAGCTCGCTCGCGGTACCCACCAGCCGGCCATACCAGGCCACACCGGCCTTGACGCTTTTGCTGTGCGCAGCATACAGCCAGGTGATGCGCCCACCCCAGCAAAAGCCGGTGACGCCAACTTTTCTCACATCGCCGCCGTTGGCACCAGCCCAGGCGACCACCGCGTCCAGGTCGGCCATGACTTGCGCGTCGGGCACTTTGGACACCAGCTCGGCAATCAGTTTGCCAATTTCGGTGTATTTGCTCGGGTCGCCCTGGCGGGCGTAGAGCTCGGGCGCAATCGCCAGGTAGCCGGCCTTGGCAAAGCGGCGCGTCACGTCGGCAATATGCTCGTGCACGCCAAAAATCTCCTGCACCACCAGCACCACGGGCAAGCCGGTTTTGCCGGCAGGCGCACTGCGGTAGGCGGGCAGCTTGAAGCCGTTGGAATCAATGCTGACCTCGCCTGCAGTCAACCCATCCGCCGGGGTTTTGATGGCGGTTTGCGCCATGATGGGCGCGGCGGCGGCGGCAAAGCCCACCCCCAGCGCCACTTGGAGTGCACTGCGGCGGCTGGTGCCACCCTCGGTGGACTGGCCGGGCAAAAGGGCGTCGAATTGGGTTTTGAGGTCGGTATGCAGCATGGAATATCTCCGGTGAGTTGAATGGGCTGTATTCGATAGGTGACGCAATATAGAGCCGAACCATAATGCCTGCGTTCCATCTGTGATTCCCCATAGGAGAAACCCCATGCCGACCCTGCGCGTTGAAATGCTCGAAGGCCGCACGCCCGAGCAAAAGAAAAACCTTGTCGCTGCGCTGACCCAGGCCGTGGTGGACACCCTGGGCAGCAAACCCGAAGCGGTCGATGTACTGCTGTTTGACATTCCGCGCGCGCACTGGGCCACCGGCGGGGAACTGTGGTCTGAGAAAAAGTAACGCGCCGCAAGGATTGCGGGTGCCGGGCTGCGTTAGCGGCCAAACTCTTGCGACAGCCCCAGGCTGAGAACTGGGCCACCCGAGCCGCGCACGTGGGCGGTGCTGAAGTCCAGCGAAACCGCCTCGCCAAGATGGACGCGCAAGCCCAAGCGCGTGACCATGCTGCCTGCAAAGCGAATACGCTCGGCCAGCAAGGTGAACTGGTCGCTCAGTGCCCACTCACCACCCAGGCCTGTGCGCAGGGTGCGGCGCTGCCCTGGTGCCCGGTCAGCCCCCGCGTTCAGGTGCAGCGAAAGCGTATCGCTGGCCTGCCAGGTCAGCGGCGCGTAGACGGTGTGCGTGCTGCGGTGCGTGCCGGCACTGTAGGCCGTGGCCACCACGACGCCGAGACTGACGTCCTCGGCTGCGTCAACGCTCCATTTGATTTGCGGGCCAACGCTGCGCTCGCGAACGCCCGCCGCACGGCTTGAGTCAAGATTCAGCCCCAACTCCACGGGGCCGATGCGGCAGGCGGGCCCGGCATGCAAGCTGCTCTCATCAGCACTGCGGCTGCGCTTTGACCACAGCTCAAGCTGGCAGCGCCCCGGATCGAGCAAGCCCGCATCGTCCACATCAAAATGGCCGCCTGCGGCGTTGGCAAAGACCGCACATCCCATGAGACCCAAGGATATAAGCAAACGTTTCATGTGCACCTTGATGGCAAACGGATGGGCGCCTCAGTGCGCCTTGTCCCAATTCGGCCCTACCCCTACCTCAGCCAGCAGCGGCACCTTCAGCTGCGCCACGCCGGCCATCAGGCGCGGAATCTCGCTCTTGAGCCAATCGACCTCAGCCAACGGCACCTCAAACACCAATTCGTCATGCACCTGCATGATCATCAGCGTGCCGCGATTTTCAGCATCCAGTACCTGCTGGACCTTGACCATGCTGAGTTTGATGAGGTCGGCCGCCGTGCCCTGCATCGGCGCGTTGATGGCGGCGCGCTCGGCCCCGGCGCGGCGCGGACCGTTGGGTGAGTTGATTTCGGGAAGGTACAGGCGGCGGCCAAAGACGGTCTCCACATAACCCTTGCTCTTGGCGCTGAGGCGTGTTTCGTCCATATAGTTTTTGACACCGGGGTAGCGCTGAAAGTAACGCTCGATGTAGTTCTTCGCTGCCGTGTTGTCGATGCCCAGATTGCGGGCCAGGCCAAATGCGCTCATGCCGTAGATCAGACCGAAGTTGATGACCTTGGCGTAGCGCCGCTGCTCGCTGGAGACGTGTTCGGGCGTCACACCAAACACCTCGGCTGCCGTGGCGCGATGCACGTCCATGCCCTCGTGAAATGCGCGCAGCAAGTTCGCGTCGCCACTGATGTGCGCCATGATGCGCAGCTCGATTTGCGAGTAGTCGGCGCTGGCAATGACGCAGCCTTCGCGCGCCACAAAGGCCTCGCGGATGCGGCGGCCCTCTGCGGTGCGAATCGGGATGTTTTGCAGGTTCGGGTCATTGCTCGACAAGCGGCCCGTCACCGCCACAGCCTGCGCGTAATGCGTGTGCACGCGGCCGGTGCGCGGGTGGGCCAACTGCGCCAGCTTGTCGGTATAGGTGCCCTTGAGTTTGGACAGGCTGCGGTGCTCCAGAATTTTGGCGGGCAGCGGATAGTCTTCGGCCAGTCTTTCCAGCACCTCTTCATCGGTGCTGGGCGCGCCGGTGGCGGTTTTCTTCAGCACCGGCAGGCCGAGCTTGGTGAAGAAAATCTCGCCAATCTGCTTGGGGCTGCTCAAATTGAAGGGCTGGCCAGCCAATTCATGGGCCTGCGCTTCCAGCGCCATGATGCGTTGGCCCAGCTCATGGCTCTGCGCGGCCAGCATCGGCGCGTCAATCAGCACACCGTTGCGCTCGATGCGGTAGAGCACCTCGCTTGACGCGATTTCCAGCGCGTAAATAAAACGCAGTGGCGCGTTGGCCTCTAATTTCGGCCACAGCAGTTGATGGACCTGCAGCGTCATCTCGGCGTCTTCGCAGGCATAGGGCGCGGCTTGCGCAACAGCTACCTGGTTAAACGTAATCTGGTGCACACCCTTGCCGCACAAATCCTCGAAGCTGGTGCCGCTGCGGCCCAAATACCGCTGGCCCAGACTGGACAGGCCGTGCGGCTTGTGCGCCTCCAGCACATAGCTTTGCAGCAGGGTGTCGTGCACATAGCCCTGCACTTCGATGCCGTGGTTGGCCAGCACATGGCGGTCGTACTTAAAGTGCTGGCCGAGCTTTTTGTGCTCGGAGTTTTCCAGCCAGGGTTTGAGCTTGGCCAGCACTTCATCCAGCGGCAATTGCGTGGGCGCATCCGGGTAGTTGTGCGCCAGCGGGAGGTAGGCCGCCTGTCCCGGTGCCACACTGAAGCTGATGCCGACAATTTGGGCGCGCATCTCGTCAAGCGAGGTGGTCTCGGTGTCGAGCGCGGTGAGTTCGGCGGCGGTAATCCGCGCCAGCCAATCGTCAAAGGCGGGCCAGGTCAAAAGGGTGTCGTATTGCACATCACGTGCGGGCGCAGCGGCGGCTGGGACTACCGGCTCGTCAAACAAGTCATTTGCCGCACTGGCCGCGGCTTTGGACAGCGCTTTCGCGCCTGCGCCGTCCATCGACTTCACCAGCCCCTTGAAGCCATAGGCCGCGTAAAAGTCTTTCAGTCGTGCTGCGTCTTCAGCCTGCAACGCCAACGCATCGAGCGCGGGCAAGCCGCTAATCCAGGCTGACAAATCGCAGTCGGTCTTGATGGTGAGCAATTCGCGGCCTTTGGGCAGCCAGTCCAGCGCCTTGCGCAGGTTCTCGCCGACCGCCCCCTTGATGCTGCCGGCGTTGGCCACCACGCCATCCAGCGAGCCGTATTCTTGCAACCACTTGGCCGCCGTCTTGGGGCCGACCTTGTCCACCCCCGGCACGTTGTCCACTGCGTCGCCGACCAGCGTCTGGTAGTCCACCATCAGGCGCGGGGGCACGCCAAACTCGGCTTCGACCCCGGCGACATCGCGGCGTTTGCCGTTCATGGTGTCGATGATGGTGATGTGCTCGTTGACCAGTTGGCTCAGGTCTTTGTCGCCGCTGGAGATGGTGACGGCAATGCCTTGCCTGGCCGCGATTTGTGCCAGCGTGCCAATCACGTCGTCGGCCTCAACACCTGGCACCGCCAGCACGCGCCAGCCCATCAGTTGCACCACCTCGTGAATCGGCTCAACCTGGCTGCGCAAGTCGTCAGGCATGGGTGAGCGTGTGGCTTTGTAATCAGGGTAGAGCGCATCGCGAAAGGTTGGCCCCTTGGCATCAAACACACACACCGCGTAATGGGCGGCTTGCTGCTCGCGCAGAGCCTTCATCATGTTCACCATGCCGCGAATCGCGCCGGTGGCGGCGCTTTGCGGGTCACCCGGTACCGCACGCAAGTCGGGCATGGCATGAAAGGCGCGGTACAGGTAGCTGGAGCCGTCCACCAGCAGCAACGTGGGCGGCGCAGCGGGTACGGGAGCGGCGGGATCTAGGGGGTTTTCGTCCATTTTGGTGATTGTGCACGGCGGCCATGCGCCCCTACAATGCCGCCATGAACAACGCCCCTACGCCTTGCCCCCGTTCGCTGCGCAGCGGCGCCCTCCCAGCCGCCTTGCTGATGCTCGCACTGGGGTGCTCGGCGGGCAGCTTGCAGGCACAAACCAATGCATCCACCACTGCCCCCCGGCCCGAGACGGATCAGGCGGCTCCAAGCCCCAGCGGCCCGCGTTACGAGCGCATCGTGATCGAAGACGGCGGCAGCCGGGTTGACGAGTTGCGTGTTGGCGGGGCAGTGCAAAGGGTCACGGTACAGCCCAAGTTCGACGTGCCGTCGTACGAAATTGTGCAAAGCAACAAAATCACCAGCCGCCCCACCGGGCGAGATGGTGCACCGCCCACGCACCAGCAACGTGTCTGGAATGTGCTGGGCTTCTAAGCAGTGGCGGTCTACACCGAAGTCTCTTGGGATGAAGCGGCGACCCTGCTGCGGCGCTTGAATTTGGGTGAACTGCTCGCCCTGCAAGGCTGCGCTGGCGGGATCGAAAACACCAACTACTTTGTCAGCACCGAGCAGGGCAGCAGCACGCACCACTATGTGTTGACGCTGTTTGAGCGCCTCACCGCGCAACAACTGCCGTTTTACCTGCACTTGATGAAACACCTGGCGCTACGCGGCATCCCGGTGCCCGACCCCAGCGCCGACGCGAACGGCCAGCTCTTGCACGAGGTCAACCACAAGCCTGCGGCCGTCGTCAACCGCTTGCGTGGCCGCAGCGAACTGGCCCCCACGCCCGCGCATTGCGCAGTGGTCGGTGACATGCTGGCACGGATGCACCTGGCCGGCCAGGACTACGCGCAGCAGCAGCCCAATTTGCGCGGCTTGGCCTGGTGGAATGCCACCGCACCACTGGTGCTGCCGCACCTGGACCCAGCGCAGGCCAGCTTGCTGCAAGCCGAATTGGCGCACCAGAATGCCATCGCCCTGGGCGCTGCGTATGGCGCACTGCCGCAGGGACCGATTCATGCTGATTTGTTTCGTGACAACGTGATGTTTGACGACGCAGCCCAAGACGGCACGCCCCAGCTCACCGGATTTTTTGACTTTTATTTTGCGGGCCATGGTGCCTGGGTGTTTGACATCGCCGTGTGCCTCAACGACTGGTGCATCGACTTGGCCAGCGCTGCGCCGTGCGCGCAGCGCGCTGCGGCTTTTCTGGCCGCCTACGAGGGGGTACGGCCTTTGCAAGATGCCGAACACACGCTGCTGCCGGCCCTGCTTCGCGGCGCAGCGCTGCGGTTTTGGATCTCGCGGCTGTGGGACTACCACTTGCCACGCGAAGCCAGCGTGTTGCAAGCGCACGACCCCCGCCACTTTGAGCGGGTGCTGCGCCAGCGGGTGGCGCAAACCCTGGCTGAGCGCACCCTCAGCGCACAGCCGCATTGAGGCGCGCGCTGGCGTACTTGTCGCTGCTGAACGCCAGACCGTAAACTCGGCGCATCAAGGCGGCCCTGCCAAACTGCCCGGTGCATTGGGCTTTGTCACCCCGCAGCGTTAAATTGTGCACATTGCGGTCAATCAATAGGCTGCGTTAGTGCTTCGGCATGAACCTACTGTGCCGTTAGTGCATCTGCTTTGAAACTGCCACGTAGAAAGTAATTGAGCCAGCATGAAGTTACACGTTGTTCCCGCCGGTGCGGGGTTTGGGTGGGCCGTTTTGGGTATCAAAAACTTCTTGAAGCAACCCGTTGCGCTGGGCGGTCTGTTTTTCCTGTTTCTGGGTTTGATAGCGATCACCTCGCTGGTTCCCATCCTGGGAACCGCCTTGGCCTTGGCGCTGCTGCCAGCCATCACGCTCGGCTTGATGGAGGCTACACAACTGGCCGAGAAAGGCATTTTCCCGATGCCCAGTGTGCTGCTCACGGCCTTGCGTGCCGAGCCCGCCCGCCGCCGCCAAATGGCTTTTCTGGGGGCTCTGTATGCCGCCGGGTTTTTGCTCATCATGGGCATTACCGCCTTGTTTGATGGTGGCCAGTTTGCGCGTCTGTACCTGCTGGGTGGGGAAATCACCCAGGAACTCCTGACCGACAGCGATTTCCAATTGGCCAGTTGGGTCAGCCTGGCGCTCTACCTGCCTTTGTCATTGCTGTTCTGGCATGCCCCGGCGCTGACGCATTGGCAGGGGCTGGGCGCGGTGCAAAGCATGTTCTACAGTTTCGTGGCGTGCATGAAGAATTTTTGGGCCCTCAGCGTGTTTGGCCTGGTCTGGGTGGGTTTGCTGATAGGGCTGCTAATTCTGGTGACCACGGTGGCGGCGCTCTCGGGCAGCCCCAAGCTGGTGACGGTGGCGATCGTGCCCGTCAGCTTGACCGTAGCGGCGCTGTTTTTCATGTCCACCTTCTTCACCTACCGCGACAGTTTTATTTTTGACGATCCCACCCCCACCGAAGGACTCCCATGACGCAACACACCCTGCAAGGCCGCACCGACGACGAAGTGCTCTGGTTCCAGCGCCGCAGCTTCTTGAAGGGCGCGGCGACATGGACTGCGCTGGGCGGGTTTGGCGCGGCCTTTGCGCAGGGCCGCAGCAATGTGATTGACTTTCAAGGCGATATTTTGATCAACGGCAGCCGCATGCTGCCGCAGCAAACGGTGCAGACCGGCGACGCGCTGCAAACCGGGCCGAACTCGATGATGGTGTTCGTCATTGGCAACA
This sequence comes from Burkholderiaceae bacterium, assembly GCA_046155225.1. Taxonomy (GTDB): domain Bacteria; phylum Pseudomonadota; class Gammaproteobacteria; order Burkholderiales; family Burkholderiaceae_C; genus JAKFVA01. The sequence goes on from JBJXED010000123.1 coordinate 36,737, forward strand.
CGGCTTTCCAGGTGCGGCAAAACAGCCGGCTGAGGGTTGACCGCGGTGCCAGCATCAACGCGGTGAGCGTACTGCGCATGATCACAGGCGCGGTGGGCGCGGTCTGGGGCAAGGGCGTGAGCCGCCAGATCATCACGCCGACGCTCACGGCCGGCATTCGCGGCACGGGTGTCTACAGCGAGATATTGGAAAACCGAAACGGCCGCTCTTATTTTTGCAACTGCTACGGCGTGGTTGAAATGGACGTTGGCCGCGAAAAGACCCTAAGTAAAGCGCAATACCACCGCGCCTACTGGATCGAGACCGAAGCCACCACCAAAGACGGCCGCCTGCTGGTGCCGGCCAAGGCGCTGAACCACACCGACGAAGAGCAGGAGTACCTGGCGCGGCTGGTGTCTCAGCGCACCACTTGGCAAATCACCGGCGTCAAGGGCAGCGCCGACGGCTCGGAAGGCTACTGAACGCCCGGTGCGGTCGGCAGCTGGTGCCTGTAGCCGGCCTGGACCGGCACTAGCCCAGCGTTAAACCGGCGTGAGCTTGGCCACCGACAGCGCCAGCCACTTGCTGCCGTGGCGGGCGAATTTGATATGCGCGCGGGCGTCGTCGCCGCTGCCCTCCAGCGTCAGCACCGTGCCCTCGCCAAACTTGTTGTGAAACACCTGCATGCCCAGGCGCAGGCCGTGACCCGCCGCCGCAGCCTGTTTGGGGGCAGAAACCGGTGCAAACGTGGCATTTTCAGTATTAAATCGGCCTGTAGCCAAGGTGTTTCCTGCCTGTCCCGCTATGTAGTTAGGAGTACTTCGAAACCTGCTCGATGGGCCACCACCCTGGGCTGTCAGCCACTTCAGCGCGCCGGGCGGCAACTCGTCAATGAAACGGCTGGGCAGGTTGAACCGTGTCTGGCCGTGCAGCATACGGGTTTGCGAATGGCTCAGGTACAGGCGCTGGCGCGCGCGCGTGATGGCGACATACATCAGACGGCGCTCTTCTTCCAGGCCATCGGCGTCGGCCTGCGAGTTCTCGTGCGGGAACAGGCCTTCCTCCAGCCCGGTGATGAACACGCAGTCAAACTCCAGCCCCTTGGCCGAATGCACGGTCATCAGTTGGATGGCGTCCTGACCGGTTTTGGCCTGGTTGTCGCCCGACTCCAAGGCGGCGTGGGTCAGGAACGCGGCCAAGGGGCTCAGTGTTTCCCCGGTGTCGGCATCGGGTGCGGGATCGCTCAGCACCGGTTGATTTGGGTCTAACCCCTGACTCACTGGCGATTGCGACAGCTCATCCGTCGGCAGCGCCACTGCATCGCGCCCAAAACCTTCCTGCGTCACAAAGCTCTCGGCCGCGTTGACCAGTTCCTCCAAATTCTCAATGCGGTCCGCGCCTTCTTTGTCGGCCTTGTAGTGCTCTATCAAGCCGCTGTAATCCAGCACCAATTCAAGAATGTCGCGCAGCGTCATGCCTTGTGTTTGCTCGCGCCACACGTCGAGCTTGGCGACAAATGCGGAAATATGGGCCCCCGCTTTGCCCGTGACGGCACTGACCGCGTCGTGCAATGAACAACCGCAGGCACGCGCCACGTCTTGCAGTTGTTCCAGGCTGCGCGCGCCAATGCCGCGCGGCGGAAAATTCACCACCCGCATGAAGCTGGTGTCGTCGTGCGGGTTCTCCAGCAGGCGCAAATATGCCAGCGCGTGCTTGACCTCGGCGCGCTCGAAAAAGCGTAGGCCGCCGTAGACGCGGTAGGGCATGCCCACGTTGAACAGCGCGGTTTCTATGACCCGGCTTTGCGCGTTGCTGCGGTAGAGCACAGCCATCTGCTGTCTGTCGAAACCATCGCGGTGGAGCTGCTGCATCTCTTCGACCATCCAGCGTGCCTCGTCCCAGTCACTTTGGGATTGGTAGACGCGCACCGGCTCGCCCGGCCCTTGCGCAGTTCGCAGGTTTTTGCCCAGGCGGCGCGTGTTGTGGCCGATCAAGTCGTTGGCGCAATTCAGGATGTTGCTGTGGCTGCGGTAGTTTTCTTCGAGCTTGATCTGGCGGCGCACATGGAACTCGCGCACAAAATCGGCCATGTTCCCGACCCGCGCACCGCGAAAGGCGTAGATGCTCTGGTCATCATCGCCGACGGCCACCACGCTTTTTGCGTGATCCAATTCCGGGTTGCCCGCCAACTGTTTGATCCAGGCATATTGCAGCTTGTTCGTGTCTTGAAACTCGTCGATCAAGATGTGCCGAAAACGGCGCTGGTAGTGCTCACGCAGCGCCTCGTTGTCCCGCAGCAGCTCAAAACTGCGCAGCATCAGCTCGCCAAAATCCACCACGCCTTCGCGCTGGCACTGGTCTTCGTACAACTGGTAGAGCTCGGTTTTCTTGCGGCCTGCCGCATCAAAGCTCACCACGTCCTTCGGGCGCTGGCCGTCTTCTTTGCAGCCGCCAATAAACCACTGCGTTTGCTTGGGCGGGTACTGTTCTTCATCGACATTGAACTGCTTGTACAGCCGTTTGATGGCCGAGAGCTGGTCTTGCGTGTCCAGAATCTGGAACGCCTGCGGCAGGCTTGCCAGCTTGTAGTGCAAGCGCAGCAATCGGTTGCACAGGCCATGAAAGGTGCCGATCCACATGCCGCGCACATTGACAGGCAGCATGGCCGAGAGACGCGTCATCATCTCCTTGGCAGCCTTGTTGGTAAACGTCACCGCCAAAATACCGCCGGGCGTGACCTGCCCGGTTTGCAGCAGCCAGGCGATGCGCGTGGTGAGCACGCGGGTCTTGCCCGACCCAGCCCCGGCCAGTATCAAAGCGTGTTCAGGCGGCAGCGTGACGGCGGCGAGTTGCTCGGGGTTGAGGGCGTGCAGCAGGGGGGATGGCGGCGTTGTAACGGCGGCTGGCGCGTTCGCTGTGGGTTGGAGCATTCGCCATTGTAGAAAGCCAGTCCCGCGCGAGTTTGGTCACAATCCCGGCATGTACGCTTTGATAGTTTTCCCAATCCTGCTCGGCCTGCTTGGCGTAAGCAGCGCGGTGCAGGCCCAGTCGGCTTGCTCCAGCGACGGCCAGCGCCCCCCGGCGCAAGTGCTGGAGCGTTTCATCAATGCCGATTGCCTGGTCTGCTGGAGCCAGCCGCCTGCAGAGCCGCCCTTGCCGGCAGACACCCTGGCGCTGGACTGGATCGTCCTTGGCGCGCAAGGCGATGCGGGGCCACTTGCAAGTGCCGCGAACAGCGACGCAGCGGCACGGCTGGCCGAATTGGGCCGCGCCTTGCCGGGGTCAATGGACAGCGTGAACCATGCACCGATCTACAGCAGTCCCAAACAACCACGGGCTGCATCAAGTGCGCTGCAAGGCGCACGCCTGCGGGTAGCGCATGGCTTGCCTCTGGGGGGCTACATCGGCGTGTCTATCGAACTGCTCTTGCCCATCAGCGGCCGCGGCGCACTCAGCGGGCGCAGCAACGCGGTGCTACGTGCTCGGCTGCTGTTGGTGGAAACCATTCCTGCGGGCGTTGACGGAACGAAAATTACCCGGAATTTGGTTAGAAACAGCATCACGTCCTTGTGGGACTTGCGCGAGCAGCTATCGATTACGCAGCGGCCTGCAGGCGATACGCGCCACCTTCCGGGCGCACGGTTTTACACATCGCAGGTGCTGAGCATTCCTGAAGGGACC
>JBJXED010000124.1:0-18131 GCA_046155225.1 Burkholderiaceae bacterium
CCCAGCACCGCCAGGCCGCGCAAGCCGTAGGTGGTGTAGAGGTCTTGCAAGCCGGCAAATTGCGGCGTGTAGCCGCAGGCACTGGCGGTGTTCACGATCAGCAGCACCTGGCCCGCGTACTGGCGCAGGCTCACCAGCTGGCCGTTCATGTCCAGGGCTTCAAAGTCGTAGAGGGAAGTGGCGGCAGGCGTCATGGCGGCAATGTAGAAGCAGTCAAAGAAGCATGAGGGTAGCCCATTGGGCGGGGGCGGCGCACAAACGCAAACCCTAGGCACGCCGCGCGGGACAGGCAAGAGCCAGCATCACGGCAAGGAGCAATATCTGATTGGGCGATGACCCTGGCACCGAATCCGTATCGCTCGCAGGCATGGCCATAGCTTATTTTCCAAAGTAATTAAGGTGTACTGAGCTAACAAGAGCATTTGCTAATAGGGCGCAAATGCTAAAAGCGCCTATAAGTTTTATCTTCATTTTGAAGCGGTAGATACGCCATGCGCTTGGATTATTTAGTGCCTGAAGCAGCTCCAGTTCCTTGAGCAGATCTTTTCTGCTGTATGCAGGTAGGGTGGCCTGTAACTTTGCATGCAGATTTATTACTAGTAAGACGCTGGTTATAAGTGACAAGACAAAAAACAAACGCATAACATTCTTCAATAAAGAGGCAGACGCGTACTGGTGAAGTCCTAACTCGTACAGCGTCATCACTGCAACTGGAAAGAGCGCACCAGCGACCGCACACCAAGCCTCGTGGCGATTTTTTTCTTTAAGAAATGCAGCCGTATCGGTGATTTGAATGTCAGCTGATTTCATAGAAGTGGCGCGATTTGTTGGAACATTTTCACCCTGTGCATCCATGGCTTCGTTATCCATTAGGTTGGCATTCTGCTGTAATTAAAAAGGGGCTGTCTATCGGCAGAAGTGGCCCAAGACACAAGCCCTCACGGCGTGCGCTGCCCCCCACAGAGCCTGTCCTAAATTTTGTGTTCCTAAGCCGATGCCGCTGCCTGTGCATCAGCCGCCCTTCTTGCTCCGTGCTGCCTTGCTGCCCTTGGGCTTGTCCTCTAGTGGCAAGAACCCGATAGAGCGCTTGGGCGGCGGCGGTGACTCGGCTGGCGTCACCTTTTCGGCCAGCTCGCGCAGCGCCTCAAACACCTGGCGCAACTGGTTGCGCGTATTGCGGCTGAACGTGTCGTGCGACAGCTCCAGCCGCTCGGTCGTCAATTCCAACTCGGTCAGGCGCTTGGCCAAGTCAGCATGTACCGCGCTGGCCTGGCGTAGCTGCACGAAGGCGCGCACCACGTAAATCCCCATCTCCACCGCCTGGGCGGAGGCCAGCACATTGGCCAGCGCCACCGCGCCGTATTCGGTGAACGCAAACGGCAGCGCCTTGGAGAATTTGAGCTGGCTGAGGTGGTCACAGTTTGTGACCACCTCAGCCTTCTCGGGTGCGTCAAGCTGAAACATGAAGTCCGGCGGAAATCGCCCGGCGTTGCGCTTGACGGCCTGGTTCAGCACTTTGGTCGGCACCCCGTACAAGCTAGCCAAGTCGGCATCAATGATCACCCGCAAGCCGCGAATCACCTGGATTCGCCCCTCAATGCGCGGCACCAGAACGGTGTTGTGGGTGTTTGTAGTGGTGCTCATGTGTTGGATGGTGATCTGTAGAAACTGAAGTTGGCTGCAATCTTATTGAGCGAACCTCATGGCACTCAAGTCAAGTAAGTGCCGCAGTGACCTGCCCCCAATCCCCGTACCAGCAGGAAGTGTCGTCATGTTTTTATGCTCCAAAATAAGTTACATGTACCAAGCTGATATAAAAAGTCGCTATTTGTCCAACAACAAAAAACACTCCTAAAAGCTTGACCTTTACTTTGAGCCAGTAAATGCGCCAAGCGGCGGGGTTATCCAGCGTTTCCAATAGTCCTAGCTCTTTTAATAGGTCTTTTCTGTTGTATGGCGGTAAATAGGCTTTTAGTTTTTTATGTAAATTAATAACTACCAAATAACAAACTACTGCCGGAAAGTTAAACAGCAGCAACAGCACAGTAATTACCGTCACCGCAGACATGTACTTGGCCAGCCATAACTCGTACAGCGTGTACATGGCAAACGGAACGAACACGCCAGTAGCCGCACACCAAATCTCTAGACGATTGTTGCGTTTCAGAAACGCTGGCGCATCGGTGATTTGAATGTCAGCTGATTTCATAGAAGTGGCGCGATTTGTTGGAACATTTTCACCCTGTGCATCCATGGCCTCGTTATCAATTGGGTTGGCATTCTGCTGCAATTAAAAAGGGGCTGTCTATCGGCAGAAGTGGCCCAAGACACAAGCCCTCACGGCGTGCGCTGCCCCACACGCCAAATGCAAATCCACGCGGCACCTCCCCAAAAGCCTAAAACCCAGCCCAAACCCATTTCTAATGCCCAAATAGTGCTCTGGCCAAGGTAAATACTGCCGGTGTCGCTATGTTTTTTGAGGGTCTTGCTTTGCGCCGGGCGCGTCCTCACTGGCTGCCGCCAGCAGGGCCGCCAGCAAGATCAGCGCGCCGCCCAGCACGCTGCGACTGGTCAATTCGGCGGCGCCGAGCAGTGCCGATGAGCCGCTGGCAAAGACAATCTCGCTGAGCATGATCAGCGCTGTGGCACCGGCGGTCAGGCGCGCCGCGCCGTACTGCAGCGCCAGGTTGCTGGCCAAAAAGCCCAGGGTTAAAACCGCCGCCAGAACCCAGCCCGTGCGGTCCAGCGCAGGCGGCGCGGCTAGGCCGCCGACCGCCAGTCCGGCGGCAGCGGCGAGCACCGCCCCGCCGCCAAACATGGCCAGCATGCGTGCCGGGCTGGGCGTGTGGGCCAGGCGGCGCAGCAAAATGTTCGTCAGCGCAAAACAAAAGCCGCCCATCAGGCTGAGCGCGTCCACCGCGTCGCGGGGCAAGGGCCAGGGCGCGTCGGGCGTCTTCAGCACCACCACCACGCCGGTGAGTGCCAGCGCCAGCCGCAGCAGCGCCGGCAGGCCCGGCTTTTCGCCCAGCAGCAACCACGCCAGCAGCACGGCCCAGGCCGGCATCATGTAGAACAGCAGCACCACGCGGATCACGTCGCCAACCGTCACCGCCCAGTTAAAGCCCACATTGGTCAGCCCGGCGGCCAGCATCAAGAGCCACAGCTGCGGGTGAGCGACAAAGCCGCGCCAGGCCTGCGGCTGCCAGGCGGCAATGCACACCAGCGAGATGCTGTAGACCAGCGCCGTGGCCCACAGCGGGTGCAGCCCCTGCGCCTGCAATTGCTGAAACGGCCACCAGGAGACGCCCCAAATAAAGGCGTTGACCAGCAGCGCTGCGGCGGCCCCGGTTTTCATGCGGCGCTTTTACGTGAGCCGCCCGCGGGCTCAGCCGTGGGCATCGTCGTTGCGGGCGATCACCAGCAGGCGCTCGATCTCGGCGGCATGGACGCGGCAATTGCGGGCGTGCCAGCGTTTGATCAGCCACATCACGCCCGCCACCACCACGCCAAAAATCGTGATCGCGGCAAAGGCCGACAAGCCCAGCAGGCCGGTAGAGGCCGCGTAAAACGCGCCCAAAAACAAGATGCAGGCTTGCTCGTTGAAGTTCTGCACCGCAATCGAGCGGCCCGCGCCCATGAGGTTGTGGCCGCGGTGCTGCAGCAGCGCGTTCATGGGCACCACCAGGAAGCCGCCGAGTGCGCCTAGCACAATCAAAAACGGCGCGGCCACCCAGACGGTGTCAATGAAGTTCATGCCGATCACCAGCACGCCCATGGCGATGCCCAGCGGCATCAGGCGCGGCGCCTGTTCGAGCTTCATGCGAATCGCCAGCACCGCACCAATGGCGGTGCCAATGGCCACCACGCCGACCAGTTTGGACGCCTGGGTGGTGCTGTAGCCCAATGCGGCCGCGCTCCAGGCCAGCACGATGTAGCGCAGGTTGCCACTCACACCCCAGAACAGCGTGGTGGTGGCCAGCGATATCTGGCCCAGCTTGTCGCGCCACAGGCGGCTGTTGCAGTCCCAGAAATCGGCCAGCAGGCTGAATTTGTTGGCGGGCAAGGGCCGCAGCGGCGCGCCCGTCAGCGGGATGCGGGTGTTGAACCACGCCGCCACCATGTACACCAGCACCAGCAGCATGATGGCGGCCTCGGGCGCGGTGTCGATGCCGGTGTTGATGAGTGGAAAGTCAACGCTCAGCAAATGTGCCGACAGCACCGGCCCGACCAGCTGGCCGCCCAGCAGCACGCCCAGGATGATGGACGAAATCGTCAGCCCTTCAATCCAGCCGTTGGCCTTGACCAGCATGGAAGCCGGCAGCAGCTCGGTCAAGATGCCGTATTTCGCAGGGGAGTAGGCGGCCGCGCCCAGGCCGACAATGGCATACGCCGCCAGCGGGTGCAGGCCAAACAGCATGAACAAGCAACCCGCGACCTTGATGGCGTTGCTGATGAACATCACCTGGCCTTTGGGCCGCGCATCAGCCAGCGCCCCGACAAACGGGGCCAGCACCACATAAAACAGCGCGAACATCGGCACCAGCGCGGCGCGTTGCCACTCCGGGTGGCCCTCGCTTTTGAGCAGGACCACGGCGGCCACGAACAAGGCGTTGTCGGCCAGCGAGCTGAAAAACTGCGCCGCCATGATGGTGTAGAAACCGCGCTTCATGAAAAGGTCAGTGCTCCATCAAAAGTGCGGTGGTTTAAGTGCGGGCTGGCAAGCCCTGCAGACCCGCGCGTTTATAGCACGCGGCCTGCGTCAAATGGCTGTCAAAATCCAGCCTGCGGTTTTGCCTTGCCCTGACCGTACTACACCATGCCCCGCCCCATCCGCGCCACGATACATACCCCCGCTTTGCACCATAACTTGCAGCGCGTGCGCCAGGCGGCGGGCTCGGCGCGGGTCTGGGCGGTGGTCAAAGCCAATGCCTATGGCCACGGCCTGGCGGCGGCTTATGCCGGGTTACGCGGTGCCGACGGCTTTGCGGTGCTGGATTTAAGTGAGGCCGAGCAATTGCGCGCGCTGGGCTGGCGCGGGCCGATTCTGCTGCTGGAAGGTGCCTTTGAGGCGCGCGACCTGGACGCCTTCTCGCGCCTGGATTTGTGGCATGTCGTGCATTGCGACGCGCAAATCGACATGCTGGCTGCGCACAAAACCCACCAGCCGCAGCGGGTGTACTTGAAATTGAACAGCGGCATGAACCGCCTGGGCTTTGCCCCGGCCCGTTACCGCGCGGTCTACACCCGGCTGGCCGCGCTGCCGCAGGTGGACGACATCAGCCACATGGCGCATTTCTCCGATGCCGATGGCCCAGCGGGCATTGCGCAGCAACTGGCGGTGTTTGAAGCCGCCACGCACGAGCTGCCGGGTGAGCGCTCGCTCAGCAACAGTGCGGCCAGCCTGCGCCACAGCGCGGCGGCTGCCGATTGGGTGCGCCCCGGCATTGCCCTGTACGGCAGCGCGCCCGACTATCCCGAGCACAGCGCCGCAGATTGGGGTTTGCAGCCTGCCATGACGCTCTCCAGCCGGTTGATCGCCGTGCAACAACTGACGCCCGGCGACACGGTTGGCTACGGCAGCACGTACACCGCGCAGCAGCCCATGCGCATCGGTATCGCCGCTTGCGGCTATGCCGACGGCTACCCGCGCCACTGCCCGGGCAGCAATGCCAGTGGCACACCGGTTTTGGTCGGCGGCGTGCGCACCCGCACCGTGGGCCGCGTCAGCATGGACATGCTGGCGGTAGATTTAACCCCCGTGCCGGGTGCTGCCATGGGCAGCGAAGTGACCTTGTGGGGTTGCGCCAGCAGCGGGGCGGTGTTGTCCATCGATGAGGTCGCCAGCGCTGCGGGCACGGTGGGTTATGAGCTGATGACGGCCCTGGGCAGCCGAGTGCCGGTGCAAGTGACGTGAGCGACAGCCCCGCTACGCAACCCCCTGCGCGTGCAGCGCCGCGTTACTACGACTTTATTCTGGCGGCGTTTGTCTGCGTACTGCTGTGCGCCAACTTCATTGGCGCGGCCAAGCAGGCCACGCTCACCCTGCCCCTGGTGGGCGCGGTCACCTTTGGCGCGGGCGTGCTGTTTTTCCCCATCTCGTACCTGTTCAGCGACATCCTGACCGAGGTCTATGGCTACGGCCGCGACCGGCGCGCAGTCTGGGCCGGTTTTGCGGCGCTGGTTTTTGCCTCGGTCATGGCGGCGGTGGTGGTGGGCCTGCCCGCTGCCAGCAGCGATTTCATGCGCACCTACCAAGGCCAGTTGGAGGGTGTGTTTGGCAATGCCTGGCGCATTGCACTGGCGTCGATGCTGGCTTTTTGGTGCGGCAGCTTTGCCAACAGCTATGTCATGGCCAAGATGAAAGTCTGGACGGCGGGGCGCTGGTTGTGGAGCCGCACCATTGGCTCCACTGTGGTCGGCGAGTTGATCGACTCGGGCTTGTTTTACTTTGTGGCTTTCTACGGCATTTGGGAGACCCGTGACATCATTGCCGTGACGCTGGCGCAGTACCTGCTCAAGACGCTGTGGGAGGTAGTGGCCACGCCGCTCACCTATGCCGTGGTGGGCTACCTCAAGCGCGCCGAAGGCCTGGACCACTATGACCGGCGAACCAACTTCAATCCCTTCAGGCTGCGCGACTAGCTTGCAATTGCGCGCTTGACGGGCGTTGCTGCGCGACACTTCCTGCAACAGCGCCGCGACCCTGCACCCCGCTATATTCACCCGCATGGCCAAAGACAAAACCCATTACGCCTGCACCGAATGCGGCGGCATCAGCCCCAAGTGGCTGGGCAAGTGCCCGCAGTGCGCGGCCTGGAACACGCTGGTCGAGTCGGCGACGCCCCTGCCCGATGCAGGTAAAAACCGCTACGCCCCAAGCCTGGCTTTGGCCCCGGCGTCCGCTTTGGCCGCGCTGGCCGACATTGAGGCCGGGGATGTTGACCGCTTTCCCACGGGCATCGACGAGCTGGACCGCGCGCTCGGCGGCGGCATGGTGCAAGGCGGCGTGCTGCTGATCGGCGGCGACCCCGGCATTGGCAAGTCCACCTTGCTTTTGCAGGCGCTGGACGGCATGCAGCGGCGCGGCGGCGCCACACTCTACGTCACCGGTGAAGAGTCTGCCGCGCAGGTGGCCGCGCGAGCGCGCCGGCTCGGGCTGCAGGGCTCGCAGGTGCAGGTGCTGGCGGAGACCGGGCTGGAGAAAATCATCGCCACGCTCAGCGCCAGCCAGCCGCAGATCGCCGTGATCGATTCGATTCAAACTTTGTACTCCGAGCAGCTCAGCAGCGCACCCGGCTCGGTGGCGCAGGTGCGTGAATGCGCGGCGCATTTGACGCGGCTGGCCAAGTCCAGCGGCATGGCCATCGTGCTGGTGGGCCACGTCACGAAGGAAGGTGCGCTGGCCGGGCCGCGCGTGCTGGAGCACATGGTGGACACCGTGCTGTACTTTGAGGGCGACACGCACAGTGCGTTCCGTCTGGTGCGCGCGGTGAAAAACCGCTATGGCGCGGTCAATGAAATAGGCGTGTTCGCCATGACCGAACGCGGCCTCAAGGGCGTGTCCAACCCCAGCGCGATTTTTCTCAGCCACCACAGCACGCCCGCGCCAGGCAGCTGCGTGCTGGTCACGCTGGAGGGCACGCGCCCGTTGCTGGTTGAAATCCAGGCACTGGTCGACACGGGGGGGCCCAGCCCGCGCCGCCTGAGTGTGGGCCTGGAGCGCGACCGCCTGGCCATGTTGCTGGCGGTGCTGCACCGCCACGCCGCCATTTCGTGCAGTGACCAGGACGTGTTTGTCAACGCCGTGGGCGGCGTGCAAATCAGCGAGCCCGCGGCCGACCTGGCCGTGCTGCTGGCGATTTATTCCAGTCTGCGCGGCAAGCCGCTGCCCAAGGGGTTTGTGGCCTTTGGCGAGGTGGGTCTGGCGGGTGAGGTGCGGCCCGCACCTCGCGGCCAGGAGCGCCTGAAAGAAGCCGCCAAACTGGGTTTTGACATGGCGGTGGTGCCGCAAGCCAATGCGCCGAAAAATGCCGACAGCAAAGCCTTCGAGGGCCTGAAAATACACGCGGTTGAGCGGGTCGAGCAAGCCATTGCCTGGGTGCGCGACCTGGCCTGAGCGCAAGCCTAAACACTGCATTTATGGACTATAAAAAACTCTTTGTTCCCTTGGGCGGCCTCGCCCTGCTGGTGGTGGCCTGGCGCAGTGCGGGCTGGCCTGGCTTGGCATTGGCGGCGGGCATCTTGGTGATGTGGCTGCTGCTGCACGTGACCCGCACCCTGCGCGTGCTGCAGCGGGCAGCCCACCGGCCCGTGGGTTATGTGGCCAGCGCGGTGATGCTGAACGCCAAGTTGCAGCCCGGCATGAGCTTGCTGCATGTGGTGGCCATGACGCAGTCACTGGGGCTGCAAATCTCGGCGCAAGGAACCCAGCCCGAAATATTTTGCTGGCGCGACGAAGGGCAATCCCACGTTACCTGCGAGTTTGCCGCAGGCAAGCTCACGCACCACGAGTTGGTCAGGCCCGAGGGTGCCGACTAGGCACCACGGCCGCCACTTGCGCGGGTGAATTCAGAGCAGACCTTTTTGGCGCAGCAGCTTGCTGGCATTGCAGGGGCCCGTCTCTGCGCTGAGTTTTTCCACCTCGGTCTCACTGACATACTTGGCCATGAATTTGGAACTGGCTTCATTGCCGCTGGTTTGCCGAATAAAGCGCATGGCCTGAACATACTGGTGCACATCGCGCTCGCAGCGGGCAACCTCTGGCGTGGCAGCTTGCACGGCCACGGCAGTGGACTGCAAAGCAACTGCGCTGATCGCCAAGAAAAAAACGGCGGGTAAAAAAGAGGAAAATCGCATCATCAACTCCCATTAAGTAAGGGTTAACCATACATTAGCCCGATGAATCTGTGATGAAAGCTTGATGACCGGTAGAAAATGACCGACCACTGGCACTCCCCAAAACGAACGACTTACTCCCGCGAAAAGGAATTTATCTATGACAGCCACCACTCCGTCCATGGCCGACCGCGACGGCAAAATCTGGATGGACGGCCAACTGGTCGAATGGCGTGACGCCAAAATTCATGTGCTCACCCACACCCTGCATTACGGCTGCGGCGTGTTCGAGGGAGTGCGCGCTTACAACACCATTCACGGCACCGCGATTTTTCGCCTGCACGAGCACACCGAACGCCTGTTCAACAGCGCCAAAATCCTGCGCATGAAGATCCCGTTCAGTTATGAACAGGTGATCGAGGCGCAAAAAGAAGTGGTGCGCGCCAACCAACTCGAGAGCTGCTATTTGCGTCCGCTGGTCTGGCTCGGCTCGGAAAAGATGGGCGTAAGCCCCAAGGGCGCGCAAGTGCATTTGATGGCCGCCGCCTGGGCCTGGGGCGCGTACCTGGGCGAAGAGGGCTTGCGGCGCGGCATCCGCGTCAAAACCTCCAGCTACACCCGCCACCATGTCAACATCACGATGACGCAAGCCAAGGCGGTGTCCAACTACACCAACTCGATCCTTGCCAACATGGAAGCGGTCGATGACGGCTACGACGAAGCCATGCTGCTCGACGCCTCGGGTTTTGTCAGCGAAGGCGCGGGCGAGAACCTGTTTGTCATCAAGGGCGGCGTCATTTACACGCCCGATCTGTCGGCTGGTGCGCTCAATGGCATCACCCGCAACACGGTGTTCCATATCGCTAAAGACCTGGGCCTGGAGATCGTGCAAAAACGCATCACGCGCGACGAAATCTACATTGCCGACGAGGCGTTTTTCACTGGCACCGCCGCCGAGGTCACGCCGATCCGCGAGCTCGACCGCGTCGAGATCGGCAACCGCGGTGATGGCGGCAGCCGCGGCCCGATCACCGAGAAAATCCAGAGTGCGTTTTTTGACATCGTCAACGGCCGCAATCCCAAATACGCCGATTGGCTGACCAAAGTATGAGACTTTGCGGGACAGCCCAGCGGCGCGCTGCATGCTCTGTCCCCAACAGATTAGAGATGACTTTGCGGGACAGCCCAGCGGCGTGCCGCATGCTCTGTCCCCAATCGATTAAGGGTAGCCATGAAAGATGTTGAACTGACCGCCAAGGACCTCAACCCCCAAGGCGGTGTGTATTGCCCGAACAAGCTGGCCGGCATGGACGTGTGGAACAACCATCCGCGCGTGTTCCTGGACATCGCCAAAACCGGCCAGGCCAAGTGCGCCTACTGCGGCACGGTGTACCGCCTGAAAGACGGTGAGCACGTCCACGCGCACTGAACCGCTGGTTCGCACGCTCGTCATTGCCCCGCAATGGATCGGCGACGCCGTGATGACCGAGCCGCTGCTGCGCCGCCTGCACGCGCGCGGTGAGCGGCTCACCGTGGCCGCGCTGCCGCACATTGCACCTCTGTTTCGCGTAATGCCGCAGGTGGCCGAAGTCCTGGCGCTCACCTTCCCGCGCGGCGGCCTGCAGTGGCCCGCACGGCGGCAACTGGCGCGCCAAATGCAAGGCCAGTTTGATGCCGCCTACGTGCTGCCGAACTCGCTCAAAAGCGCGCTCTTGCCCTGGCTGGCAGGCATTCCCCAGCGCATCGGCTACACCGGCGAGGCGCGTGTGGGCCTGCTCACACAGCGCCTGCCCAATCCGCCCAAAACCAAACGCCCGCCGATGGTGGCGTTGTATTCCAGGCTCAGCGGCGAGCCGGGCATTGAGGGGGACCGCCCGCACTTGCACGCCGATGCAGCGCAGAGCGCCGCCACTTTGCAGGCCTTTGGCTTGCAGGCAGGCGGCTATGTGGTGCTGGTGCCCGGCGCTGAATACGGTCCGGCCAAGCGCTGGCCCGCCGCGCATTTTGCGGCGCTGGCGCGCGGCCTGGCGCTGCCGGTGCTGTTGCTCGGCGCTGCCAAGGAGATGCCGCTGTGCGCAGAAATTGCGGCGCTTGCGCCAGGCACCGTCAATTTGGCGGGCCAGACCACGCTGGACCAGGTCATTGCCGTGCTCGCCGCCGCGCAGCATGTGGTCAGCAACGATTCCGGCTTGATGCATGTCGCCGCCGCCTTGGGCGTGCCGCAAACGGCGATTTTTGGCTCGTCGAGCCCGCTGCACACACCGCCGCTCAATGACAGGGCGCGGGTGTTGTGGCTGAAGAATGAGGCGGCCTACCAGCCGCCGCTGGACTGCGCGCCATGCTTTGCGCGCGCTTGCCCGCTCGGTCACACGCGCTGCCTGAATGACATCACGGCCGCATCAGTGCTTCAAAAAATATAGCAATACCGGCAGCAAATACATTGGCTACAGGCCAATTTGACTTAAAAATCGACAAAAAAGCCCTACAAAAGCAATAAACGGTGCGCATCGGCCGTCATGCGGGCAATGACCTCGCTCGCAGGCGGCGCGTCATGAATCAAGCCGACCGCCTCGCCCACCGTGGCGTGGGCGCGGCTGAAGTCCCCGGTTTGCACACCGGCGTCGTAGTCAGCACGCGCGGGCTCGGGCGCGGCTTGCAACTCGCCCAGGCGCGCCTCCCACGCGCGGTGAATGCCGTTGCGCACAGCGCGAAAGTCGTACGGCGCAGGCCAGTTTTTGCGCCGCAAGACGTCAAAAACGCTGCTGCGGGCGGTGCCGTCGCCATCCGTGACCAGCGCCTGCGCTTTGGCACCAGCAGCGGCCAGGCTTTCCTGCGTAGCCCACAGGCGCGAGCCCACCAGCGCGCCGTCGGCCCCCAGCACCCGCGCCGCCGCCAGCGTGCGGCCATCGGCAATGCCGCCCGCCGCCAGCAGCAGCGTATGGGGGGCGTGTGCGGCCAGCCAGTCGGCCAGCTCGGGCACCAGGGTGATCACGGCCCGGCTGTTGAGCGAATTCATGCCGTGGCCGCCGGCTTCGCCGCCTTGCGCCGCAATCACGCTGGCCCCCGCTTCCACCGCCTGCGCCACCTGTTCGACCCGTTGAATTTGACAGATCAGCGCCGCGCCCGCCGCCAGAATGCGCGGGCCGTAGCGGCGCGCATCGCCAAACGACAGCATCACTGCGCGGGGCCGCTGCGCGGGCGGCAAATCCAGCACCCAGTCGAGCGCGCTGGCGTCTTCGTCGAGCTTCCAGGTGATAAAGCCAATGCCGATGCGTTCCAGGCTGCCGCTGGCCTGCGCCGCTTGCAGCGCCAGCGCGTACTCACGCTGTGTCCAGGCCAGATCACCATAGCCGCCGCCAACCAAACCGAGCGCACCGGCCTGCGCGCAAGCGGCGGCCAGCGCGCCGCCCGAGGCCAGGGCCATGGGGGCCAGGGCGATCGGCGTGGTCAAGCCGAAACGCTGGGTGAAACGGGTGTTCAAAAGGGGCGCAGCGGCGGTGGGGTTCGAGGTGTTCATGCCGCCATTTTGGCGCGACTGGGGCGGCCTTGCCTTCTCCCGCAAAACGCAGCCTCCGCTGAGCTTGCCTAGCTTTTGAAGAGCGGCAGCCGCACCACAAAACACGCGCCGCCGCCGGGGTTGTCTTCGCAGTGCACGCTGCCGCGGTGACGCAGCACAATGGTTTTGACCAGCGCCAGGCCCAGGCCAACGCCGCCTTCGCGCTCGCTGGCACCGGGCATGCGGTAGAACGGCTCAAAAATGCGTTCGCGCTCGGCGGGCGGCACGCCGGGGCCGTGGTCGCGCACGCGGATCACGGCCTGGCCCGCGTCCACCGAGAGCGTCAGGTGAACCTCGCCGCTGCTGTAGCGGCGGGCGTTTTCCAGCAGGTTGCGCACCACGCGGCGCAGCAGCTTGACGACGCCGCTGGCCAGCACCTCGCCCGTACCGGCCAGGTCAAACTCGGCATCGACTCGGGCGCATTCTTCCGCCGCCATGCCGATCAAATCCACCGCCTCGACCGTGCCCAGGTCGGCCTCTTTCGCGTCCAGGCGGCTGGCCAGCAGAATCTCGTCGATCAACTGGTCCAGCTCGTTGATGTTTCGTGAGATTTCCTGTTTGGTATTTTCAAACGCGGAGAGCGACGACGGGCCGCCCCTAGGCGCGACGGCCCCCACGGGGGGCAGCGCAGTACGCGAAGCGACAAGCGTGGGGGCCTCCGTACCCATCAACTCCAGGCCCATGCGGATGCGGGTAAGCGGCGAGCGCAACTCGTGCGAGGCATTCGCCAGCAGGGATTTATGCGACTGCAGCAGCGCCTGCACGCGCTCGGCGGCGTCATTGAAGCGCTGTGCCAAAAACGTCACCTCGTCCTGGCCCGACACCGGCACGCGCGCCGACAAATCGCCCTCGCCCCACTGCTCGACACCCTGGCGCAGACGCTCGAGCCGCCGCGTCAGGCGGCGCACGATGGGGTAGCTGCCCACCGCCACGGCGATGGCCACAAAACCAAAAATCCACAGCAACCCCGAGCCGCGTTGC
Source organism: Burkholderiaceae bacterium (assembly GCA_046155225.1). Lineage (GTDB taxonomy): Bacteria > Pseudomonadota > Gammaproteobacteria > Burkholderiales > Burkholderiaceae_C > JAKFVA01. The sequence continues at coordinate 13,373 of JBJXED010000124.1, forward strand.
AGCCGGCGCGGCGGCGGCTCACCGGTGGCACGCGGTCGCGGCGGGATTTGCACCAGCAGCGCGCTGCCGTCTTTGAGCGGCACGGTGAATTCAACGCCCTGGCCGGGAATGCGCACCGGCCGCACCAGCGACTGGCCCAGCACCTCGCCGGCTTCGTTGCTGATGATGATCTGGCGCATCGGCGCTTGCTCGGCATTGGCGCGCCACAGCAGGGCAAACGCCAGTGTTACCACGGCCACGGCGATCACCACCGCAAGCCACAGCTGCAGGTACAGCGGAAAGGAAAAACGCCGCTTTGGCGCAGTGGCCGCAGCGGGTAGGCTGGCGGGCGGGCTCAAGGACGCGGCCTAGTCTTGCTGCTTGGCAAACACATAGCCCACGCCGCGCACAGTAAGGATGCGGCGCGGCGTCTTCACGTCATCCTCAATCGCGGTGCGGATGCGGCCCATGTGCACATCGATCGAGCGGTCAAAGGCTTCGAGCTCGCGGCCGCGCACGGCCTCCATGATCTGGTCGCGCGTGAGCACGCGGCCAGCGCGCTCGGCCAGCGCCACCAGCAAGTCAAACTGGTAGGACGTCAGCTCGCACGGTACCCCGCGCAGTGTGGTGGTGCGCGCGTCGCGGTCAAGTTCGAGCGAGCCAAAGCGCATCAGCTTGGCGGCGGGGGCCGCGACCTCGCCCTGCCGCCGCAAGATGGCGCGGATGCGGGCCAGCAACTCGCGCGGCTCAAACGGCTTGGGCAGGTAGTCGTCGGCGCCGAGCTCCAAGCCGACGATGCGGTCCATCGGGTCGCCCTTGCCGGTCAGCATCAGCACTGGGATTTGCGCCGCGCTGCTGGCTTGCGAGCGGATGCGGCGGCAGACCTCCAGCCCATTGATGCCCGGCAGCATCAGGTCCAGGATGACCAGTTGCATGCCGTCCGGCCCGGCGCTGTCCTGCAGCAGATGAAGGCCCTGCTCGCCCGTGGCCGCGTGGGTGAAGGCATAACCCGATTGCGTCAGGTACTCGCCCACCATTGCGGCCAGGCGGGCATCGTCTTCAATCATGAGGAGTTTTTGCATGGCCTTATTTTGCACGGCCTGCACAGCGGGGTCGGCGGTGGCGGTCAGCATGGCGCGCAGTCTTTGGGGTCTAGCGGCCGAAACCACCCCAGCCGCCACCGCCGTGATGGCGGCCGCGCTTTTCCATGCGGCGCTGGGCCATCTCGGCCAGCTTGACGCGCTGCGGTGGGGTCAGCACTTCGGCGGCTTCGACCATGAGCTGCGAGGCGCGCTTGCTCAGGCTGTCGGCCAGCTGGATCTGGCCGCTGCGCAACTGCTCGACCGCCGCGCGGTTGATGGTGGGCTCGGCCAGCAGCGCCATGCCGTCTTGGCGGGCCTTGCGCATTTGCGCGCGCAGCGGGGCCAGCTCGGCGGTGGCGGTTTTGGCCAGCGCGGTCAGCTTGGCGGTTTGCTCGGGCGTGCCGTCGAGCAGCGTCACCACGTAGGCAATGCGCGCTTGCAGGTGCTTGGCCATGTCCTCGGGGCTGCGGCCTGGGCCACCGCCACCGCCAGGGACTTGCGCGGCGACCGTGCCGGGCAGGCTGGCCAGCCCGCTCAGTACGCCCAGCGCGGCCAGGCCTGCAAACCAGCGCCGCTGGGGGTTGGCGGCCGCGCGGATGGGGCTGGCGACAGATTCGTTCGAGGTGGGCAGTGGGTGCATGGAAAGCTCCTGAAAGGGGTGGGAAGGTGTATCTTGGGGCGCGCGCATCTCGCGCACTTGTCGCGGCGGTAAAGATAGGTAAATCGTGCTGGCCCCTCGCGCTGCCCTGCTGGGCTGCGGCCTGCCCAGCCATGCCGCCAAAAGCCCGCCAAGCTCAAAAATGGCTCAAAACCCGGGAATTTAATGCCAAATCAAGCGCTGGCCAAGGTGTTTTCTGCCCGTACAGCTATGAAATCAGGAGTGCTTTGGCGCTGTGGTGGTCTGGGCTGCGCGCATCGCCAGCGCGACCAGCAGCAGCACTGGCAGGCCCAGCAGCGCGGTGGCGCTGAAGAAGTGGGCGTAGCCAAAGGCGTCCACATACGCGCCGGAAAAGCCCGCCAAAAACTTGGGCAGCAGCAGCATCATCGACGTGAACAAGGCGTATTGCGTGGCCGAGTAGCTGATGTTGGTCAGCCCCGACAGGTAGGCAATAAAGGCAGCCGAGGCAATGCCGCTGGACAGGTTGTCGGCCGAGATCACCCATACCAGCGCGCGCAGGTCATGCCCTTGCCCCGCCAGCCAGGCAAACAGCAGGTTGCTCGCCGCACTCAGCACCGCGCCCAGCAGCAGTACCCGCATCACGCCAAAGCGCGCGGCCAGCAGGCCGCCCAGCAGCGCGCCCACCAGTGTCATGATGACGCCGTAGATTTTGGTGACGCTGGCGACCTCGCCCTTGGTGTAGCCCATGTCCACGTAAAACGGGTTGGCCATGATGCCCATCACCACGTCGGAGATGCGGTAGGTGGCAATCAGCGCCAGAATCAGCGCGGCTTGCCAGCGGTAGCGGTATAAAAAGTCGGCAAACGGTGCAATCAGCGCGCTGCGGAGCCAGTCGGCGATATTTTTGGCCGGTGGGATGGGCACGGCCACCGGCTCGCGCGAGAACAGCACCGTCAGCACGCCCACCAGCATCGAGGCGGCCATGACCAGGTAGGCGGTTTGCCAGGCAGCTTGCTGGTAGGCGGGCGCTGCACCGGCCGCCGGGGCCAGCTCGGCGCCCGCCGCCAGCCACAGCACGCCGGCACCGGCCCAGATCAGCGCCAGCCGGTAGCCGGTTTGGTACATCGCCGCCAGCGCGGCCTGGTGCTCTGTGGCGGCGGACTCGATGCGAAAGGCGTCCAGCGCAATGTCTTGCGTGGCCGAGGCAAACGCCACCAGCAGCGCGCACCAGACCATTACCGCGAGCGACTGCGTCGGGTCGGCCAACGCCATGCCCACCAGCCCCAGCATCACCAGCGCCTGCGAGAGCAGCAGCCAGCTGCGGCGGCGGCCCAGGGCGCGCGTTAACAACGGCAGCGGCAGGCGGTCCACCAGCGGCGCCCAGCACCACTTGAAGGCATAGGCCAGCCCGACCCAGCTCAGGTAGCCGATGGTGGCCCGGTCAATCCCCGCCTCGCGCAGCCGAAAACTCAAGCTGCCCAGCACCAGCAGCAGCGGCAGGCCGGCGGCAAAGCCCAGGCTGAGCATGCGCAAGCTGGCGGCTTGCCCGTAGATTCGCCAGGCGTCGCGCCAGCTCGGTGCGGCAGGCGCAACTGGCGGCGGGTTGGCTATCTGAGCCGGTGCATCAGCGGAAAGTGGGAACGTCATTGAAAAGTGGGTGCGTCATTGAAATAAGCGGGTTTTTGTCTATCATGGCCTGATGTGCACACTCTGTCATCTTAAAGAACAAGCCCATGCCGCCCGCGCCGCATCGGGACTGTGGTCGGCGCGCCGCGCTTTCGTGCTGGCGGCGGGTGCCAGCGCCGCGTCGGCCGCGCTGGCGCAGGTTGAAGTGGGCAAACTCTCCACCATCCGCAAGCTGGTGCCGGCCGATCAGCTTGAAGCCGCTGCCGCCAAGCAGTACGCGCAGATGATGGCCGAGGCGCAAAGCAAGCGCGCGCTGGTGCCGCAAGACCACCCGCAAATGCTGCGCCTGCGCGCCATTGCCAACCGCATCGTGCCGCACGCCGCGCCCTGGAACGACCGCGCCAAGAACTGGCGCTGGGAGATCAACCTGATCAGCAGCAAGCAGATCAACGCCTTTTGCATGCCCGGCGGCAAGATCGCGTTCTACACCGGCATCCTGGACCAGCTCAAGCTCAGCGACGACGAAGCCGCCATGATCATGGGCCACGAAATGGCCCACGCCCTGCGCGAGCACGCCCGTGAGCGCGTGGCCAAAAGCTCGGCCACCAGCATGGGCCTGTCGATCGGCGCGCAGCTGCTGGGACTGGGCCAACTCGGCGATGTGGCCGCCAACCTCGGCACCCAGCTCCTGACCCTGAAGTTCAGCCGCGAGGACGAGTCCGAGTCCGACCTGGTCGGCCTCGACCTGGCCGCCCGCGCCGGCTACCTGCCCAGCGCCAGCGTCACCCTGTGGCAAAAAATGAGCGCCGCCTCGGGCAACAACGGCACCAGCTTTTTATCGACCCACCCCAGCGGCCCCGAGCGCATCGCGACGCTGAGGGACAACGTGCCGAAAGTGCAGCGCTTGTATGAGGCGGCGCGAAAAGGCTGATGGCGTTCGTCAAGCGGGCACGGACTCAAGTACCGCCCACATAAGGGTTTGAGCGCCGTTCCTGCCCAAACGTGCTCTCCGGGCCATGCCCCGGAATGAACACCGTCTCGTCACCCATCGGCCACAGCCGCTGGGTGATGCTGGCGATCAGCGTGGCGTGGTCGCCCTGCGGGAAATCGGTGCGGCCAATGCTGCCGGCAAACAGCACGTCGCCGACAAACGCGCGCTGGGTGTCGGGGCTGTAGAACACCACATGGCCGGGGGTGTGGCCGGGGCAGTGGCGGACTTGCAGCACGCTCTGGCCGATTTGCACCGTGTCGCCGTCTTTTAGCCAGCGCGTCGGCACAAAGGTCTCGGCCGGCGGAAAGCCAAACATCGCGCTTTGCTGTGGCAGGCCGTCGATCCAGAACTGGTCGCCGGGGTGCGGGCCGATGATCGGCAGTTTGAAGCGCCGGGCCAGCTCGCCAGTGCCGCCCGCATGGTCAATGTGCGCGTGGGTCAGCCAGATTTGTTCCAGCCTCA
>JBJXED010000125.1:0-22293 GCA_046155225.1 Burkholderiaceae bacterium
ATTGGGCGCGACGCAGCGAAAGCCGCCGTGCTCGGGCTGCGAGAAATGCGCCAGCAGGCCGTCCCAGACAAAAGCCCCTTCCGGAAAGCCGTGCAGGAACATCAGCACCGGGCGGCCGGGCTGACCGGCGCTGCGCACGCTCAGGGTAATGGCACTTGCCGATTCATGCGGGTGTGAATGGCTTGGCAGGGTTTGCAGGTGGCAGTGGATCATTTGCGTACGGCTTTTATGTCGGCGTCTGCATTATGCGTACCTGGATGACATGGCAATCCCACTTTAACTGCGGCACTGGCGTTCAAAGCCATTTTGAAATTTCGATCTGCCCTGGCAGTCTAATTCGCACAGGGCTTTACAGCAGCACCAGCCGGGTCTTGGCGCGGAATTCGGAAGAGAACGTAATCACCGTATTGCACCAGCCGGACCGCTTGCGGCGCTGACTTTTCCAGCATCGGCACGCCGTTTTCATGAACAGCCGCCATCGCCGATATCAGGCTCGTCCGCATAAAAAGTTGTGCAGCGCAGTCAACCTGCTTGGCCTCGCCTTGGCTGTAGAACGAGGCTGAGTAAGGCAGCACACCGACGAACACCAAGTCCTCGCCAGGCGCGCGCGCCTTCTGGAAAAAGGCTATCAGGTCTTTGGTCGACTTCGAGTCGATCTGGTCCAGGGGCGGCAGACGCCACAGGGCGGCTGCGGCCAGTGCTAGCGTTGCCACCAGGCCGGCAGCAACGCTAGCGTGCGCCCGGCGCTGGCTCTGCCGCTCGCTTAGCCACGCCGCGCCGAGCATTGCCATGGCCGGCAGTGCCGGCAGCACATAAGTCCAAAGAATGTTGCGCGCTGCAGTGAAGAAGACCAGAGGTGCCAGTGACCAGGCCCAAAGGTACAGCCGCCAGTGGTGCCGATCGGGCTCGCCGTTATCTAGGCTGGCGGCAGGTAATACTTGCTTCCCAGCGAACGGCAACAAAAGTGGCCAGGGCAGCACTGCAAAGAGTGCAAAAAGCCAGATGCTCCCTCGCATGAAACTGTGCGCTGAGCCATATTTATCGCCGCGCCAGCCCGGCACCGTAAAGCGGTACCAGTGCTCGCCGACCAGAAAATATTCCAGGAATCCGGGCGTGCGCAGTTCGGCTGCGGCATACCACGGCAGCACTAGCAAGGCGCACAGCACAACGCCGTAGCCCCAAGGCAAGCTTGTCCAGACTCGCCGCAAACTAGCGCTAGCCAGTGTCCACGTGCCCACCGCCAGCGCTATCAGCACAATGCCAACAGGACCTTTGGCCATCAACGAGATGGTCAGGCCGACAAAAAAGAGCAAGCCCTCGCGCCTGCGCAGCGGCTTGGCACCGTGCAGGCCCAGCCAGAAGCCGCGCATTGACAGAGTGGTTCCCAAAACGAAAGCCGCATCTGTCATGACAGCGCCAGAAGCCACAAAAAACAATAGCGAACCAGCAGCAATCGCTATGGCCAGAAGTGCTTCGGACCGCGAGCGTTTTGCCGCAGTTGACCAAGTAAGGCAGGCCGCAATTGCCATGCAAATCCAGTGCGGCAGACGCGCCGCGAACTCGCTGATGCCCAGCAGTTTGAAACTGCCTGCGGTCAGCCAAAACGATAACGGCGGTTTGCCCCAGAATGGAATGCCGTTGTCGAACCACGGCGTGACCCAGTCGTTCAGCACGACCATTTTGCGGGCAATTTCGGCATAGCGGGCTTCGGTCGTGTCCGTCAAAGGGAGCGAGCCGAGCAATGCCAATCGGGCCAGCGCGACCAAGGCTATCAGCAGCCAAAGCCATTGGGTTGATGTGAGGCGGCTGCGGATCATGCCTTGACGGCGCGGGGCCGAGGCAACTGTTCAGAGGCGGCTCCAACAGCAGGCGCGTAATGCTCGATCAAATACAACGGCCGACGCTTGCTTTCCTTGAACAATCTGCCCAAATATTCTCCCAGTACACCGATGGCCATCAATTGCATGCCGCCCAGCAAGAGTACGCTGACGATCAGGGTGGGAAAGCCGGGAACGCTATCGCCCAGCAGCAGCGTCTTGAGCAAAAAATAAGCGGCATAAGCAAAAGCGCCCAGCGCGCTGGCAAGGCCGGCGTAGCTCGCGACTTTGAGCGGCGCTGTTGAGAACCCTGTGATGCCTTCCAGCGCCAGATTCCAAAGCTTCCAATAGGGCCATTTGCTTTGTCCGGCCAGCCGTGGATGGCGGGCGTAAGTCAATGTGGTTTGCGGAAAACCGATCCAGCCAAACAGTCCTTTCATGAACCGGTTGCTCTCGCCCAACTGGTTCAGCGCATCGACAGCACGGCGGCTTAGCAATCTGAAATCCCCGACATCAACAGGAATGGGAGATTCGCTGATGGCATTGATGGTGCGGTAGAAAAGGTGCGCGCTGCTGCGCTTGAACCAAGACTCGCCCGGTCGGCTGCTGCGCCGCATGTTGACAATGTCTGCGCCAGCACGCCACTCCTTGAGCATTCGCGGAATCTCTTCGGGTGGGTCCTGCAAGTCGGCGTCCAAAATAATCACGGCCTCGCCGTGCGCCAAGTGCAGCCCGGCGGTCAGGGCCTGTTCCTTGCCGAAATTGCGGCTGAATCTGGCGATGGCTACCGCAGGATCAATGGCGTGAAGACGCCGCAGCATGCTCCAAGTTTCGTCGGTGCTGCCGTCGTCAATAAAAACCAGCTCATAGTCAAGCGGTATTTTTATCAGGACCTTGCTCAGCCGTTGGTGAAACTCGGCAAGGACCGCAGCTTCGTTGAACACTGGCACGATGATGCTCAGGATGCAGCCAGCAGGGTAATTTGCCATGTGCAAAAGCTGCGCGTTCATGCAAAACTCCAGCGGGCGTTCAGGCTGAAGCCCAGCATCAGCACAAGCAGCGTCGCCAGACCTTGGACCAGCAAGTAATTCATGGCCAGCAGGTGTGTCCCAACCCAAAGCGCTGCTGCTGTGATTGCACTGCTTGCTACAGCAATCAGCATGAAGCGCGGCAAGGATTGGGCAGCGGTTCGACTGTTGAAGGTAAAGCGCCGATTTCCTGCATAGGCAGTCACCGCCCCGAGCAATGTGCCCAAGGCAGCGGCTCTGGGTGGTGAAATCAGCCAATGCTCTACGAGCAGCAGCAAAACTGCATAGTGCAAGGCGGTGCTGCCAGCGCCAACTGCGGCGTAGCGGGTGAACTGATTCCAGCGTGCGGTGTGATCCATGTGGGAATGGTCGCCGCAGCGGCGTGAAGACGGCGTGAAATCGCCGTCAAGATGGCGTCAAGATGGGGCGGGAAATGTCAGCGTGAAACGGCTACCGCCCGCAGCTCTGTCCTCAAGATGAATCTGCCAACCTAGGTGGTCTGCAATCCGCTGGGCGATGGCAAGCCCGAGCCCAGAGCCGCTGAGCGAATTTTCGCTGGCCTGGACATGACGCTCGAAGATGCGCAAACGCAGCGCCTCGGGGATGCCGACGCCAGTGTCGTCAACCGTCAATTTGTGCTCATTCAAGGTGACTCTAATCTCGCCCTGCTCGGTGAACTGGCAGGCATTGCGAACCAGATTGCCGACGGCCATAGCTACCAATTCGGCACGCGCATGAACCAGTACATCGCCATCAGCCTGCAGACGGATGCGCACAGGTTTGCCCGCCAGCAGCGGCGTGTATTTATGGATCTCTGCTTCAACCAGCGCTTGCAGCCATGTCGGCGGCGCATCCAGAGTTTCGGGCGATCTTGAGAGCAGCAGCAGCGCAGACACGCGCTCGGCCGTTTCGTGGGCCGTCCGGCGGATGCGTTCTACGACCTCGAGTGACTCGGGTTGATTGCTGAGCTGAACTGCCAATACTTCTGCAGCCCCGAGCATGACCATGAGCGGCGTTCTCAACTCGTGGCTGACGTCGCCCGTAAACCATTGCTCGCGGGCCAGAAACTGATGCAGTTCGTCTGAACGGCGCGTGAATGCGCGCGATAACAAGCCTATTTCGTCGGCTGTATCGATGTAGGGCAGCGTTCGGTGCGACTCAGGTGCCCCGACAGCCTTGGCCAGTGCCGTCAAGGGGGCAATGACCCGACTGGCGGTCAGCCAGCCCAGCAGCAGTGCGAGAAAAAGGCATGCGCCCGAAGTGGCCAGCACCGTCAATCTCGCATCGGTTTCGATATGTTCGTAGTTGCTGGCGTCATCGACCACGGCAAATCGATCTTCGTTCTCGCCCCGCATGAGCACATGCAAGGCCTGGCTGCCGTGCTCAATTTCGTGCATACCAGCCGGCAAATGGTTTAAATAGGGCGGTATTTGGGCACCGAAATAAACCCGCGCGTCCAGCAAATCTTGCGTCTGCACGAGTCCGCGCACGTCTTTCACGCGTGCGGCAATTCTCTCCAGCCGCCCCTCAATCAGGTCAACTTCAATGCTTTCAATGGCAATCAAAACGGCTGTGCCAAAGGCACAGCACAGCGTGAGCGCCAGCATGACATAGGCGGTGACGATGCGCCGCCGCAAGGAGTTCTTAGTCATCGTGCGGATCGCTAAGTCGGAATCCAACGCCCTGAATTGTTTTAAGCACAGGCGCTGAAAATGGCTTGTCAATTGCTTGCCTTAGCGCATGAATATGCGAGCGCAAAGCATCACTGTCGGGCGGTGCGTCACCCCAAACTTCCCGCTCAAGGGCGCTGCGGCTGACCATGTTTGGGGCGGCTCGAATCAATGCATTCAGTAGCTTGTATCCGGTGGGGGTGAGTTGAACTGATTGCCCTGCGCGTTTGACTTGGAAGGTTCCAGGGTCGAAAGTCAGGTCGCCGACCCGCATGACTTGTCGAGCCACGGCGCTTTTTGCGCGCCTGACCAGCGCATGAAGCCGCAAATCAAGCTCCACCATTGAAAACGGCTTGACCAAATAATCGTCGGCACCGCTTTCAAAGCCGGCCACCTTGTCGTGTATCGAGTCGCGTGCAGTGAGCATCAGTATCGGTGTGATGCAGCGCCTTCCAGTGCGCAATTGGCGGCAAATATCCAGTCCATCTAGCCCCGGCAAGCTGAGATCTAGGACGATGGCGTCAAAGACGCCATCGTCTGCCAATGACAGGCCCGCATAGCCTGATCTAGCGGAATCCAAGGTGTAGCCGAGAGGCTCTAGAAAACCATAAAGATTGGCCAGAATATCAGGGTTGTCTTCAATGATCAGTACATGCATTGCAGGAGCGATGGCTGCCATCGCATTTGATCTTGCTTAATTTGAGGGGTGGTTTTTGAAATCGTATGAGCGGTTTTATGCGGTTGGTGGCAGTGGATTTCTTTCATCACCTAGCGTCGAAAGCTTATCCGAATGCGCCCAATGCCACAGCACCAGCGAGGCTTCGTCAATGCCCATGCGTTTGAGCGCTGAAAACAGCCGCACCTCGCCGCCAGCAGTTTGCAGCTTGGCGATCGACAGGGCTTTGGCCGCTTCCGAGCGGGTCAGCTTGTCGGCCTTGGTCAGCAGCACCAGCAGTTTCAGGCCGTCCTGGATGCGCTGACGGATCACATCCAGCAAGATCTCGTCGAGTTCGGTCAAGCCCAGGCGCGGGTCGCACAGCATGACGACGCCGCGCAGGTTTTCGCGTGTCATCAAATAATTCGCCATCACCTGCTGCCAGCGCAGCTTCTCCTGCTTGGGCACCGCCGCATAGCCGTAGCCGGGCAGGTCTGCCAGCACCGCGTCGGTGACGCCCTGTTTGCCCAGGGTAAACAGGTTGATGTGCTGGGTGCGGCCGGGCTTTTTGGAGGCGAAGGCGAGCTGCTTTTGCTGCGTCAGCGTGTTGATGCAGGTCGATTTGCCCGCATTGGAGCGGCCGACAAAAGCGATTTCGGGCCAGGCGTGCGTCGGCAGGTGGTGCAGCTGAGGCGCCGAGGTTAAAAAACGCGCGGTGTGCAGCCAGCCGTTGGCCACGACGGACGCCGGGCTTGCGGGGGAGGGAGTGAAGATCGAGGTCAAAGCCCTGCATTGTAGAATTCTTGGGTTTTGAATCCTGTTGCGTCCAACCCAATCATTCCCGCCATGAAGCTGTTGCTCCCTATGTTGATGCTGGTCGCGCTCGCCGCGCCTGTGCGTGCTGCCGATGCCCCCGCTGCCCCAAAATCGGCGGCGACCCAACCCGAAGTGCCCAAACCCGCGCCGCCCGACCTGATCAAAGGCGCGGCCAGTTTTGCCGGCGTGTGCATCGCCTGCCACGCTGCTGATGGAAATTCCAGCATTGCCGAAAACCCCAAGCTCGCGCAGCAGCACCCGGAATACTTGGTCAAGCAATTGCAAGAGTACAAATCAGGCAAGCGCAACAATGCCATCATGAAAGGCTTTGCCAGCGCACTCAGCGATGCCGACATGAAAAATATTGCCTGGTGGCTGGCCTCGCAAAAAGCCAAGCCGGGTTTTGCCAAAGAAAAAGAACTCGTTGCCGTTGGCGAGCGCATCTACAAAGGCGGCATAGCCGAGCGCCAAATTGCCGCCTGCGCCGGCTGCCACAGCCCGAACGGCGCGGGCATCCCCAGCCAATACCCGCGCTTGTCGGGTCAGCATGCCGACTACACCAGCGCGCAGCTTAAATATTTCCGCGACGGCACCCGCAATAACAACCTGCAGATGACGCAGGTCGCGGCCAAGCTGAACGACCGCGAGATCAAGGCCGTGGCCGACTACATCGCCGGCTTGCGTTGACAGCAAGGGCGTATTGAGCGCCTCGCGCTGATTTGACTCGGACACCAAGCGGGCCTTTGCACCAAGGGCCCGCTTTTTTTATTGCACTGCCTGACAATCACTTGATGTCTGTCTCCACCCACGGCCTGCGCCTCAAGCACGTCAGCCCTGCTGCCAGGGCGGCGGTGGAATTGCTGTCGTCGATGCGGTTCTCCATCTCGCTGCTCTCCGTGATTTGCATCGCCTCGGTGATTGGCACCGTGCTCAAGCAGGGCGAGCCCGCCAACAACTATGTCAACCAGTTCGGTCCGTTTTGGGCGCAGGTGTTCAGGGCGCTGGACTTGTACAGCGTCTACAGCGCCTGGTGGTTTTTGTTGATATTGGCTTTTTTGGTCATCAGCACCAGTTTGTGCGTGGCGCGCACCACGCCCAAGATTTTTCGTGACTGGAATGTCTACAAGGAAAACATCCGCGCGCAAAGCCTGCCTGCTTTTGCCCACAACGCGCAAGGTACGCTGGCCGAGTCACCGCAAGCCGCAGCGCAGCGCATCGGGGCCCTGTTGGCGGGCGGCGGCTGGCGCGTCAAGCTGCAAGAGCGACCTGCGGCAGCGGTCGGCGCTGCCGGCTGGATGGTGGCGGCCAAAGCCGGTGCGGCCAACAAGCTGGGCTACATCTTTGCGCACAGCGCTATCGTGCTGATTTGCCTGGGCGGGCTGTTGGACGGCGACCTGATGGTGCGGGCGCAAACTTGGTGGAGCGGCAAGTCGGTGTATGCCGGCGGCGGCCTGATTGCCGACGTCAAGCCCGAGCACCGGCTGCCTGCCAGCAACCCGACATTTCGCGGGAATTTGATGGTGGCCGAGGGCGAACGCTCCAGCACCGCCATCCTGGCCCAGCCCAGCGGCGTCCTGGTGCAGGAGCTGCCGTTTGCCATCGAGCTAAAAAAATTCATCGTCGAGTACTACTCGACCGGCATGCCCAAGCTGTTTGCCAGCGAGATCGTGATCCACGACAAGGAAACCGGCGCGCAAACCGAGCGGCGGGTGGAAGTCAACCAGCCGGCCAGCTACCGGGGTATCCACATCTACCAGTCCAGTTTTGACGATGGCGGTTCGCGCGTCAAACTCCGGGCCGTGCCGGTGAGTTTTGCCGCTCTGGGCGCGACGCCTGCAGCCGCACCGCCGCTCGAACTCGAAGGCACAGTGGGTGCCAGCGCGGCATTGGGCACCGCGAGCACCGCCATGGGCGGCGCCAGCAGCGTTGAGTTTGTGGCGCTGCGGGTGATCAATGTGGAGAATTTGGGTGCCCCGCCGGGTTCGTCTGCGGCAGGTGTTGATGTGCGCAAAGTAGACCTGCAAAATGCCTCGCCCGCGGCTGCGAGCTTGCGCGGTTTGCTCCAGTCCAGCAGCCTGGGCTCGGCGATAGACGAGCGCCTGGGCGCTGCCAACAAAGCCGTTCCCAAGCGCGAGTTGCGCAACGTCGGCCCCAGCATCACCTACAAGCTGCGCGACGCCGCCGGCCAGGCACGTGAGTACCACAACTACATGCAACCGGTGGACACCGGCGACGGCGTGCGGACTTTTCTGCTGGGCGTGCGCGAGCAGCCCTCGGAGCCGTTTCGTTACCTGCGCATTCCGGCCGACGCGCAGGACTCGATGGCCGATTTCCAGCGCCTGGGCACGGCCCTGGCCGACCCGCGGGCACGGTCGCAGGCGGTGGCGCGCTATGTGGCCCAAGCGGTTGGCCCTGGCCGGGGCGATTTGGCCGAACAACTCAAAACCTCGGCCTCAAAGGCCTTGGCTTTGTTTTCCGGGGCACCCGAAGCCGCTGGCGGCAGCGCCGAGCCCAGCACCCGCGTGGCGGGTTTGCAGGCATTGGTCAATTTCATCGAAAGCAAGGTGCCCGAGGCCGAACGCGGTCGCGCCAGCGAAGTGCTGGTGCGTATCCTGAGTGGTGTGCTGTACGAATTGATGCAAGCCGCGCGCACGCAGGCCGCCCTGCCGCCGCTGCCGCAGAACCAGGCCACCCAGGCGTTTATGACGCAGGCCGTCCTGGCGCTCAGCGATGCAGCAGCCTACCCGGCACCCGCCGCATTGCAATTGCAGGACTTCACCCAGGTGCAGGCCAGCGTGTTTCAGGTTGCCAAAGCGCCGGGCAAATGGGTGGTGTACCTGGGCTGTTTCTTTTTGATTGCAGGCATTTTTGCCATGCTCTATGTACGGGACCGGCGCCTCTGGATCTGGCTCAGCCAGGCACCCAGCGACGGCGGCGGCATGCAGGGCACCACCCATGCCATGATGGCCCTGTCCACCAACCGCAAAACGCTCGATGGTGACCGCGAGTTTGAATCACTGGCGGCCAAATTGATTGGTGACAACCCGGCGCAGCCGCAGCTTCCTGCAGCTGGCTGAGCCCCTACCTTGACCCCCCGGCGCAAAGGCCCATGATGAATACAGCCACCACCCAACCCCCCCTTGGCGTTAACCGGCCCGTGGCCGGATTGAATGAGGGATTTTTTGCCCGGCGCAGCGCATTTGACTGGGTCTTTGCGTTGCTGCTGGCGGCCGGGGCCTTGTACGCTTTCGTCCGCTATGCCGATTTCATGGACGTGTACGAACAGGGCATTTTGATCGGCACGGTCCCGGCCGCGATCTGGCTGGCCTGGTTCTGGAAACCGCTGCGCGCATTGATGCTGGGCGTGGCCCTGTTTTCGCTGCTCGCCATCTGGGCCTACCAGGACGGCGGCCAGGGCAGCCTGGCGCGTGCCGAGAGCGTGTTCTGGCTCAAGTTTTTCCTCTCCAGCCAGTCGGCAATTTTGTGGATGTGCATGCTGTTCTTCATGAGCACCGCGTTTTACTGGATCGGCATGTTTGCCCGGAGCCAAAGCAGCGCAATGGAGCTGATTGCCTCGCGCCTGGCTTGGGCGGCGGTGGCGATGGCCTTGCTCGGCACGATGGTGCGCTGGTATGAGAGCTATTTGATCGGTGCCGATGTCGGCCACATTCCGGTCAGCAACCTGTACGAGGTGTTCGTGCTGTTTTGCTGGATGACGGCGGCTTTCTACCTGTATTTCGAGAGCCACTACCAAACCCGCGCGCTCGGCGCGTTTGTCATGCTGGTGGTGAGTGCCGCGGTGGGCTTTTTGCTCTGGTACACCGTGGTCAAGGAAGCGCATGAGATTCAGCCGCTGGTGCCGGCCCTCAAGAGCTGGTGGATGAAGCTGCATGTGCCGGCCAACTTTATTGGCTACGGCACCTTTGCACTCGCGGCGATGGTCGCTTTTGCCTATTTGATCAAGCAAAAAGCCAGCGAGACGCGCTGGGTCCGGCTGGCCCCGTTGTGGCTGCTGGGCATCGTCCTGTGTTTCATGCCGCTGGTGTTTCGGCGCGGCGTCTCGCAGGACGCGGGTTACTGGCTGGTGTACTTTGGCATCGCGGGCTTGATCGTGGCCGGTATTTTGCTGGCACGCGGGCGCATTGCGCAGCGCCTGCCCAGTTTTGAGGTGCTGGACGACGTGATGTACAAGTCCATCGCGGTCGGTTTTGCCTTCTTCACCATTGCCACCGTGTTGGGCGCGCTATGGGCAGCCGAAGCCTGGGGCGGGTACTGGAGCTGGGACCCCAAGGAAACCTGGGCACTGATTGTCTGGCTGAACTACGCGGCCTGGCTGCACATGCGCCTGGTCAAAGGCTTGCGCGGCGTGGTGGCGTCCTGGTGGGCGCTGGCCGGACTGGCTGTCACATCCTTTGCATTTTTAGGTGTAAACATGTTCCTCAGCGGGCTGCACAGCTACGGAACCTTGTAATCCGCCGCGGTTTCAGACGACCAATGCGTATATTTAGGAACAACCCATGCTGATCAAAACCCATGCCGACGGCTTCAACCACGCGGTGCCCAGTGAAATCACCGCGTACAGCACCTACCAGCGCCGCCGCGATCTCATCAAGCTCATGGCAAGTGGTGCTGCAGGCGCGGCCATGGCCAGCTGGGCGGGACGGCAGGCGCTGGCGCAGACGCCAGCCTACACGCGCCCTGGCAAGTTGGCCGTGCTGGCGGGCGGCAAGTCGGCGCTAGCGGGGGCCAACGTGGCTGAAAAAGTCACCGACTACAAAGACACTTCGACCTACAACAACTTCTACGAGTTCGGCACCGACAAGGCCGAACCGGCACGCAATGCGCATACGCTCAAGACCACGCCGTGGACGGTGGAGGTCGAGGGCCTGGTGAAAAAACCCGGCAAATTCGGCATTGAAGACTTGCTCAAACTCAGCGCGCAGGAAGAGCGTATTTACCGTTTGCGTTGTGTTGAAGGCTGGTCAATGGTGGTCCCGTGGGTGGGTTATTCGCTGTCAGAGCTCATCAAAAAAGTCGAGCCCCTCGGTTCGGCCAAATTCGTTGAGTTCGTGACGCTGGCCGACCGCACCATGATGCCGGGTGTGGGGTCGCGCGTGCTCGACTGGCCTTACACCGAGGGTTTGCGCATGGACGAGGCCATGAACCCCCTGACGCTGCTGACCTTTGGCATGTACGGCGAGGTGCTGCCCAACCAGAGCGGCGCGCCGGTGCGCATTGTGACGCCGTGGAAATACGGCTTCAAAAGCGGCAAGAGCATTGTCAAAATCCGCTTTACCGAAAAACAGCCCGACACCGCCTGGAACAAGGCCGCCGCCGCCGAGTACGGTTTTTATTCCAACGTCAACCCCGCTGTGGACCACCCGCGCTGGAGCCAGGCGACCGAGCGGCGCATCGGCGAAGACGGGTTTTTCGCCAAAAAACGCAAAACGCTGATGTTCAACGGCTACGAGGCGCAAGTCGCCGCGATGTATGCCGGCATGGACCTGAAGAAGTTTTTCTGAGCGCCCTTACGCAGGTCAGTGCATCATGAATTTGGCAAAACCCCTGCTGCACCCGGCCGCCAAACCTGTGCTTTTTGCCTTGTGCCTGTTGCCTTTTGGCTGGCTGGTGCTGGGGGCATTCACGGGCGGTTTGGGGGCAAACCCAGCGGAGTATTTGATCCGCTCCACGGGCGACTGGACGCTGCGCTTTCTGTGCATCACCCTGGCGGTGACGCCGCTGCGCACGTTGGCCAACATCCCGGCGCTGGCGCGGTTTCGCCGCATGCTGGGGCTGTTTGTGTATTTTTACGTGGTGCTGCACCTGCTCTCGTACAGCTGGTTTGACCAGGGCTTTGATGTGCCGGAGATCATCAAAGACATCATCAAGCGGCCGTTTATCCTGGTCGGCTTCCTGGGGTTTTTGCTGCTCACGCCGCTGGCGGCCACCTCATTTAACCGCGCTGTCAAAGCCATGGGCGCGAAAAACTGGCAGACCCTGCACAAGCTGGTGTATGGGATTGCCGGGCTGGGCATCCTGCATTTTTTCTGGATGCGCTCGGGCAAGAACGACTTTGCCGAAGTGGCGGTGTATGCCGCGGTCCTGGCGCTGTTGCTGGGCTGGCGTGTGCAGCAGTATTTGCGCAAGCGGCGCTTGCTGGCCAAGCCCAATAGCCGCACCCAGCTGCAAAGCTGAGCGCGATTCGCTGCGGCGGGCGCTGGCCAGGCCGTGCCGAAAATCGCCCCAAACGCCCTTTTTTCTGATTTTTAAGGTCAAATCGGCCTCTAGCCAAGGTGTTTCCTGCCGATGACGCTACTAATTTAATTGTTTTCGTGGCCTGTGTACAGCGCCAGCAAGATCGGCACTGGGGCGGCATTGAAACGCCATCACAGCGGCAGCAGGCACTCGCCGCGCACTTGGTCTTCCAGGCTTTCTCGCACGCGAATCAGGTGCGCCTGGCTGCCGCTGACCAGTACTTCGGCGGCGCGGCCGCGGCTGTTGTAGTTGCTGGCCATGCTCATGCAGTAGGCCCCTGCGGAGCACACCGCCAGCAAATCACCGGGGGTGACTTGCAAGTCGCGGTCACGGCCGATCCAGTCGCCGCTCTCGCAAATCGGGCCGACCACGTCGTAGCGCTGCACAGCCGGGGCCGCCGCAGCAGACGGCCAGCGCAGTGGCGCGATCGCATGAAACGCCTGGTACATGGCCGGGCGCGGCAAATCGTTCATGGCGGCGTCGATGATGCAGAAATTCTTTTCCTCGCCGGGTTTGAGGTACAGCACCTCGGCCAGGCACACGCCAGCATTGCCGACCAGCGAGCGTCCCGGCTCAATCATTAGCTGGCGCTGGCCAAAGCCGCGCGCGTCCAGCTTGGCCAGCAACTGCGCCCACAGGGCATCGGCAGGCGGTGGTGATTCGCCCTGGTAGTTGATGCCCAGGCCGCCGCCAAAGTCCAGGTGCGCCAGCGGCATGCCGGCGGCCTCAATGGCATCGGCCAGGTCGAGCACCCGGTCCATTGCGTCCAGATAGGGCGCTGCCTGGGTGATTTGCGAGCCGATGTGGCAGTCAATGCCGACCAGCTTGAGCCCCGGCAGGCTGGCAGCACGCCGGTAGGTGGCCAGCGCGCGTTCGTGTGCAATGCCGAATTTATTGGCTTTGAGGCCGGTTGAAATATAGGGGTGGGTTTGCGGGTCCACATCGGGGTTGACGCGGATGCTGACCGGCGCCACCTTGCCGCAGGCCTGTGCCACCTCGCTCAGCACATCCAGTTCGGCATCACTCTCCACATTGAAGCAAGCGATGCCGGCTGCCAGCGCCTGCCGCATCTCGTGGCGGGTTTTGCCCACGCCCGAGAAGATGACTTTGGCCATGTCGGCCCCAGCCAGTTGCGCGCGCTGCAATTCGCCGCCCGAGACAATGTCAAATCCGCAGCCCGCCTGCGCAAAGACTTGCAACACGGCGAGCGAGGCATTGGCCTTCATGGCGTAGCAAATTTGCGCATTGCGGCCCGCAAACCCACTTTGGTAGGCGGCGAGTGCGCCCAGCATGGCGGCTTTGGAATAGACCATCAAAGGCGTGCCATATTGCCGGGCCAGGGCGGTGAGGTCGCAGTCCTCCAAAAAGAGCTGGCCCTCGCGCCAGGCCAATTGCGGCGCACCGGGCAGCAGCGGCGGGCTCATCGCGCAGGCACCGCGGCCGGGACAGACGCCGGTTTTTGCGAAGGCGTACCCGCACCAGACCCGCGCGGCAGGTCAGGCTGCAGCACCTGCGGCAGGGTGCCGCGCTGGGCCGCTTCGGGCGCGGTAGGCAGGTACAAGGGGCCTTTTTGGCCGCAGCCGCCCAGGCCCACCAGCCCTGCAGTACCAAGCGCTGCGCACACTAGAATGATTTTTTGTTTGGACATAGCGAAATTGTAATGACCATGAATTCACCCAATGACCTGCAATTCATGGACCGCGCCGAGGCGCTGCTGCAAACCATTGAGCGTGAATGCGACCGCATCAATGAGCAGACTGACGCCGACATCGACAACCAGCGCAGCGGCGGCATGGTCACGCTCACCTTCAGCAACCGCAGCCAGATTGTGGTCAACCTGCAAAAACCGCTGCATGAAATCTGGCTGGCGGCCAAATCAGGCGGCTACCACTTCAGGTTTGACGACCATTGCTGGAGGGATACCAAAAACCCGGTGGCGGGGGAATTTTTTGCCTGCTTGTCGCAGGCGGCCAGTGAGCAATCGGGTCGCGTACTGGTATTTGGCGCAGGTGCTGGCGCGGCGCGCACATAAGCGGCTAGTTTTTAAACAACTCCAAAATCCGGCTGCGCTCCTCGGCAGGCGGCAGCGGCACCGGGATGTTGCTGCCCGCGCTGTCTTCCAGGCCCACACTGGTGACGCCATTGCGGCCGGCGTACTCGTCGTAGAACCACTCGCCGCCTATATTCACCACACCTTCGGGCACGGGCCGCTCCTGCACCGCCACCCCCTTCAGTGCCGTCTCCATGAAAGTGATCCAGATCGGCAATGCCAAGCCGCCGCCCGTTTCGCGGTCACCCAGCTTGCGCGGGTTGTCATAGCCCATCCAGACCACGGCAGCCAGGGTGGGCTGGTAGCCTGCAAACCAGGCGTCGAGCGAATCGTTGGTGGTGCCGGTTTTGCCGTAGAGGTCGGGCCGCTTCAGCGTGGCCTGGGCGCGTGCGGCGGTGCCCGAGCGCGTGACTTCCTGCAACAGGCTGCTCATCAAATAGGCGTTGCGCGCCTCAATCACGCGTGCCGAATCAGGCAGGCCAGGCGGATCTATTTGCGTCAGCACTTTGCCTGATTGATCGACGATACGCGCGATAAGGTAGGGGTTGACGCGGTAGCCGCCATTGGCAAAAACCGAATAGGCGGTGGCCATTTGGATCGGCGTGACCGAGCCCGCACCGAGCGCCATCGTCAGGTAGGGCGGGTGCTTGTCGGCGTCAAAGCCGAACTGCGCGATCCAGTCCTGCGCGTTCTGCGCGCCCACCGCTTGCAGGATGCGGATCGAGATCATGTTTTTGGACTTGGCCAGGCCGCGCCGCACCGACAAGGGGCCGTCGAAAGTGCCGTCGTAATTCTTCGGTTCCCAGGGTTGGCCACCAGTGACACCAGCATTGAAAAACAGTGGCGCATCGTTGACGATAGTGGCCGGTGTAAAGCCCTTTTCCAGCGCTGCTGAATAAATGAAGGGCTTGAAGCTCGAGCCCGGCTGGCGCCAAGCCTGCGTCACATGGTTGAACTTGTTTTTGTCAAAGTCAAAGCCGCCCACCAGCGCCCGGATGGCACCCGTGCGTGGGTCCAGCGCGACAAACGCGCCTTCAACCTCTGGCAATTGCGTGATCTCCCAAGTGCCCTTGGACGTTTTGGCCACGCGTATCACAGCCCCTGGCCGTATTTTTATGCCGGGCGGCGCGCGCTCGGCCAAGCCTGACTGGGCTGGCCGCAAACCCTCGCCGGTAATTTCCACCGGCTCGTCATTGCGCCGGATAGCCGAGATTTTCTTGGCATTGGCTTCCAGCACTACCGCCGAAAAAATATCGCCGTTGTCGGGGTGTTCGAGCAAGACCTCATCAATCGCGTCTTCCGCCTGCCTGGGGTCGGCTGGCAGGGTGATGAATTTCTCCGGGCCGCGGTAGATCTGGCGGCGCTCGAAATCCATGATGCCCTTGCGCAGCGCGCGGTAGGCCACGCCCTGCTCGCCAGCCACCAGCGTGGTGTAGACATTCAGGCCCCGGGTGTAGGTGTCGTCGCCATACTGGGCATACACCAGCTGCCGCACCGATTCGGCCACAAACTCGGCGTGGATGCGGTTCGCGTCAGGCCCGGTCTTGATTTTTATCTCCTGCTGCTTGGCCTGCTCGGACTGCGCGGCAGTGATGAAGCCATTGGCCTGCATCCGCTCAATGATGTGGAGCTGGCGCGAGCGGGCACGCTTGAAGTTGCTCACCGGGTTGTACGATGAAGGCGCTTTGGGCAGGCCGGCCAGCATCGCGGCTTCGGCAATGGTGATGTCCTTGAGGGGCTTGCCGAAATAAGTTTCACAGGCCGCCGCAAACCCGTAGGAGCGGTTGCCCAGGAAAATCTGGTTCATGTAGATTTCAAGAATCTGGTCTTTGCTGAGCAAATGTTCGAGCTTGAAGGTCAGCAGTACCTCGTAGATCTTGCGCGTGAGGGTGCGCTCCGAACTCAAATAGACATTGCGCGCGACCTGCATAGTGATAGTGGATGCACCTTGGCTGCGAGCACGCCCCAAGTTGGCCAATGCCGCTCGCATCACACCGATATAGTCCACGCCGCCGTGCTGGTAGAAGCGCGCATCTTCGATTGCAAGCACCGCGTCCTTCATGACCTGGGGGATGTCCTTGATGCGGGTGAGCTTGCGGCGCTCCTCGCCAAACTCTCCAATCAGGCTGCCATCGGCCGAGAAAACGCGCATCGGCAGCTTGGGGCGGTAGTCCAGCAGTTCGGAGATGTCAGGCAAATTCGGGTAAGCCACGGCCAGTGCCACCGCCAAGGCCAGCACTGCGGCCAGAATGGCCGCGCCAGCCAAGCCCATCAAGGCGAGCAGCCCGCGCAAGACACGCCTGGCCCAGACCAAATGCGGCTTGGCAGAAGTGTCAGATTCGCTGGGCGGGGCTGCGGCGACGGGGTCAGAAGGCATGGGGGCAGGGTGCTAAAGCAGCTAAAAAGGGTGGAAATTGTGCGTCATGGACTGGCGCTAGTATGAAGAAAATTTTGCAGTGCAGGCCAATGTGCATGCGTGCAAGGCTACGGCACCTGCCGATTTGCGAGGATAACGTCGGATTTTGGCAACGCCTATTTCGGGTAAAAATAGAAAAAATCTTTGCGTGACAAAGTGCTTACTGATAGCATTGAAGTAACTTCTTAAGTTATTTCAACCACTGGTTTGGGGCTGAGCTTGATTTCTCTGGAATCTTTATTCAACCGTCAGTCGCCGCCTTTGCTGGGGCTGGACATCAGTTCGTCCAGCGTCAAGCTGGTTGAGTTGGGGCGCAACAAGGACGGCGGCTATGTGCTCGAGCGCTGCGCGATTGAGCCGCTCGAGCGCGGCTGGATCGCTGAGGGCAACGTCGAGAAATTTGACGAAGTTGCCGACGCTATGCGCAGGCTCGTCAAAAAAAGCGGCACGCGTACGAAAAATGTGGCGATGGCTTTGCCGCCTTCGGCCGTGATCACCAAAAAAATTGTCCTGCCGGGTGGCCTGAGCGACCAAGAACTCGAAGTGCAGGTCGAGGTGGAGGCCAACCAGTACATTCCGTTTTCGCTGGAAGAGGTGAGCCTGGACTTTTGCGTGGTCGGCCCCAGTGCCACTTCCTCTGGCGACGTCGAGGTACTGATCGCGGCCTCGCGCAAAGAAAAGGTGCAGGACCGCCAGGGGCTGGCCGAAGCGGCGGGCCTCAAGCCGGTGATCATTGACGTCGAGTCATACTCTTCACGGCTGGCTGCACGGCGTTTGATTCAGGCCTTGCCGGGTGGCGGCACCGACACCATGGTGGCCTTGTTTGAAGTGGGCGCCTTCACCACCAGCATGCAGGTAATGCGCAATGATGACGTGCTCTATGACCGCGACCAGGCTTTCGGAGGTGCCCAGCTCACGCAACTGATCGTCAGGCAATATGGTTTTTCGCCCGAAGAAGCCGAAACCAAAAAGCGCAATGGCGATTTGCCAGAAGATTATGAAACCGGTGTACTCAGGCCCTTTGTGGAGAGTATTTCGGAAGAAATTGGCCGGGCGCTGAATTTCTTTTTTACCAGTACACCGCACAACAAGGTGGACCACATCATGCTGGCTGGCGGCTCTGCGGCCTTGCCGGGATTGACCGAGTCGGTTACCCGGCAATCGTCTTTTGTCTGCAGCTTGCTCAACCCCTTTGAGGGCATGGAAATCGGTGCGGCCATCCGGGAGAAGAAAATCCGCCGCGAAGCGCCTTCCTACCTGACCTCTTGCGGCTTGGCGATGCGGAGGTTCATGTCGTGATCCTGATTAACCTGTTGCCCCACCGCGAGGCTGCCAGAAAGCGCGCCAAAGAAGCTTTTTTCGTGGCCTTGGCCATCGCGGCTTTGGTCGGCGGGGCCATTGCAGGCAGCATTTTCCTGTGGTTTCAAAATGAAATTTCGCTCCAGCAGTCCAAGAATTCTTTTTTGACGGCTGAAGTCAGCAAGCTCGACGCGCAGATCAAAGACATCGAGGTGCTTCAGACCGAGATCGCTGCCTTGCGTGCCCGTCAGCAAGCGGTGGAAGATTTGCAGTCGGACCGGAATTTGCCGGTGTACTTGCTCAATGAACTGGTCAAGGTGCTGCCAGACGGCGTGATCATTGCCAGCATGAAGCAGGACAACCAGACGGTAGAGATCAAAGGGTTGGCGCAATCCAACGAAAGAATTGCCGAGTTGCTGCGCAACCTTGGCAACAACAGTCCTTGGCTTACCAAGCCTGTGCTGATTGAAATTGTGGCTGCCAATATTGCAATCAGCCCCAAGGAGCAGCGCCGGGTGGCCAGTTTCACCATGAAAGCCGATTTGATACGGGCTAGCCAATTAACCAAGGCGGCTGCTGCTGCCAGCGCGGCGGCAGCAGCCAAGTCCGCTGCCAGCGCGGCCAAACCCGCATCCGCCGCGAAGACCTGAGCCTACGCACATGGCGACACTACCCAAATCCAAACCCAAATTTGATTTCGCTGCGGCGCAACAGCAGTTGTTGGCGCAATTTCGCGGGCTTAATCCGAATGACCCATCCACCTGGCCCTTGCTCCCGCGTCTGGGGCTGTGCCTGCTGGCGGCCGCCGCCATTGTGGGCGCACTCTGGTTTCTTTGGATCGTTGGCTCCAGCGACCAATTGACCGCTGAGCAGGCCAAAGAAACGCAGTTGCGCGATACCTACCAGAAAAAACTGGCGCAAGCCGTCAACCTCGAAGTGTTGAAAAAGCAGCGCGAGCAAGTTCAGCAGTACGTGACGCAACTTGAAAAGCAACTGCCCAGCAAGGCCGAGATGGATGCCTTGCTGTCTGACATCAACCAAGCAGGTTTGGGCCGCAGTTTGCAGTTTGAATCATTCAAGCCGGGTGTGGTCAGCGTGAAAGAGTACTACGCCGAGTTGCCGATTGCGATCAAGGTGACTGGCCGCTACCACGACATGGGTTCGTTTGCGTCCGACATCGCCAATTTATCGCGCATCGTCACGCTCAACAACTTAATCTTGCTTCCGAGCAAGGAGGCTGGGAGTCTGACCATGGAGGCCACCGCAAAAACCTTCCGTTACCTGGACCCTGAAGAAGTTGCGGCCCAGCGCAAGGCGGCCGCACCCGCCGCGAAGGCCAAAAAATGAAGCCCTATTTCGTTGTTGTTGCCTGCAGCGCTGCTTTGTTCCTGTCTGCCTGCACCGCGTCAGACAAAGAAGAGCTGGATGCCTGGATCAAGGAGCAAAACGCCCGCTCCAAGCCCAAGGTGCCGCCCTTGCCGGAACCCAAGAAATTCACCCCCGAGTTGTATGAGCAAGAGAGCCAGACAGATCCATTCAGCAACCAGAAACTGACCCAGGCGCTCAAGCGTGAAGCTACCCAGGCCAGCGCCAATGTCGCCTTGATCAACCCTGAGCTGTCGCGCAGGAAAGAGATTCTGGAGAGCTTCCCGCTCGATGCCATCGCCATGGTGGGCAGTTTGGTACAGGCGGGCCAACCGGTTGCACTCGTCAAAGTGGATGGCTTGCTCTACCAAGTCAAGCCGGGCAGCTACCTTGGGCAAAACTACGGGCGGGTTATGAAAATCACTGAAACCGAAGTGTCGTTGCGAGAAATTGTGCAGGACTCTGGTGGTGAATGGATCGAGCGTGGCGCTACTTTGCCATTGATTGAGGGAAAATAATTATGCACATCCGAAAAACGACTTCCTGGCTGCGCACGGCGCTGTTGGCATTGCTGACAGCGCTGGCTGCCTTCGGCGCTCAAGCCCAAAACGTGATTGAGGCGGTCAGTGGCTCACTGGTCGGGGGCAGCGAATTGATCAGGGTCGATTTTTCGCAACCGCTGGCAGCGTTGCCCGCCGGTTTCCTGGTGCAATCGCCCGCCAGGATTGCGCTTGATTTGCCGGGTGCTTCCAATGGCCTGGGCCGCTCTCTGGTCGACATCAACCAGGGCAACCTGCGCTCGGTCAATGTGGTGCAAGCGGGTGACAGGACGCGCCTGGTGCTCAACCTCAAACAGGCCACCACCTACAAAACACAAATTCAAGGCAAATCGCTCTTGATTTCGCTCGACAGCGTGGGTACGGCGGCACCCGCCGCAGCCACCAGCCCGGTGTTTGCCGAAAGCCGCAATCAGGACACTCAGCCGCTCAAAGACATTGACTTTCGCCGTGGCCTGGAGAACTCCGGCAAGGTCGTAGTTGATCTGGCCAGCAGCCAGGTGGGCGTGGACATCAAGCAACAAGGCCAGAGCCTCGTGGTGGAGTTTTTGAAATCCAGCCTGTCAGAGGGGCTGCGCAGGCGTCTTGACGTAACGGACTTTGGCACGCCGATCCAGACCGTTACGACCTTCCAGGTCGGTGACCGGGTGCGCATGGTGATTGAGCCCAAAGGTGCCTGGGAGCACAGTGCCTACCAGAGTGACAACCAGTTCGTGGTGGAAGTGCGCCAGCTCAAGCTCGACAGCTCCAAGCTCACGCAGGGCAAGGGTTACAACGGCGAAAAACTTTCGCTCAGCTTCCAGAACATTGAAGTGCGTTCGCTGCTGCAAGTCATTGCCGACTTCACCAATTTCAACATCGTGACGTCTGACACCGTCTCCGGTGCCGTGACACTGCGTCTCAAAGACGTGCCGTGGGACCAGGCACTTGACATTATTTTGCAGTCCAAGGGCCTGGGCATGCGCAAGAACGGCAATGTCATCACGATTGCCCCCAAAGATGAAATTGCGGCCAAGGAAAAGCTGGATTTGGAGTCACTGGCGTCCATTCAAAACCTGGAGCCCCTGCGGACCCAAGCCTTCCAGCTCAACTACGCCAAGGCACCGGCGGTGGCTGCGCAATTGCGCGCGGGCGGCACCGGGCCCAGCAGCGAAGGCCGGATTCTCAGCCTGCGCGGCAGTGTCATTGCCGAGCCGCGCACCAACCAGCTTTTCGTGACCGACATTTCTTCCCGGCTGGAGCAGGTGCAGCAACTGATCTCCAAGGTCGATATTGCCATCCGGCAAGTGCTGATAGAGGCCCGCATCGTCGAGGCGTCTGACAGTTTCGGCAAGTCGCTCGGTGTGCGTCTGGGCGGGAGTGACTTGCGCGCCCTGCGCGGGGGTGACGCGGGCTACAGCCTTGGCAATGGCAGCCGCGTGGCTTTTGGCGGGACTTACAACGCCGTCTCTGGCACCACCCTCGAATCCAACGCCACACTCGACACTAACAACACCACCTTTTTGAACCTGCCCGCAGTGGGCCAGGGCGGTTTCAGCCCCGCGACGTTTGCGGTATCGCTGTTCAGCTCGGCCGCCAACCGATTTTTGAACCTGGAATTGTCCGCGCTGGAGGCAGACGGCAAGGGCAAGCTGGTCTCCAGCCCCCGCGTGGTCACGGCGGATGGCACCAAAGCCTTGATCGAGCAGGGTACGGAGTTCCCGTTCCAGCAAGCCACATCCAGTGGCGCCACCTCGGTCGCGTTCCGCCGGGCTACCTTAAAGCTTGAAGTCACGCCGCAAATCACGCCCGAAGGCAATATCATTCTGGACCTCGACATCGCCAACGACACCCGCGGCGAGACCACGGCTGCCGGCATCGCCATCAACACCCGCAACATCAAAACCCAGGTGCTGGTAGAAAACGGCGGCACCGTGGTGATCGGCGGCATCTTCACACTGGACGATTCAGAGACCGAGACCAAGGTGCCTTTCCTCGGTGACCTGCCGGTGGCCGGCAACCTGTTCAAAACCCGCTCCAGGGCCACCCGCAAGTCCGAGATGCTGTTTTTCATCACCCCCAAAACCATTGCCGACCGCACCGCCGCCCGGTAATTGCGGCGTCACTGAACCGCTTTCTAATTTGCTTTTTCCATGAGGACTTCAATGCGCTACATCATTCGACTCGCGGCCTTGGTGGCTGTACTTTTTTTGACAGCTTGCGGCGGTGGCGGCGGAAGTGCAGGCAGCAACCCCAATACACCCGTCACACCTCCGCCAGGGCCCGTGGTGCCGCCGGCACCCGTTGCAGCAGGCATAACGATTCTTGCCGCTGCCAACACACTGCCTTCAGCCAGCAGTTCGCAGCTGGGCTTTACGGTGCTGGT
>JBJXED010000126.1:0-3957 GCA_046155225.1 Burkholderiaceae bacterium
TGCGGGTGCCGAGTTCTTGCGTGTCGTCGTAGTCTTTGTAGGCGCGCTGGTCCCAGACTTTCACCGCGCTTTTGTTGCGGCTGCCTTCTTGCCCAATGCGGATGCCTTGCGGGTTGAAGCCGTTGGCACCAAACGGCGATCGGCCGCCAGTGCCGATCCATTTGTTGCCGCCTTCGTGGCGGCCCTTTTGTTCTTCGAGCCGCTTTCTCAAAGTCTCCATCAACTCGTCCCAGCCCATCTTCTCAATCTTGGCTTTTTCTTCCGGGCTTAAATTGAGTTCGAGGTTTTTGCGCAGCCACTCCAGCGGAATGTCCTTGGTGAAGTCGGCCAGCATGGACGCGCCCTTGAAGTAAGCGCCAAAAGCCCGGTCAAATTTGTCAAAGTGCTTTTCGTCCTTGACCAGCACGGTGCGCGAGAGGTGGTAGAAATCGTCCATGCTGCAGGCTTCGCTTTGCGGGCCGACCACATTGGCTTGCAGGGCTTCCAGCAGCACCAAATATTCTTTGACGCTCACCGGCAATTTGGCGGCGCGCAGGGTGTAGAAAAAGTCGGTCAGCATGGTTTACTCCCGGTGCCGTGCTAGCTGGTAATCCAAATGGGCCTTCACTGTCGGCCACTCGCTTGCAATGATGCTGTAGACGCAGGTGTCGCGCAGCGTGCCGGCGGCGTCCGGGTGCTGGGTGATGCGGTGGTTGCGCAGGATGCCGTCGAGCTTGGCTCCCAGGCGTTCAATCCCGCGGCGGCTTTGCTGGTTGAAAAAATGGGT
This sequence comes from Burkholderiaceae bacterium, assembly GCA_046155225.1. GTDB lineage: Bacteria > Pseudomonadota > Gammaproteobacteria > Burkholderiales > Burkholderiaceae_C > JAKFVA01. The sequence continues at coordinate 767 of JBJXED010000126.1, forward strand.
GCGAAATTCCACTGCAATGCAGCCCAGGGTTTCAAAAGCGTGCGTCAGCAGCAGCCGCTTGCATTCGGTGTTCAGGCCGGTGCGTTGCACCCGCTTGGCGTACCAGGTGTAGCCAATTTCCAGGCGGCGGTGGGCGCTGTCGATGTCCAGATACGTGGTCATGCCAACCGCCTTGCCGCTGGCGCTTTCGATGACGGCAAACGGCAGCATGTTGCCTTGCGCGTGGCGGGCCAGCCGGGTTTCGATTTCAGCGGCCATCTGCGCTGGCGCGGGCACCAGGGTGTACCAGTGCTGCCAGAGTGCACCGTCTTGCACGGCCTCGGCCAGGTCGTCGTGGTGTGCTGCGGCCAGCGGAACCAATCTGGCGTGCTGGCCAGTCAGCTTCACGGGCGTGAGAAACGGACTCATCGGAGATTCAGCTTCGGTAAGGGAATCTTGTTTGTCGAAAGGGCAAGGCAGATGGGCGACGGGCTAGCGGTTGCGGCTTTGCATGAACACCAGTTTTTCAAACAGCGTCACGTCCTGCTCGTTTTTCAGCAGCGCGCCGACCAGTGGCGGCACCGCCACCTTGTCGTTTTGCGTTTGCAGGACAGACAGCGGAATGTCTTCGGCCATCAGCAGCTTGAGCCAGTCGAGCAACTCGCTGGTGGACGGTTTCTTCTTCAGGCCGGGCAGGTTGCGCACGTCATAAAACGTCTTCATCGCAGCGGCCAAAAGCTCCTTTTTCAGGCCGGGGAAGTGCACATCGACAATCTGGCGCAAGGTGCCCTCCTCGGGGAACTTGATGTAGTGGAAAAAGCAGCGCCGCAAAAACGCGTCGGGCAGTTCTTTTTCGTTGTTGGAGGTAATGAAGACCAGCGGCCGGTGCCGGGCCTTGACCAGCTCACGCGTCTCGTACACATAAAACTCCATGCGGTCGAGCTCACGCAGCAAGTCGTTGGGGAATTCAATGTCGGCCTTGTCGATTTCGTCGATGAGCAGCGCCACCGGCTGATCGGCCGTGAAGGCCTGCCAGAGCACGCCTTTGACGATGTAGTTGTGGATGTCCTTGACGCGCTCACCGCCGTCCAGGCCGCTCAATTGGCTGTCGCGCAGGCGGCTCACAGCGTCGTATTCGTACAGGCCCTGCTGCGCCTTGGTGGTGCTTTTGATGTGCCACTGCAAAAGCGGCATGTTCAGCGCCGCGGCCACTTCCTCGGCCAGCATGGTTTTGCCGGTGCCGGGCTCGCCCTTGACCAGCAGCGGGCGCTGCAGCGTGATGGCGGCATTCACGGCAAGCATCAGGTCTTGCGTGGCGACGTAGTTGGCGGAGCCTTGGAATTTCATGGTGCAGTAGCCGTAAAAATAGGAATGCAAAAAGTGGTGTGGGAGGTATTTTGCGCCAGCGCAAGCGGTGCAAGTTGCGCGTCAGAGCGGCCCCTATAATCCGCGATGCCGCAAAGCCTGACAGCACTTGGCCGAGCCAGAATTCCACCCCATTGTGCGCAAAATGAAATCCATCCAAACCCCACTGTTTGCCTTCGTTGTCGCTTCTGCGACCTGGTTGCTCTGCGCCGCACCCGCGCAGGCGCAAGAAATCAAGGGCGACGCCAAGGCCGGGCAGGCCAAAATTGCGCTGTGCATTGGCTGCCACGGCATCCAGGGCTACCAGGCCAGCTTCCCCGAAATCTACAAGGTGCCGAAAATCTCGGGCCAGGGTGCCAAGTACATCGTCAGCGCGCTGAACGCCTACAAAAAAGGCGACCGCAAGCACCCCACCATGCGCGGCATTGGCGAGACACTGTCTGACCAGGACATGGCCGATCTGGGTGCCTACTACGAATTGCATGGCAAGGTAGAGGGTGCCAGCCTGCCCGACAAGCCCAGCCGCGAGCCCGGTGAGAAAGTTGCGGCCCTGCTGCAAAAAGGTGCTTGCGTGAGCTGCCACGGCGCCAACTTCGCCAAGCCGATCGACCCCACCTACCCGAAGATTGCCGGCCAGTACAAAGACTATTTGTTCGTCGCGCTCAAGGCCTACAAAACCGAGGGCAACGCCAAGGTGGGTCGCGCCAACGGCATCATGGGTGGCATCGCCAAGCAGTACAGCAACGACGAACTCAAGGCCATGGCCGGCTACATCGGCAGCCTGGACGGTGATTTGAAGAGCGTGCCGCAGTCGAAATTTCGCTGAAGACGCGGTGGTGGCACCTAGCCGCCGCACCCGCCATTTTTTTGGTTTTTCCCCTGAGTTTTAAGTCAAATAGGCTGGTGGCCAAGGTATTTACTGCCTGGGCAGCTACTAAATCAGTAGTAGTGCGTTTTTATTCACCGCCTCAACTGCGCGTTGCCAGCCGCTGCAAAGCCTCCACATAGGCTGCGCCATCGGGCGGCTTGCCACTGCGCTGGCTTGCGTGCAGCATCGTTCCCAGGCATTCCATCGCCGCGTGGTGCGCCTCGTGCAGGCTGCCGCGCCGGGTGGCCAGCAACTCTACCGCCTGCCGCACGCCGCGCGGCTGGTCGATCGAGCATTGCTCGCTGACTGACAGGTGCATCGAGAGGTGCAAAAACGGGTTGCTCTGGCCGTTTTCTACGCTGTAGTCACGGACGACGGCGGCTTCGGCGTCTTGCAGCTCGGCGCGGTACTCGGGGTGCTCGGCAATCCACTGGCTGGCGAGCGTTTCCAGCGCCTCCAGCGGCTGGCCGGCTTGCTGCTTGGCCAGTGCGGCGCAAAAGAAGCGGCGGACTTCGGCGGGGGAGGGAGAAAACATCGGCGCAGGATACGTCAGAATAGAAAACCCCAGTGTGCAAGCCCGTCCCCAACTCAACTACGCCCATGAACCACGCTTTTATCTGCGACGCCATCCGCACCCCTTTTGGCCGCTATGGCGGCGCTTTGTCCAGCGTGCGCACCGACGACCTGGCCGCCATCCCTATCAAAGCCTTGATGGCGCGCAACCCCGGTGTGAACTGGCAGGCGGTGCAAGACGTGATCTATGGCTGCGCCAACCAGGCGGGTGAAGACAACCGCAACGTGGCGCGCATGGCAGCGCTCTTGGCCGGGCTGCCGCTGGACGTGCCAGGCGCAACGCTGAATCGCCTTTGCGGCTCGGGTTTGGACGCCGTGGGCACGGCAGCCCGCGCCATCCGTTCGGGTGACGCTAGCTTAATGATTGCCGGCGGGGTCGAGAGCATGAGCCGCGCGCCGTTTGTCA
>JBJXED010000127.1:0-6069 GCA_046155225.1 Burkholderiaceae bacterium
GTACTTCACGCCTTTCGCCCTCTCAGACGCAAGGCGTTGGAGATGACGGAAACCGAACTCAGGCTCATTGCCAGGGCCGCGATCATTGGCGATAGCAGCCAGCCCGTGAACGGAAAGAGCACGCCCGCAGCGAGAGGCACACCCAGCGCGTTGTAGACAAACGCGAAGGCCAGGTTCTGCTTCATGTTGGCGATGGTCTCGTTGGAAATGGTGCGGGCCTGGGCGATGCCGCGCAAATCGCCCTTGACCAACGTGACCTGGGCGCTGTTCATCGCGACGTCCGTGCCTGTGCCCATCGCCACGCCTACGTCGGCCTTGGCCAGCGCCGGCGCATCGTTGATGCCGTCGCCGGCCATCGCCACAATGCGACCTTCCTTTTGCAGCCGGTCGACCAGCGCCAGCTTGTCCGCGGGTTTGACTTCACCATGCACTTCGTCGATGCCCAGCCTGGCCGCCACCGCTCTGGCCGTTGTCAAGCCGTCGCCTGTGGCCATGATGACCCGCAGGCCGGAGGTCTTCAATGCAAGCAGGGCCTCGGCCGTGCTGGATTTGATGGGGTCGGACACAGCCAGCAAACCCGCTGGCTGGCCATCGACCGCCAGGAACATCACGCTGGCACCTTCCGCGCGCAGTGCTTCGGCCTGCGCTGTCAGTGATTCGACGGCCACACCCAGTTGCGTCATCAGCGCCGTGTTCCCCAGGGCCAGTTGCCTTGCGCCGACGTTGCCGCGAACGCCAATACCCGTACTGGATTCAAAACCCTCGGCCTTTTCCAGGACCAACCCGCGCTCACGCGCCGCCTTGACGATCGCGTCGGCCAGGGGGTGTTCGCTGCCCTGATCGAGGCTGGCCGCGAGGCGCAGGACTTCGTCTTGCGTGAAACCTGCAGACGCCACGGCGCTGTCAAACTTCGGTTTGCCCTCCGTCAGTGTCCCGGTTTTGTCAACGATCAAGGTGTCGACTTTGCGGAAATTCTCGATCGCCGCCGCGTCGCGAAACAGCACACCCTGGGTGGCCGCCTTGCCGGTGGCCACCATGATTGACATCGGCGTGGCCAGGCCGAGCGCACAAGGGCACGCGATGATGAGAACGGCGACGGCGTTGATCAGCCCGTAAATCCAGCTGGGCTGCGGCCCAAAGAATCCCCAGGCAAGGAATGTCAGCAGCGCGATGCCCACCACGCTGGCGACAAAGTAGCCAGCGACCTGGTCCGCCATGCGCTGCATCGGTGCCCTGGACCGCTGGGCCTGCATGACCATCTGCACGATGCCGGCAAGCACGGTCTGAGAGCCAACCCGTTCGGAGCGCATGACCAGGGTGCCGCTGGTGTTGAGGGTCGCACCGATCAGCTTGTCGCCCGGGCGCTTGGTGACAGGCATGGGCTCGCCGGTGAGCATCGACTCGTCCACTGCGCTGCTGCCCTCCACGACGGCGCCATCGACCGGCACCTTCTCGCCCGGACGTACCCGCAGCGTGTCGCCGACATGCACATGCGTGAGCGGAACGTCTTCTTCGGTACCGCCAGTATTGATCCGGCGTGCGGTTTTCGGAGCCAGGCCCAGGAGCGACTTGATCGCTGCGGAGGTCTGGGAGCGAGCCTTGAGTTCGAGGATCTGGCCCAGGAGCGTCAACGAGATGATCACCGCCGCGGCCTCGAAGTAAACCGACACGCGGTCCATGGATACAAACGACGCGGGAAACAGGCCTGGGGCCACCGTGGCAACGACGCTGTAGATGAAGGCGGCGGAGGTGCCCAGGCTGATGAGCGTCCACATGTTCGGACTGCGCTGAATCACAGACTGCACACCGCGCTCCAAAAATGGCCAACCCGCCCACAAGACGATTGGCAATGTCAGGACGAGTTCGATCCAGCTCTGAACCGACATTTCGAACCATTGGAGGCGGTGCCCTGCCATGGCCAGGAGCATGACGACGATGGTCAATGGCAAGGTCCAGACGAAGCGCCTGCGGAAGTCCAGCAGTTCGGGACTCTCACCGTCCTCCAGGCTGGGCATCTCGGGCTCCAGGGCCATACCGCACTTGGGGCAGGCACCGGGATGGCCCTGCCGAACCTCAGGGTGCATCGGGCAGGTATAGACTGCGTCCGCACCGATCGGCTGAGCAGTGTCGGGAGATTGCGCGGCAGCTGCGGAAAATCCTGTCAAGTATTTGGCTGGATCAGCCGCGAACTTCGCCTTGCATCCGGCGCTACAGAAATAGACTGTGTTTCCATCGTGCTGCGACTGGTTGGGCGACTGTGCTGTCACCGTCATTCCACAGACGGGATCCTTGAGTTCGGCACCTTGCCCTGCATGCTCGCGAACGTGTCGATTGTTCAATGGCGTCTCCATGGCGGAGTGTCGCCGCGAGCGACGCGCTTGTCAGTGCGGTGGCGAACTCACGCGAGTCTGAAGAAACGGGGCGATTCAGCCGCCTTTGTGCGGCCGCTTGCCCGGATTTTTCTTGCTGCGCGTCCAGGAGCCGCGCTCCAGGCTGATTTTTGGGCCGCGGCCGCGGCGGGCGATGTCGCCCTGGGGCGTGCGGGGTGCGGGAGTGGCCTTGCGGTCGGCTTCGGTAACGATGCTGTTGCCCATGAAAATTCCAATATTTTGAATAATGCACGCCCCGTTAAGCGACTGGCTTTGGGGGATGCGGAAGCCCGCGTGGCGAGCGGCGAAAGGGTGAGATTGTAATAGGCCGGCCCGTCAGGGTGCCGGGTGTCGCTGGGGCGGCCTGTGCAGCAGCGCGTTCAGGCCAGGGTGTGCAGGGGAATGTCTTTTTGCTGTGCCAGCGTGTCCAGTTGTTTGCGGGTCTTGCCGCGCAAAAATGCGGCAATGGCGTGTGCCGTGGCGGGTGCCAGCATGGCCGCCACACTGCTTGAATCCAGGCCCGCTGCCGCGCACAGCGCCGCCGCAAAGTGCGGCTCCAGCGCCGCTACCGCGACGCGGCCGTCTTTGCAGGCATAGACGCGGTAGCCCGCATGGGCGCCGCCCACCGCGCCGCTGGGCACGGTCAGCTGCCAGCTTCGCGGCAGGGCGAGCCAGGCTGCCGCTTCCGACAGTGCCACCTCGATCCGTACGCCCTTGTCTTTGCCGCGCTGCGCCAGCACGGCTTGCAGCACGGCTTCGCTGGCCATGAGTGCGCCGCCCATGTCGGCGTACAGCGTGGGCGGCAAATCGAGGCCAGTGACCAGGCCGTTATCGGCCAGGTAGGTCAGGTCGTGGCCGGGTTCTTCGGCGCGCGCGCCGGGCGCGCCGACGATGGCGACATGCGACAGCGAGGGGTAGTGCTGCTGAAGCAGCTTCCAGGGCAGCCCCAGCTTGACCAGCGCCGACGGGCGAAACGAGGTCAGCAGCACATCGGCCTTGGCGAGCTCGCGGTGCAGGCGCTTTTGGCCGACTTGGGTTTTCAGATCGGCCGTCAGCGTTTTGACGCCGGGGTGCAGCGCGGCGTAGGCCTCAGGGCTGTAGTGCGCCATTGGGTCGCCGGAAGTAGCGCCCCGTGCGGCGTTAGCCGGGTTTTTGGGCGCGGGCGGCTCCAGCTTGACGCAGGTCGCGCCCATTTGCTGGCAGCGCAAGAGCGCTGCCGGGCCGGGGAGGTTAAGCGCCAGGCTCAGGATGCGCACGCCTTTCAAGGCTTTGAGCGGCTTGGCCAATCTGGGCGTGCGGTCGGAGGGTTGAGCAGGCTTTGGAGGAGGGTGCATGATGCTTCCAATAACGTAGCGGTGCCGGCAATAAATACCTTGGCTAGAGCACCAAAAGGCTTTAAAAAGTGCGGAAAAAGCCTTCTACAGGCTTAAATGCTGCTCCAGCAGGGCAGGCTGCGCAATCAGCGCTGCCGAGCTGCCTGCGAACACCACTTCGCCCTTGACCAAAATGACATTGCGGTCGGTGACTTGCGTCACATGCTTCCAGTTTTTGTCAACGATCACGCTGCTGATACCGCTTTGCCGAATCAGCGCGCAGATGCGCCAGATGTCCCTGGCAATCAGCGGGGCCAGGCCCTCGGTGGCTTCGTCCAGAATCAGCACGTCGGGGTTGGTCATCAGGGCGCGGCCAATGGTGAGCATCTGCTGCTCACCGCCCGAAAGCTGCTGGCCGCCATGGTTCAGGCGCTCCTGGAGGCGGGGGAAAGTCTCCAGCACGCGCTCGAAAGTCCAGTCGTTTCTGCGGCCCACGCCGTCTGCGGCGCTGCCTTGCCTGCCGGGGCGGGCCGCCATTTTGAGGTTTTCCGTCACGCTCAGGTTGCCGAAAATGCCGCGCCCCTCGGGCACGTAGGCAATGCCGCGCTGGGCAATTTCATACGGCGCGCCCCCGGTCATGTCTTTGCCCAGAATATGCACGCTGCCCGCGCGCGGCTTGACCAGCCCCATCAAGCTTTTGAGCAGTGTGCTCTTGCCCATGCCGTTGCGCCCCATCAGGCCAATGGTTTCACCCCGCGCCACCGAAAAGTCGATGCCGCGCAGGATATGGCTGGCTCCGTAGTAGGTGTGGAGTTGTTTGGCTTCGATGAGCAAATCGACCATCAGTGTTCCTCGCCCAAATAGGCCGCTTGCACGCCCGCATCGGCGCGGACCTCGGCGGGTGCTCCGCTGGCGATCACCTGGCCGTTGACCATCACGGTCAAATGGTCGGCCAGGGCAAACACGGCCTCCATGTCGTGCTCGACCAGCAGCATGGCGTGGTCTTTTTTGATTTGCAAAAGCAGTTGCGTCATGCGTTCGGCTTCGGCCACGCCCATGCCGGCCAGCGGCTCGTCGAGCAGCAATACCTGCGGCTGCGTGGCGAGTGTCATGCCAATTTCGAGTTGCCGCTGTTCGCCGTGGCTGATGGTGGCTGAGATGGTGTTTTTGCGGTGCTCAAGGCCGCAAAGGCTCAAGGCTTTCTCAGCCAAGGGCAAGGCGGCTGCACTTTTGCCTGCGCTGCGCAGCCAGCCCAGCGGGTTGAACGGCATGGACTGGCTGCGCGACTGCGCCGCCAGGCGGATGTTCTCCCACACGGTGAAAGGCGCGAAGATGTTGGTCTTTTGGTAGCTGCGCGAGAGGCCCGCGCGCGAGATGCGCTCGGGGGCCCAGCCGGTGATGTCATGCCCCAACAAGCTGACGCCGCCAGAAGTGGGCGGCAAATCTCCCGACAGCAAATGGGTGAGGGTGGACTTGCCGGCGCCATTCGGCCCGATCACCGCGTGGATGCGGTTGCGCCACAGGTCGAGCGACACATCGTTGACCGCCGCCAGGCCGCCAAAGCGCTTGGTCAGGGCGCGGGCGCTGAGCAATACCTCGGGCGCATCGGGATTTGCCTGCGCCATCAGCTTACCCATGCGGGCCGTCCTTGCCGCGCATGAAGCGCACCGCCACACCGAGCAGGCCGCGCGGCGCAAACAGCACCACCGCGACGATGAACAACCCCATCCAGAGTTGCCAGTGCTTGCCGGTTTGAAAGCTGCCACCCGCCCAGGTTATTGCGGGCAAATCCTTGAAGGCATGCAGCAGGTATTCAAACGCAAACGCGCCCACCACCGCCCCGGCAAAGTTGCCCATGCCGCCCAGAATCAGCATCATGATGGCGTGCGCACTCATGTGAAAACCCATCAGTTCGGGGTTGATGTAGCCGCTTTGTGCGCCCCATAAATAGCCCGCCAGGCCGGCCAAACCGCCCGCCAAGGTAAACGCTGCCAGCTTGTAGCCGAAGGTGCCGAATCCCATGGCGCGCATCCGGTGCTCGTTGACGCGAATGCCTGCCAGCGCCCGGCCAAACGGGCTGCGCAGCAGGCGCCGCAAAAAGGCGTAGACCGCCAGCATGATGACTAGCGCAAAAAAGTACAGCGTGGTCTTGCTATTCAGGTCGAACAGCGCAAAGCCAAATACGGTAGCAGTGGGCTTGAAGTTGACATACAAGCCGTCAGAGCCGCCGAGTACCTTGTTATCAAAGAAAGCAAAGTAGACCATTTGCGCAAAGGCCATGGTGACCATGATGAAGTAAATGCCGTGGGTGCGCACCACAAAAATCCCGATCACCAACGCCGCCAGCGCTGCGCCGAGCACCGCCACCGGCAGCGTCCACCACAGGC
>JBJXED010000128.1:0-32152 GCA_046155225.1 Burkholderiaceae bacterium
GCCGCCGCCCGCATGAGCAGGCCAATGTGAACAGCTATGTGCATGTGGTGGAGCGCAACGCACTCTTCAATGGCAAGCGCGGAATCGTCATCAGCGGCACCAAAGCCATCGTTACGGGCGCGCCCTACATGCACGAGCTGCTGGTCATGCCCTGCCGCAACATGGGCAAGGAGGACGCTGACTTTGCCGTGTGCTGCGCCGTGCCGATTGACGCGCCGGGCTTGACCATCGTGGCCCGCCCGGCTGGCCGTCCCGGCGAAAAGTTGGAGCATGGCGACGCCCTGTTTTCCCGCAAATACGGCCAAAGCACCGGCGTGTGCATGTTCGACCGCGTCTTTGTGCCCTGGGACAGGGTGTTTTATGACGGTAGCAACGGCACTTGGGAGCACTCCGCCCACCTGACCTACAGCTATGCCACCCACCACCGCCACACCTGCATTGGCGCGCGCGCCGGCTTTGGCGACCTGCTGATTGGCGCTGGCGCGCTGATGTGTGAAGCCAACGGTTTTGACCCGGCCAAAGAGAGCCATTTGCGCGACCAGATGGTCGAGCTCATCACCATTACCGAGAGTTTTTACGCCTGCGGCGTGGCCGCCAGCGTTTACGGCAACGCCGACCCGCACAGTCGCACCTTCATGCCCGACCCGGTCTTTTCCAACATCGGCAAGCTGCTGCTTGCCACCAAAATCTACGACATGCACCGCATCGCGCATTACGTCAGCGGCGGCCTGATCGTCACCCTGCCCGGCCCCGATGAAGACCACAACCCGGAAACCGCCGCCAAACTCAGCGAGGTGCTGCGCGCCAACCCCGACGTGCCCTACGAACAGCGCATCGAAACCGCGCGTTTCATTGAAGATTTGACGGCGGGCTACCAAGGCGGCTGGTACAGCGTCATCAGCCTGCACGGCGGCGGCAGCCCGGCGGCCATGAAGCAGGAGATTTACCGCAACTACCCGATTGGCAGCAAGGTGGAGCTGGTCGAGCGGCTGCTGGAACGCGGCGTGGCGGCAGACGGCACGGCCGCCGCCGCGCCGCACGACCCGCAGCGCGCCATTACGAAAAACCGCCAGCCGGGCAAATGCTGCGATACGGGCTGCACCACACCCGGCGCGCCGTTTATGGTCGATTTGCCCGAGGTCACTGCCACGCTCCCATCCCAGCGGCTGAATTAAACCCTGCAAGTGAAAATCACTACGCTTTTATTTTGATAGCGGTACCGGCAATATATACCTTGGCTAGAAGCCAATTTGGCATTAAAAATACCGTTAAAACACGGTTTTTGCCTTTTTGGGCCATGCCTGGCCACCCGCCCGCCTGACAATGCAACCTACCCCGCAGGCCCCGACTTCGGGTCTGCGGACAACCCGATGTTGAACGCAGGCGAGTCGCAAGCCCATGAAACAATTCTTTCTCTGGTTTTGGCGCACCTGGTTTGCCTGGGTGGTGTGGTTCTGGCGGCTGCTGACCGGCCTGCTCCAACCCAAAGACGCGTTGCCGCCAGAGCCGCAATCCCGCAGCGAAACACCCTCCGACAAGCCGACTACCGCGCCCGCACTGCGCAATTGGCGTGCGAGCAGCGCGCGAAAAAAGCCTGCGCTAGCGGCAGCGCTGGCCGACATCAGCCAGTTTATTGACGGTCAATTCACCAGTGCCCTTGGCCAGCGCAGCTACAAACTGTTCATTCCCGCCGCGCCTGATGGCGGGGCTGCGCCGCCCAAGCGCCCGCTTATCGTCATGCTGCACGGCTGCAAGCAAGACCCGGACGACTTTGCCACCGGCACGCGCATGAACGCGCTGGCCCAGTCGGCGCAATGCCTGGTGCTGTACCCGGCGCAGTCGCGCTGGGTCAACCCTTATGGCTGCTGGAACTGGTTCAACCCCGGCGACCAGCAACGCGGCCTGGGTGAGCCGGCCCTGCTGGCAGGCATGGCACAAGCGGTGGCCGCCGAGCACCAGGCCGACGCTGGGCGCATTTATGCGGCGGGGCTGTCCGCCGGCGGTGCCATGGCGGTGACGCTGGCCCACACCTACCCGGAGTTATTTGCCGCCATCGGTGTGCACAGCGGCCTGGCCTACGGCGTGGCGCGTGACGTGCAGAGTGCCATGCAGGCCATGAAACTGGGCGACCAAACCGCTGCGGCAGTCAAGTTGACGCTGCCCATGATCGTATTTCAGGGCGACGCCGACGACGTCGTCCACCCCCGCAATGCCGACGCGCTGCTCGCGCAGGCCGGTTATGAAGGTGCACTCGCCCTGGCATCAGCGTCACGTCCGCAAGACGCAGCAAGCGCTGGCCATGCCTGCACCTGCGTCCGTTTCGGCAGTGAGACGTCGGCACCGGGCGAGGCGATGCCGGTTGAATATTGGCAGGTAAAGGGTTTGGGCCACGCTTGGTCAGGCGGCGACGCTGTGGGCTCGTTCACCGACCCGCTGGGGCCGGATGCCAGTGCGCAAATGCTGCGGTTTTTCTTGGCGCAAAAGCCAAGGGTTTAGCGGTAACGCAGCTCAGGGTTTGGCGCTAGCTGGCGGGGCTACCAGCATAATCCGCCGCTGGATACGTTCCGCGCCTTCCGTATCACCCGCTTTCTGCGCCAATGCTGCCTGCACCCCCAGCCAGGCCAGCAAGGGCCGCCGCCAACCCTGGCTGGACGCGGTGTCCACCGCCAGCGCCACCACAGCGGGGCTGGCACGGCCGCTTTGAAACAGCACGCCGGCTGCGACCAGTTGCGACAGCGGGTCGGCCATGCTTTTCAGCCCGACAAGCTCCCCATTGCCAGTGGCCACGCCGCGTTGCTGCGCAGGCAGCAAGGCGGCGTCCTGCGTTTGCAAGCGGCCCGCCAAATAGTCGGCATACGCACGCTCAGCCGCTGGGGCATCCTGCCGCAGCCGCTCAAAACCGGCGCAAGGCTCCAGCACGAGGCTGGCCACCCGCGTGGCGCAGCGCTGCAGCTCGGCGCGGGCAATCGACTCAACCCGGCCAGTGGCCGACACTTCACGCAACAAGCGGGAAAATTCCAGCGCCTCGACCCGGCTGTTGCCCTCCAGGTAAGCTGCGGTGAAACGCTCGCTCGAGGCCTTCGCATTCAATTGCCAATCGGGAATGGGCGGCGTACTGCCGCAGCCTGCCGCGACCACCGCCACAGCGCACAACAGCCAGGATTTCAGGGCCGCGCTCATGGCAGCTTCAGCTCCGTCTCGCGGGCAAACGGCCACTTGCGGTTGATCTCGTTGACCAGGCCCTCGACCTTGCGCAGGTTGCTCTCGACCTCGCCGCGCAATGCGCCCAGCTCGGCCGTGCCCTCACGCACATTGGCCCCGGCGGCCTGCGCTTCGGCCAGCACGGCATCAACCTTTTTCAGGCTGCCCTGGACATCGGCAAGCAGCGCGTTGACCTGCCTCGTGGTGGCGGTCAGCGCTGCCTGGCTGGTCGGCAGCAAGCCCTTGTCGCCAAACACCTGGGTGTCGGCTTTGAGCAGCAGGCCGTCGGTTTTCAGCGCCACGCCGTCCAGCCGCGCCAGCAAGGCATTGGTGCGCTCCAGCGTGGTGACGATTCTTTGGGCATCGACCTCGTTGCCCATCAGCACGCCCAAAGCGCCACGCGGGCCATTGAGCTTTTCAGTGGTTTGCCTGACGTTGCCCAGGCTGGCCGACAGCGCGCCGTCTTTGGACGTGAGCGCGTTGAGGTTTTCGATCAGCTCCTTGGTCGCGGCGACCACTTTGGGAATCTCGCCATTGGTGTCACCGGCCAGCACGCTGCGGACCGCGCCGTCCGGCAGCGGCGGGTCGGTCAGCAGGCCGGTGTAGGCGCGGATATTGGTGTTGCCGACCAGGCCGCGCACCAGTGTGAAAACGCTCGAGGTGCGCAGCCAGGGCGCGTCCTTGCGCGGCACGTCGATCACGATGCGTGCCTTGCCGTCTTCGGCCAGCTCAATGCGCCGCACCCGGCCAATGGGAAAGCCCGAAAACGTGAGGTCCATGCCCACAATCACGCCTTCGGAGTCTTCGGCCACCAGGATCAAGGTCTGCGTCACTTCAAACGCGCCGCGGGCATACATCACATACAAAGCGGCGCTGAGCACCAGCGCCAGCATGAAGCCAAGCAGCAACTTGGCTTTGAGCTCCAAATTGGGCGGTGCAGCTTCGGCCAGTTCGGCTGGCAAGGGGGTATCTGGATCTGGCATGGGGGTCTTAATAGTAGTTGCCCAGCAGGCAGACCGCTTCAATCAAAATCAGCACGGCAAATAGCCGCACCAGCACGCGCAGTTCGGCATTGGCGGCACGCGAAGCCGGACTGTCGGCAACGGAGGCTTTGCGGGGCTCTTGCAAAGCGGCGGCCATTGGAATGATCGACACCGCCAGGCTCAGCAGCAGCGTCTTGAGCAGGAAAATCACGGTCACGGCGGGGTTGAACACCTGACCAAACAAGCGCGTGTAAGACGGCAACGCGGGCACGGTAAAACCATACACCGCCAAATACGCCAGCACCAGCGCCACCACACAGCTGAGTGCCGCGAGCGTGACCGAGGCGATAAGCCCGCCCACCACCCTGGGCAGCACTTCCGTGCGCAGCAATGTCAAGCCCTGTGGCGGCTGGGCTGCGCCCTCCTCCTGCCGCCGCAGGGCGGCAAGTTGCAAGGCACTGGGCAGAGTGCAGCGCAAGGTGACGAACAGCGCCGCACCCATCGGAATCAGCTCCAGCACCAGCACGCGTATCACCACCTGCAAGGCGTACTGCGACAAGCCATAACTCAGCGCCGTCACGACCACGATCCGCGTGATGATCAGCGTGCCGAGCGCACACAGCACCGTGAACCAGGCCAGCGAGGGCGCGGTGCCTCGGTAAATGTGCAGCGCGATTTGGCTGCGGTTGTCGCTGGCATAGCTCGACGGCGTGAGTGCCAGCACCAGAATAATCGCGCCAAAGTGCAGCAGATGCCACCAGCCCATGAGCCATTGGCCCAGACCTTGGTTCACATCAGCAAGTGTTTGGTAAGCCCGCCCTGCGCCCTGCTGCGGCAGGCCGGTGCCAAGGCGGCGTGGCCCGTGAGAAGCGGGGGGAGCGTTCATGGCGGCATGATAGCCGGGCCCGCCCCGGCGGCAGGCATTGAATCCGGGCTGGCGTCGAACAACAAACGCCGCTGGCTGGCAAAAGTACGCGCTTGGCCCGTGACCGGGTCCACAAACGCCACGCTTTGCGCCAGCAGTTGCAAGGGCCTGCTGTAGTCATTGCTGCCCTGCGGCGTGAGCACCGGGTAAATCCCGTCATGCAGGATGGGCAAGCCCAAAGCGGCGCAATGCACACGCAACTGGTGTTTGCGGCCCGTGACGGGCTGCAGCGCCAATGTGGCCAAGCCGTTGCCCGCATGCAGCAGGCGCAAATGCGTTTCGCTGTTGGGTACGCCGTCGACTTCCTGCATTTGCATGAAATGCGCGCTTTCCTGCAGGCGGCTTTGGCGCACGCCGGGCAATGCATAACCTGCCGGCCAAGGCACCACGGCACGGTAGCTTTTGTACACGGCGCGCTGCGCGAACAAACGGTGGTAGGCCGCGCGCGAGCCGACTTGCACCGAGAACAATACCAAACCAGCGGTGTCCAGGTCAATCCGGTGCAGCGGCGTCAGATCATCCAGCCCCAGCTTGCGGCGCAGCCGCACTAGCAAGGTTTCCTGCAGGTAGTTGCCGCTGGGGGTCACCGGCAAAAAATGCGGCTTGTCGGCCACGACCAAGTGCGCGTCCTGGTAGAGCACCGTTTCTTCAAAAGGCACTTGCGGCTCGGGCTGTTCGGGCAGGCGGTAGTAGTAGAGCTTGGTCTGCGATTGGTAGGCGCGTTGCTGCGTCACCGCCTGGCCCAACGCGTCCACCACCTCACCCGCCGTGATGCGCTGCGCCCAGGTTTGCGCGGACACACCAGGGAAATGCGCCACCAAAAACGCCGCCATCGTCGGCCAGGGGCCTGGCGGCAGCACGACACAACTCGGGCTGACACCGTCACGGATGGGTAGCGGGGCAGACATGGTGGTGAGGATTGGACGCCAATTTCTTCCAGGCCAGAGGAAAAGCGAACACTTATTGGGCTTTGAATCGTAGAAACGCCATTTTTACTGGACAGCAACGCACGGCCTGAAAATTTTCAGCGCTCAGGGTTGACTGGTACTTACCTTGCTTGACAGCATAGGCTTGGAAGGTTAATTTAGAAGCACTTTGTGTCCGTTCGAGGCGGTACTGACATCCATCAGACGCTTCGCGACGTGATCAGAAAGTTGGCCGCAATGGCCTCTGTGCAATTTCGAAACCTAAAATCAGGAATTTACGACATGAAAAACTCACGCTTACTCACTCTTGCCTTGTCGGCTACCTTGCTCTGCGGCGCGTCCTGGGTGCAGGCGCAAAGCGCCAAGCCAGCTCAGGAACCTCCCCGTATGACAAGTATGGCAAGCATGGACAAGGCCACGTTCTTGTCCACGCACCGTTGGGACGAGCAGACCGGTATGTGGGTGTTGAAATGGAACATGGAACTGCCCAAAGGCATTCGTCCGCGCGCTGAGGTGATGGCGATGATGGAGGTCTTCCTAAGCAAGAACCGCTGGGACGAACAAACCGGTAAATGGATCACCATGGGGGCTGAAAAACGTGATGTCAGCAAGCTGAGCCGCGATCAGGTGCGCATGGAAACCGCCCAATTTTTGATGATGCATCGCTTTGACGAGCAAAAAGACGAGTGGGTCAAAAAGTAAGGTCTGAGGCTGGGCTGTGCTTGGCATGTTGGCGTTGGCCTTCATCCAGGCGCCTGGCCCGCTGTAAGCGCCAGGCTTCTTGCGGGTCACCCGCGTAGACATCTTCCGCTGTGGTGCCGGTTTCCTGCAGATGCGTGTCGAGCGCGATGCGGTTGTCAAATACAAAGCACTCGCCCTGCCAGTCCTTCTCAGCGTCGGGCATTTGCGCAAAATAGTTCAGGATACCGCCTTCCAGTTGATAGACCGGCAAGCCCAAATCCACCATCCAGGCGCTGCTTTTCTCGCAGCGGATGCCGCCGGTGCAGTACATCGCCACGCGCTTGTTTTGCGCCCTCCACGCATCGGCATGGGCCAGCACGTACTGGGCAAAGTCGCGGAAGTTGTGCACCTGCGGATCCATCGCGCCATGAAAGCGGCCGAGCTCAAATTCAAAATGATTGCGGTTGTCCAGCAACACCACGTCTTCTTGTTTAATGAGCTCGCGCCAGTCTTGCGGGCTGACGTTGACACCCGTTTTTGCCGTTGCGTCCACCCCGTCAATGCCCAGCGGCACGAGCTCGGGTTTCACATGGATTTTCAGCCGGGCAAACGGTACGGTTTGGCAGGTGGTGCGCTTGAACACAGTGCCCCCAAATGCGCCGTGCAAACGCGCATCGGTTTGCAGCGCCTGCTCAAACGCATCGAGTGCTTCCGCGCTCCCCGCCAACATGCCGTTGATGCCCTCATGCGCCAGCAAAATGCTGCCCAGCAGCGGCGGCGTCAGCTCGCGCAGCACGGCGGCAGCGCCCTCAGGTTCGGGCAGGCGGACGAACTTGTAGAAGGCAATGTGGAGCATGGGCGCAGGCATGCGCAAACTTTAGCAGGGCAATGGCCTTGCTTACGGCGGCAGCAGCCGAATCAAGCGCCCCCTGGCGCTGTCGGTCACCACATACAAAAATCCGTCCGGGCCCTGGCGCACATCACGGATGCGCTCGTTCACATCGGCCAGCAATTTGTGCTCGCGCTGGACCTTGCCGCCTTGCAGTTCAAGCCGCGCCAGGTAGCGGAACTTGAGCGAGCCCACCAGCAAATTGCCCTGCCAGGCGGCGGGGTAGCGGGCGCTGGTGACAAACGCCATGCCCGACGGCGCGATCGACGGCGTCCACTGGTGCAGCGGCGGCTCCAGCCCCGCTTTTTCAGTGATGCCCGCGCCAATCTTGCCGCCGCCGTACTGCTCGCCAAACGTGATCACGGGCCAGCCGTAGTTGCGCCCGGCTTGCGGCAGATTGATCTCGTCGCCGCCTTGCGGCCCGTGCTCGTGGGTCCAGGTGCTGCCGTCGGGTGCGCGCGCTGCACCTTGCATATTGCGGTGGCCATAGCTCCAGATTTCGGGCAGTGCGCCCTTTTGCGCAGCAAAAGGGTTGTCTTTGGGCACGCTGCCGTCTTTGCCGATGCGCACCACTTTGCCGTGGTGGTTGTCCAGCTTTTGCGCGTCGGCGGCGCGCGAGTAACGGTCGCCGAGCGTCAAAAACAAAGTGCCGTCGGGCTGACCGCCCACATGGCGCTCGCTGATGCGGCAGCCAAAGTGCAGGTCGCTGGCGAACTTGGGTTGCTGGCTGAAGATAATTTGCACCGCTTCCAGCCGCGTGCTGTCGGCCGACAGGCGCGCTTTGGCCAGCGCCGTGCTGTTCCTCAAACTGCTGGCATTCTCGGGCTCGGAATAGCAAAGGTACAGCGTGCGGTTGGCGGCGAAATCATGGTCGAGCAGCACGTCGAGCAAACCGCCCTGCCCTGACGCCACCACCGCGGGCACACCTTCCACTGGCGGACCGGCTTTGCCTTCCGCACTAAGCACGCGCAAGCGCCCAGGCCGCTCGGTCACCAAAAACCGGCCGCCAGGCAAAAAGGCCAGCGCCCAGGGGTGCTCCAAGTCACTGGCCAGCACCTCGGTGCGCAGCGGTTTCGCCGCAGCGGGCGTTGCCGGTTGTGCTGCGGCGGGAAGCGCCAGCCAGGTTGCGGCCAGCGCCAAAGATACGCAAGGCGTTATCGCCTGGCGCACCAAGCCGAATGGCCCTGCGAGCATTTCAAAAATGATAGCTATACCGGCAGGCTTTACCTTGGCTAGCGAGTGATTTGGCATAAAAAATCAGGCTAAAAGGCTAAAAAAGGGGTTTGAGGACACCCTCAGCTTGCCACAAACGCCGTCAAATGACGCAGCGCACCGCCTGCGGCCACGCACTTTGCCAGCCATCAGCGGCACGCGCTTTCAAGAACCCGACCACCTGCGCCGCAGCGAACGCAAAGACTTCAGAATCAGGCTGCCGACCGAGCCCTCGCTGGGCGCGGCTTCCTGCGCCTGGCGCTGGGTTTGCTGCTCGCGCAGGCGCAGCGGCTGGGCTTGCTGCTTTTGGTAGTGCGCCATGGCGGCTTCCACATGCGCTTGCAAGGTGGCGAGTTTGAGCGGTTTGTTCAAAAAGCGGAAGATACGGGCTTTATTGATCAGCTCAATTACCTGCTCTGAATCGGACGCTGACGTCATGGCGATGGTCACGATTTCCGGGTGCTCCTGCTTGAGCAGTTTGAAGAAGGTGTGGTGACTGCCGCGGCTGCCTTCAATGTCGGCCACCATGACTGCGACCTTGGTCTCGCCCAGGGTCTGCAGCGCTTCGGCCAGCTTGCTGGCGTGCAGCACCGAGAAGGAGCGGCCCAGCATGTCACGGGCCGCCAGGTAGATTTCACGGTCTTCGTCCAGGATGAGCACGGCTTCTTCGGGCCGCTCTGTGCTGATGGCGGCCTTGGGCGAGTGCTCCAGTACTTGTCCAATCTCGGCCGCCTCGGCCAGCAAAGTGCGCATTTCTTGCGTATCCCACGGCTTGCTGGCAAAGCGGTAGACCTCACCCTCATTGACCGAGCCCACAATTGCCGCCAGGTCAGAGTAGCCCGTCAGCAAGATGCGCACCGTGTCCGGCGAGGCCAGGCGCGCCTTGGACAGCAGCTCGGTCCCGGTCATATTGGGCATGCGCTGGTCGCTCACCAGCACATGAAAGTGGTGCTGCTTGAGCAGTTCCAGCGCCTCGGCACCGCCGCTGGCCAAGTGCACTTCGTATTGCTGGCGGAACAGCAGTTTGAGCGCCGACAGAATGCGCTCCTCGTCGTCGACAAACAGCACCCGCAGCTTGCCACCCACGCCGCTGTCGGGTTGCATCTGGAGACTGGCCGAGCCGATTTTTTTTTGCACTGCGCCAAAATTGAATTTGCGCAAATTCGGCAATGAGTTGCTGCCGGGCGGCAGGCTGTTCGGCAGGGTGGCGTCGCCATCGGCAGCCTTCCAGGGCTGGCCCTGGAAGGCGCATTCCAGTGCCAGGGCAAATTCCTCGGCACTCTCAAAACGCTCGGCAGGCAGTCTGGCCAGCGCTTTGAGCAGCACCGCATCGAGGCCACTGTCGAGCGCCGGATTGAGCACGGTAGGGGCCTGCGCCTTGTGATTGACCAGTGCATGCGCCAAAGCCGTGATGTTGGCCCCCTCAAAAGGCTTGCTGCCAGTGAGCAATTGGTACAGCACCACGGCCGCAGAAAATACGTCAGAGCGAGCATCTGTGCGGTGGCCCTGAATCTGCTCGGGCGACATATAGCTGGGTGTGCCCAGCACCGTGCCGATTGTGGTCAGCATCGACGACCCCAGCTGGGCAATGCCAAAGTCGCACACCTTGAGCTTGCCGGTGGCCGTCATCATGAGGTTCGACGGCTTGATGTCACGGTGCACCACGCCCAGGCTGTGGGCAAATTGCAGGGCATCCAGCAGTTGTGCGGCGATCGGCCTGACTTGCTCTGCAGGCAGCGGCAGGGCATTGCGGGAGAGCACATCAAGCCCCTGCCCATCGACCATCTCCATGGCAATAAAAGCGATGTGCTCGTCTTCGCCGTATTCGTACACGGCGACGATGTTGGGGTGCGTCAGCCGCCCGGCCGCTTGCGCCTCGCGCTTGAAGCGGGCCATCATCTCGCCCGCCTGGGCAGGTTCAAACAGGTTTTTGGCCACCGTTTTAATGGCCACCGCACGCTCAATTTGCGGGTCCATGCCCCGGTAGACCACGCCCATGCCGCCGCGGCCCAGCTCGCGCTCGACCACATACTTGCCAATAGTTTGCCGCGCCTCATGCATGAGCAAGTTCTCCGCTGGCATCCGCAATGGCATCGTCCGTCACTTCCACTGGCAAGGTGATGGTGAAGCAGGTGCCGCGCCCGACTTCAGATGTGGCCTCAATGCGGCCACCATGGGCCGAAATAATTTTGTACGCAATCGACAGCCCCAAGCCCGTGCCTTCGCCGACTTTTTTGGTGGTGAAGAAGGGGTCGAAAATCTTTGGCAGCACCTCGGGCGCAATGCCGCTGCCGTTGTCCGCGACTTGCACGATGGCATTGCCGCCTTTGATGCGGGTGCTAAGGGTAATGACGCCATCTGGCCCGGTAGCCTGTGCGGCATTGGAGATCAGGTTCAGGAAGACCTGATTGATCTGCGAGGGCGAGCCGGTGATGCAGGCTTGCGGACTGAAATTGCGCTTAATGATTTTGGATTTGATCAGATTGCGGGCAATGACCAGGGTGCTTTCCAGACCCTCATTCAAGTCAAAAAGCGCCACTTTGCTGCGATCCAGGCGGCTGAAATTTTTCAGATTGGTAACGATCTCGGAGATCTGCTCAATGCCGTGTATGCCGTCTTTGACGACGCCCGCCAGCTCCTGGGTGCTGTAGCCCTGTTCAGCGGCGCTGCACAGCGCAGCCACCTTCGCATATTGCGCGCTGACTTGTGCTTCGTCAGCGTCACCAGCGGCGAGCAAATCCAACAAACTGCGCGTTTGTACCGCCAAGCTGGCGTTGGCAGGCAACTGCTCGTCCAGCACTTGCAAGCCGTTGCGCACATACGCCAGCGGTGTATTGATCTCATGCGCCACGCCCGCAATCATCTGACCCAGCGACGACATTTTTTCGGATTGAATCAGCGCACTCTCCGACTCTTTCAGGTGCTTGAGGGCATCGCCCAACTCCATGGTTCGGGCGCTCACGCACTCTTCCAGGTGGTCGTTGGCGTGAGCCAGCTCGGTATTTTTGTTTTGAATCAGGCGGTAACTGGCCACCAGCCGCCAGGCAAACCAGGCAATCAGTGCCAGCAAGAATGCGGAATAGCCAATCAACAGGCTGCGGTAGAAATCGGTGTCTGCCAGCACTTGCTGGCGATTCGCCATCAGCTGCTTTTCGGTCTCGGCAATGCGCTGCTGAATCGGCAGGGCAGCCATTTCGTTGAGCAAGGCATCTTCGACTGATTTTTGCCTTTGCACGCCGTAGAACTGCGCCATCAGTTTTTCCAGCGGCTCGATCAGATAGCCGGGGTATTGCGGCAACTGCTGCTCCAAATCGGCCAGATTGGAATTGATGCGCGTCAAGGCTGCCGGATCGCTCAGCAAGTTGTACTTCAGCGTCTCGGTCAGCAGTTCATTCACCCGCACTTCGAGTTCCGACAGCTTCTCACTCAAGCTCGCAGCGGCAGCACCTTTAAGCAAAGCGGCATCGCGCTGCTGCACCCGCAACTGGGCCAGTAGATCGGCACTGCCGTCGGTGACGAACAGCAGCGACGCCTTCAAGATGCGGTTTTGATTGGCAAAGCGCTGGGTCAATGCGGTTTTTTGTGCAAACGCGGCCTTGACCCCGGCAAACGCGCTGGCCGCATCGCGCATGCCCGCGCTGTCGATAGCCTGCGCCACGCGCTCACTGGTTCTGCCCAAGCGGTCGGCAGGCGTATTGCCTTCGGCGTAGGCGCGGTTGATGGCTGTTTTGGCGCGCAGTGAGTCTGCTGTCCACTCGGCGTCCAGCGCCTCCAACTCGCGCAAATCGGCAATGATCAGGTTTTCGCGGGCGAAATCAGCGCTCTGCGTTTTGGCATACAAAAACCATAACGTGCCGATCAAGCCTGCGGCGAGCAATGCATAAGCCGCCCTGCGTAGTATTTTCATTCGTGTGACCCTGGTGTTCTAGCGTGCTTTGTGGTTCATCTTAAGTTCGAATGCGGGATCATTTCTCTCTGACTATCCCGCAGTGTGCGCATAAAAACCAGCGCCACCAGGGTATCTGGGCGGTGTATCGATTCCTTGCACTCTGGCTTGTGTTTTGGCATTTGGCCCACCACAGGCGCGCATGCGCCCAATTGACCGCTGCAAAATTACTTCTAAAAAAGTAGCAGCACCGGCAGTAAATACCTTGGCTAGCACTCTATTTGATGTGTAAATTTGGCATAACGGCCAAAAATGCCCGCGCCCAGGCATCAATCCGCAATGCGCACCACTACCCGGCCACGCACTTTGCCGGCCATCAAGTCATGCGCCTTGGTGATCGCGCCGGAAAGTGGCACTTCGTCCACCATCGACTCCAGCTTGCCGGCGTCCAAGTCCTGCGCCAGCCGCGCCCAGGCGTGCTGGCGCAGGGCCAGCGGGGCCATGACCGAATCGACCCCGGCCAGCGTCACGCCGCGCAAGATAAACGGCATGACCGTGCCGGGCAAGTCCGCGCCCTGGGCCAGCCCGCAAGCGGCCACGCAGCCGCCCCAGCGGGTTTGTGCCAGCGCGTTGACCAGCGTGTGCGAGCCCACGGCGTCCACCGCCGCCGCCCAGCGCTCTTTTTGCAGCGGCTTGCCGGGGGCCGAGAGTTCGGCGCGGTCGATGACGCTGCGGGCACCGAGCGATTTCAAATACGCTTCTTCGCTGCCCTTGCCGGTGGCCGCCACCACGTCAAAACCCAGCTTGGCCAGCAGTGCGATCGCCACGCTGCCGACACCGCCAGTGGCGCCGGTCACCAGTACTTCACCCTGGCCGGGCTGGACGCCGTTTTTCTCGAGCGCCATCACGCACAGCATCGCGGTGTAGCCGGCCGTGCCGATGGCCATGGCCTGGCGCGGTGTGAAAGCGGCTGGCAGCGGCACCAGCCAATCGCCCTGCAAACGCGCTTTTTCGGCAAGCAAGCCCCAGCGGTTCTCGCCCACGCCCCAACCGTTGTGCACAAATGCCTGGCCCGGCTGCCACCGGGCATGGGTCGATTCGAGCACCACACCGGCGGCGTCGATGCCGGCGACCATTGGCCAGGCGCGTACTACCGGGCCTGTGTTCGTAATCGCCAGACCGTCCTTGTAGTTGAGCGTCGAGTACTGCACCTGCACCAGCACGTCACCTGGAGGGAGTTGGGCCTCATCAAGCGACTTGATGGCGGCGCTGAAGTCCGCCGCTTTGGGGTCAGATTTTTCGAGTACAAGCGCTTTGAACATGCATTTTTCCTTGGTAAATGAAATTTTTAAGGCAGCGGTTTAGAGCGACGCCAGAAAGCGTCTGACCGCCATGCGCAGCGGTGCCACGTCATGGCTGAGGAGGCTGCGCAGCACGGCACCCTCCCAACCGGCCCAAAACGCCTGCGCCAGCGACAAGCAATCACCCTGAATGCCGCTGCGCGCCAGGCAGCGCGCCAAAATATCGTCCCACTGCGCCAGGCTTTGCTCCAGCCGCACGCGGAATTCGGGGTGCAGCCCCGCCACCTCCTGGCCCAAAGCGCCGATCAGGCAACCGCGGCGGAATTCATAGCGCAAGACGCCGGCCTCGGAATCGGCCAGGAATCCGGCAAAGCGCGCGGACAGGGACAGCTTGTCCGATGGCGTACCAAACCACTGGTTCAGCCGCTTGAGGAAGTAGCGCTGGTAGCTGTCCAGCACGGCATAACCGAAGTCGTCTTTGCTCTTGAAGTAGTGGTAGAACGAGCCTTTGGCCACGTCGCATTGCGCCAGCACCGCATCAACACTGGTGGCCGACCAGCCGCGCTCGAGTACCAGGGTCAGGCCTGCACGAACCAGGGTGCCACGGGTTTCATCACGCGCCTGCGCCCGCTGTTTGCGGCTTCGGCGCGCGGCTGGAGGCACCTCCTGCGCCGGCACTGCGGTCTCACTGGGGGGCGCGTTTTCAGGCGCTGCGCCACCGAATGACGGCGGCAATGAAACGGATTCTATGGATTTATTCACGCGCCAGATAATAGACTGGTCGTCTTTGAAATGCACGCAAAGGACTCAAAATCACGGCGACGGTGTTGTGCAAAACTAAAAATAATACGGCTTTCGACTGTAAAGACCAGTTCTTTTCAATAAAAACAAAGACTTGGCAGTAAAACCTCACTTGACTTCTAGTTTATTGGCCTCTACCCTGCGGACATGTTGAAATTTCGCTTCTGCATTTTTATGGCATTGGTCTGTCTGGTCGGCAGCCTGCACGCGAGCCCGGCGTCGCCCGCCAGCGACGATCTGGACCGCTTGCTCGCCGAAAAAGGGCTGCTCGAACAACTGGACCAGGTACGCCAGTCGGTCAGCCACAAAGCGTCGGATCTGGTCGTCACCGCCATGGGTTTTTTGGGCGTGCCCTACCGGCGCGGGGGCCAGTCGGTCCACACCGGCTTTGATTGCAGCGGTTTTGTCCGCGCCATGTACGAACAAACGGTGGGCCTCTTGCTGCCGCGCCGCGCCGACCAGCAAGCCGCCGCCACCCAGTCCATAGAAAAAGCCGACCTGCAACCCGGTGACCTGGTGTTTTTCAACACCATGCGCCGCACCTTCAGCCATGTGGGCATTTATGTCGGTGAGGGCAAGTTCATCCACTCGCCCAAGCCCGGCGCGCAGGTGCGGGTCGAAGACATGGGCGTGGGCTACTGGCAGCGCCGCTTTGACGGCGCACGCCGTGTGGCCTCAGTGGGCGGGCCAGCCCCGGTTGCCGCTGCTGCGGCAGAAAGAGCCGCCGCTGTAGCGCCCGGCCTGTGAAGCACAGCAAAGGCTTCAGCCTGATCGAGCTGATGGTGGTGGTCGCCATCATCGCCATCCTGGCGCTGATTGCCCTGCCCAGCTACCTGGACAAAATCGTCCGCGACCAGATCAACGAAGCGCTGCCGCTGGCCAATCTGGCCACACAACCGGTGGCCGTGGCCTGGGCTACAGTGCAAAAGCTGCCCGAAAACAATGCCGAGCTGGGCCTGCCCGAGCCGACCAAAATCGTCAGCAACCTGGTCAGTGCCGTCACCGTGGAGGGCGGTGCCGTGCATATGAGTTTCGGCAACCGCGCCAGTGGCGCCCTCAGCGGCAAAACCCTGACCCTGCGCCCCGCAATGGTCGAAGACGCGCCCATCGTCCCGGTGGCCTGGGTCTGCGGCTTTGCCAAAACACCCGAAAAAATGACGGTCCAGGGCAACAACAAAACCAACATCCCACCCGGCTATTTGCCGATGCGCTGCAAATAGCCCGGCTTCACCCGCACCAGACAGGGCTCATTCGGCTTTCACACCCGCATCCTGGATCACCTTGGCCCACTTGGTGGTTTCTTGCGCAATAAAGGCATCAAACTCCGCCGGCGTACTGCCATTGGCAAAGGTGCCCATGGCGTTAAAACGGGTGCGCGTTTCGTCGCTGCGCACAATGCGGCTGACCTCTTGCGACATGCGCTGCACAATCTCCCCCGGCGTGTCTTTGGGGGCCAGCAGGCCGGCCCAGGTGCTGCCGGTGAAACCGGCAAAGCCTTGCTCGATGAATGTGGGCGTATCGGGCGATGCAGGCAAACGCTGGTCGTGCGAGACGCCAATCAGCCGCACCTTGCCTTGCTTGCCCTGGTTGATGAGGCCGGTGGCGGCGTCAAAAAACAACTGGATCTGGCCGCCCAGCAAGTCCGCCAAAGCCGGTGCCGCGCCGCGGTACGGAATGTGCACCATATAGGTTTTGGTTATCGCCTTGAGCAGCTCGGTGGTCAGGTGCGCCGCCGAGCCGTTGCCCGATGAGCCAAAGCTGACCTTGCCGGGGAAGCGGCGCGCATAGTCGATCAGTTCGCGTGCGGTTTTGAACGGCGCGTCGTTGTTGACGGCCGCCAGCAGCGGCGAGACACCGATCAGCGAAACGCCGGTGAGGTCTTTGCGCGGGTCGTACGGCAGCTTGGGGTAGAGCGTGGTGTTCGCGGCGTAAGCAGCAATCACCACCGCAAAGGTGCTGCCATCGGCCGGGGCTTTGGCCAGCGCATCGACACCAATGATGCTGTTGGCACCGGGCTTGTTGTCCACCAGTACGGTTTGCTGCAGGCGGTTTTGCAGACCGGCTTGCACAATCCGGGCAATCTGGTCGGTAAAGCCGCCCGGCGTGTACGGCACGATCAGGCGAATCGGCTTGCTGGGCCAGGGCGATTGCGCCAGCAGCGGCAAGCTGATGCTGGCGGCGGCACCAGCAGCAACCTGGGTGAATCGGCGGCGTGTCAGGCGGGCTTGCAGCATGGGACAACTCCAAAAAAGATGCTTGCATTCTGGAGTGGGCACCGCCGCTGTGCGCTCGGTGTTTTCCCGTCAACACCTGGATCATAAAAATGATAGCTACACCGGCAATGATTACGCTGGCTACAGGCCAGTTTAATGATATTTTCAGTGAAAATAGGCCCTGGCAGCGGTTTCGGGCCCTGCGAATCCTCTGCCCCCTTAAGCTCAGTTCAAGGGAAATTTCTCGCCATTCTTGTACACGTACAAGGTCATGGCGGGGTTCTTGATTTCACCCGTGCTGTCAAAAGCAATCTTGGCAGTCACACCTGTCATGTTGGTCTCGATCAGCTTGGCCGTATAAACCTTGGGATCAACCGAATTGGCGCGTTTCATGGCGTCCACCAAGACAAAAGTAGCGTCGTAGGTGTAGGGGCTGTAGATCTGGTACTGGCCAGGGTATTTGGCGTCGTAGCGCTTTTTCCAGGCTTCACCGCCGGGCATTTTCTTGAGCGACGCCGCGCCTTCAGCGCACACCACATTGTTGATGGTCTTGGCACCTGCCGCGAGTTTGACGATCTCATTGGTGCAGATACCGTCACCGCCAAAGAACTTGACATTGCCCATACCCAATTGCTCGATCTGGCGCAGCATCGGGCCCGCCTGAGCGTCCATGCCGCCGTAGAAGATGGCATCGGGTTTCTTGGCCTTGATGGCCGTCAGAATCGCCATGAAATCGGTGGCCTTGTCGGTGGTGAACTGCTCGCTGGCAATGGTCACGCCCTTGCCTTTGACAGTACGCGTAAACACCTCGGCCACGCCCTGGCCATAGGCGGTGCGGTCGTCAATCACCGCAATGTTTTTCAGCTTCAGCGCGTCGGCTGCATAGAACGCCAAGCCCGCGCCCAGCGCCAGGTCATTGGCAATGATGCGGTAGGTGGTTTTGTAGCCGGGCTTGGTCAGGTTGGGGTTGGTGGCCGCGCCGGTCACGTGCGGCAGGCCGCAGTCGTTGTAGATTTTGGAGGCCGGAATCGTGGTGCCCGAATTCAAATGGCCGACCACACCAGCCACTTTTGCATCACACAATTTTTGCGCCACCGCAGCACCTTGCTTGGGGTCGGCGGCATCATCTTCAGCCTGGATTTCGAAGCGGATTTTCTTGCCGCCAATCACCAGGTTTTGCGCATTGAGGTCTTCGATGGCCATCTTGGTGCCGTTCTCGTTGTCGCGGCCGTAGTGGGCTTGCGATCCCGAAATGGGGGCCACATGGCCGATCTTGACGACTTGAACCTCTTGTGCATAAGCCGCACCACTGAATGCCGCGGTCACCAAAGACACCGCCCATGTCAACTTCTTCTGCATAAAAACCTCCGGGTTATAAAAATGATCCTGCCGCTACAGGCTAAAGCAATTTGCGGGCCTTTGCCAGAGTGAATCTCTGGGGTTACGTCTTTTCGCCCGGCGCTTCATGGCTGATCAAGGGATAGCCGCGCTCGGAATAATGCTTCCAGCGCAACCGGGCCTGGCGGCGGTCTTCGCCCTCGGTGCTGACCACCTCGATCACCCGCTGAAAGCTTTCAAACCCCGCAGGCACCGCCCCGCCCAAGTTCAACAAAACACCGTGATGGGGAGCGGCCAGCGTGTCGGTGGCCAGCACCACGGGTGACGCCGCCAGCAGGCCGGATTCAGCGCTCGCAAGGCAATGGGGCACAAAGTCGAGCGGGGAAAAGCTCCAAAGCAGCGCATCAAGATGGGCAATTTGCTGCGCATCGCCGCACACCCAGACCCTGGCGTCCCGCAGCGCGGCCTTGCGCAGCAGGCGGCAGCAGTAAACCCACTTGTCGGGCACTTGAATATGAAACGTGACCTCGGTCACTTAGTCTTTGCCTTGCAGCCCAGTGGCTTGCGAGAGCAAGTAATCCATCAGCAAGCCGACCGGGCGGCCCGTTGAACCCTTGGCCGTACCTGACTTCCAGGCCACACCGGCGATGTCCAGGTGTGCCCACGGATATTTGGCAGTAAAGCGCTGCAAGAATTTGGCTGCTGTCACGGCCCCGGCCATGCGGCCGGCGATGTTGGCGACATCGGCAAAGTTGGTTTTCAGGCCTTCGGCATAGTCTTCGTCCAGCGGCATGCGCCAGCACGGGTCTTGCGCCGATTCACCCGCCAGTTGCAAGGCACTGGCCAAGCCTTCGTCGTTGGTAAAAAGGCCAGAGCGCACGCCGCCCAGCGCGACGACACAAGCCCCCGTCAGCGTGGCAATGTCAATCACGGCCGCGGGATCAAAGCGCTCGGCGTAAGTCAGTGCGTCACACAAGACCAAACGGCCTTCGGCATCGGTGTTGAGAATTTCGATGGTCTGCCCGCTCATGCTGGTGACCACGTCGCCGGGCTTGATGGCACGCCCATCAGGCATGTTTTCGCAGGCCGGGATCAAGCCCACCACATTGATTTTGGGCTTGCACTCGGCCAATGCGCAAAAAGTACCCAGCACACTGGCCGCGCCAGCCATGTCGAATTTCATCTCGTCCATCTCGCCGGCAGGTTTGATCGAAATACCGCCCGTGTCAAATGTGATGCCTTTGCCTACCAAGACCACGGGGGCCTGCTTGGGCGCCGCGCCCTGGTACCTCAGCACGATAAACCGCAGCGGCTCATCGGCGCCCTGCGCCACGGCAAGGAAGGCACCCATGCCCAGCTTGGCAACGTCCTTGGGACCGAGTATTTCGCACTTGATCAAGGGCGATTTGGCCAAGCCTTTGGCGGCCTCGGCGAGCAGCGTGGGCGTGGCATGGTTGGAGGGGCGATTGCCCCATTCCTTGGCCAGCTCTACACCGCTGACAACGGCCTGCGCACAGGCAAACGCTGCTTTGGCCGACTTGGCATGCGGCAAGGCCAGCAGCACACGCTCCAGCGTGCGGGCATCGGCCTTGGGTTTGGTGGTGGTGTAGACATAGCTGGCATCGGCGGCGGCTTGTACGGCGGCGCGCACCGCTTCTTGCAAGTGCTCTGACGCAGGCTGGGCCGCAAAACTAATCGTCAACTGCTTGACAGCTTGGCCCTTCAGCGCCCCCACGGCGGCCAGCACCGCCTGGCGAATGTTTCTGGCTTTGCCGTCGCCAATGCTGGCCAGTACCACGCGCGCTGCCGTGGCCCCTGCGGGCCGGTACAGTTGCAGCAGCTTGCCGACCTTGGCCTCCCAATCGCCGACCTGGCGCGCATGGCGAATCAGCAATGACAAGTCGTCCTGGCCATCGGGCAGCGTGTCACCCAGCAACACCACGATGGCATCGGCTTTTTGGGCCACTGCGGAGGAAAAATCAAGGGATTTGAGTACAAAGTTCATAATTCACTTTTTATCTGTGCGGCCCATGTTATTGCATTCTGCCTTGCGAAAAGAGTTGTCACAAAGCTTTGGTGCCACCTTGGTTGTGCTGTCCACCATTGTGATGACGATGATGCTGATTCGCACGCTCCGGCTGGCCTCCCGCGGCAACATCAACCCCTCCGATGTGATGCAGGTACTGGGTTACACCGTGCTGGCCCACTTGCCGACCTTGCTGGCACTCTCGCTGTTCATCGCCATCGTCGGCACCCTCTCGCGCCTGTACCGTGATCATGAAATGGTGATCTGGTTTGCCAGCGGGCAAAGCTTGATCGGCTTGCTCAATCCCTTGTTGCGCTTTGCCTGGCCTATTTTGCTGAGTGTCGGCCTGCTCGCCCTGCTGGCCTGGCCCTGGGCTAACAAGCAGGCCAGGCAGCTGACCGAGCGTTATGAAAAGCGCGGCGATCTGGACCGTATTGCCCCCGGCCAGTTCAAGGAATCGTCCACCGGCAGCAAAGTTTTTTTCATTGACAAAGATACCCAGGGCAACAAGGTCGCCGGCAATGTGTTCATCTCCGCCACCGAACGCGGCAAACAGTCGGTCACGGCAGCGCGCAGTGGCCGCATTGACACCGTGGGCGGCCAGCAATTTCTGTTGCTGCAAGACGGACAGCGGCTTGAGATTCCGTCGCCCAGCGCTGCCAGCCCCAGCGCATCCCAGGGCACTTCCAGCACGGACATTCGCATCAGTGAGTTCAAGGAATACGGCGTACTGATCAACGAGGGTGACCTGGCGCAAGCCGCCAGCGCGCTGCCCAAACTCCAGTCCTCACTTGACCTGGTGCTGGACCCCACCCGAGCACACCTGGGCGAGCTGGCCTGGCGCATCGGCTTGGTGCTGGCAGCGCTGAACTTTGTCATCATCGCCGCCAGCGTCTCCCGGGTGCACCCGCGAGCCGGACGCAGTGCCAACCTGCTGTTTGCCTTGCTGACCTTCATCGTGTACTACAACCTGCTCAATCTGGGACAAAACTGGGTCACGCAAGGCAAGATTTCTTTCCCTGCCCTGCTGCTGGGCCTGCATGGCGGCGTGCTGGTGCTGGCGCTGCTGTGGCTGGTAAAGATCAATTTCAACCTGCGCCTGCGTGACCTGTTGGCGCTGCGCAGCGTCCGGCCTCGCGCCCCGGCAGTTGGCGCATGAGAACTATCCGCCTGCTCATTTATGGCGAGATTGCGTCTGCGGTGGCATTTGTCACGCTGGGATTTCTCTCGCTGTTTTTCTTTTTTGATTTTGTCGACGAACTGCAAAACCTGGGCAAAGGCGTAGGCGGCAGCTACGGTCTAACCCAGGCACTGAGTTTTGTGGTGCTGCTGCTGCCTAGCCATTTGTACGAGCTACTGCCGATTGCGGTGCTGATCGGCAGCATCTTTGTAATGGCGCGTATGGCGCAAAGTTCGGAATACACCATTTTGCGCACCAGCGGCATGGGGCCGGGGCGCTTTTTGCGCGTGCTGCTGCTGCTGGGCGCTGGCTTTGCCGCGCTGACCTTTGCGGTCGGTGACTATGCGGCGCCTGCCGCTGACCGCCAGGCGCAATTGCTCAAGGCACGTTACCTGCGCAACATCACCATCGGCCAAACCGGGGCGTGGCTGAAAGAAAAACATGCACAACGCAACTTTGCGGTGAATATTCAAGAGCTCAGCCCCGACGGCCAATTGCTGCGGCTGCGCATCTTCGAGTTTGACGCCGACGGCCTGCTCAGCGCCACCATTGAAAGCGAATCGGCCAAGTTTGTGCGCGGCGGCTGGCGCCTGGCCCAAGTGCAGCGCACCGACTTCAGCCAGGCCCGGCGCGACTCCAGCGCCGTGCTGCGCAGCCAGTCCGATGAGATGCTGTGGCCGACCGATATCACCTCTGAAATGGTCGCTGTGGCCATCCTCAAGCCCGAGCGAATGGGCACGCTGGACTTGTTCAATTACATCCAGCACCTGAACGAGAACGGCCAGACCTCGCAGCGTTATGCCATTGAGTTCTGGAAAAAGGTTTTCTACCCTCTGAGCTGCCTGGTCGTCATGATGCTGGCGCTGCCGTTTGCCTACCTGCACTTGCGCTCGGGCAGCATCACCGGCTATGTGTTTGGCGGCGTCATGACCGGCATCAGTTTCTTTTTGCTCAACAACCTGTTTGGCTACATTGGCAACCTGCAAAACTGGCTGCCCTGGCTCACCGCCCTGGCACCCAGCCTGATCTACCTGGCATTCTCGCTGGGGGCTTTCAGTTGGCTGGTTTTAAAAAGGTAAGTCCGTATGTCAATGAACTCGGTCAACACCGGTGTGGTGCTGTTTGCCCACGGCTCACGTGACCCGCTGTGGCGTCTGCCGGTGGAGGCCGTAGCGCAGCAAATGCAGCGAACACGGGCCGATTTGCCGGTGTGCTGTGCCTACCTGGAGTTGTGCGAGCCTGACCTGCCCACGGCTGCGGCGCAACTTCTGGCCGAGGGCTGCAACGCCATCCGCATCGTGCCGCTGTTTTTGGGCGTGGGCAAGCACGCGCGGGAAGATTTGCCGATGCTGGTGGCCGCGTTGCGCCAGCAACACCCCCAGGTAGCGTTTGCGCTGCAAAGCGCCGTCGGCGAAGATCCGCGCCTGATTGCCCTGATGGCCGAGTTGGCAATGCCTGCTGAGCCTGCCTGAAATCAGCTGCCTATGAACCTGCACCAGTTCCGTTTTGTCCAGGAGGCGGTGCGCCGCAACCTGAATTTGACCGAGGCCGCCAAAGCGCTGCATACCTCGCAACCGGGGGTGTCCAAAGCCATCATTGAACTGGAGGAAGAGTTGGGCATTGAAGTCTTCACCCGGCACGGCAAGCGCCTCAAACGCGTCACCGAGCCCGGCGAGCAAGTGCTGGCCAGCGTCGAAATTATTCTGCGCGAGGTCGCCAACCTCAAACGCATAGGCGAGCAGTACAGCGCGCAAGACAGCGGCACCCTGCGCATTGCCACCACCCATACCCAGGCGCGCTATGTCTTGCCGGTGCCGGTGGCCAGACTGCGCCAAGCCTACCCCAAGGTCAACATCAGCCTGCACCAGGGCGCTCCCAATCAGGTGGCGCAAATGCTGCTGGAGGAAGTGGCTGAAATCGGCATGGCCACCGAATCGCTGGCCGACTACCCCGATCTGGTGGCCCTGCCCTGCTACGAATGGCAGCACATGCTGGTCATGCCCGCCGGTCACCGGCTGGCAGGCAAGGAGCGCTTGACACTGGAAGATCTGGCGCGCGAACCCCTCATCACCTACCACCCGTCCTTCACCGGACGCACCAAGATTGACAGCGCCTTTGCCCACCGGCAGTTGCACCCGCGCATTGCGCTGGAGGCGATTGACTCCGATGTCATCAAAACCTATGCCCGGCTTGGCATGGGCATCGGCATCGTGGCCGAAATGGCGGTACGCGAACCCCACCTGGCCGATGACGATTTGGTGGTCCATCCGGCAGGTTATCTGTTTGGCGTAAACGTCTCGCGCGTGGCGTTCAAACGCGGCGTGTACCTGCGCAATTTCGTCTACCACTTTGCCGAGCTGCTGAGCGACCGGCTCACCCGCAAGCTGATTGCCCAAGCCATGAGCGGGCACGGCAGCGACTATGAGATGTAGCGGTGTGATCCAGCTGACTTCCCGCCTGCCAGGCATCGGCACCACCATCTTCAGCACCATGTCGGCGCTGGCGGCGCAGCACGGCGCGGTGAACCTGGGCCAGGGCTTCCCGGACTTTGACTGCGACCCGGCCCTGCCACTGGCTGTCAGCCAAGCCATGCAAAGCGGTCACAACCAGTACCCGCCGATGCCGGGCGTGCCCGCCTTGCGCGAGGCCATTGCTTCAAAAATTCAGGCGCTGCATGCCCGCAGCTATTCGCCTGAGACTGAAATCACCATCACCGCCGGGGCCACGCAAGCGATCTTGACGGCGATTCTGGCCGTCGTCCACCCGGGCGACGAAGTCATCGTGCTCGAGCCTGCCTACGACAGCTACTTGCCGAATATCGCTCTAGCGGGTGGCGTGGCGGTGCGCGTGCCGCTCACGCCGCACCAAGCGGACAGCCCACAAGCGGCTTTCCAGCCTGACTTCGGTCGCATCGCCGCTGCCATCACGCCGCGCACCCGCGCCCTCATCATCAACAGCCCGCACAACCCTTCGGCCAGCGTGTGGAGCGCGGCGCAAATGCAGCAACTGCAAGACCTGCTGGCACCGACCAACATCTTGCTCATCAGCGACGAGGTCTACGAGCACATGGTATTTGACGGCGCGCAGCACCACAGCGCAGCACGCTGGCCCGGCTTGGCCGGGCGCAGCTTCATCGTCTCCAGCTTCGGCAAAACCTACCACGTCACCGGCTGGAAAGTCGGCTTCGTGGCGGCACCTGCGGCGCTGATGGCCGAGTTCCGCAAAGTGCACCAGTTCAACGTGTTCACCGTCAACACCCCCATGCAGCATGCGCTGGCGAATTACATGGCCAACCCGCTACCGTATTTGGATTTGCCTGCCTTCTACCAGCGCAAACGTGACCGCTTCCGCGCCGGGCTGGCGGGCACTGCGCTGCGTCTCTTGCCCTGTTCCGGCAGCTATTTTCAGTGTGCGGATTACTCGGGATTGGCCGGGCCCGAGCGCAGTTTGAGCGAAGCCGACTTCTGCCGCTGGCTCACGCAAGACATCGGCGTGGCGGCGATTCCCCTGTCGGCGCTGTACCGCGATGAGGTGAATCAGCAAGTGGTGCGGTTTTGCTTTGCCAAGAAAGACCAAACCCTGGACGAAGCCGTGAAACGGCTGGCGAAACTGGGCTGAACGCGGCGTATGCGCCCAAGGCTTGGCACCCACCAATAACTACAAAATAGATAGCATTAGCGGCAGGGTTTACCTTGGCTAGTGCCCTATTTCATTCAAAATTCTGCTGAAAACGCCTTGAAACCGCATTTTCAATACCGCCGCAGCGTTGTCAGCACTGGATAGCGTTGCGGCAGTACTTGTCCAGCGCCTTGACCACCGCCTGGCCGGTCACTGCCTGGCGGGCCTTACCGCCGACTTCCAGGCTCAGTTTGGCGTCGTACTTTTTGAAAAAGTCGTCAAACAACTCGCCACCGAGCGTGGCGTAGGCCGTCAGCGTGTCTTTTTTGGCGTCGTGCGTCAGCAGCACGGCGCACAGCGGCTGGCTGGCCGGACCACTCAAAACCTGCGCGCCTTTGGCGGGGTCATACTGGCTGTGGTCAGCGCAGCAATGGATCAAATTGTCTTGTACGCCCTTGGTCGATTTGGTCTTCCGAAAGCTGATGAAGCTCACGTCTTTGGTCGGGTAGACCAAGTGATGCGCGCAAATCGCCGAAAACGCGACCACACTTTTTTTTGCACCCACACCACCCGGCCACTGGTAGCTGTCTTTGGTTCTCGTGCTTAAAGCCGTGGCTGCAACGCTCTGGCCCAGATCGAGCAGAAAGACCGGCGTCGCTTCAAACGGATAGTTAAAGACGTAATTGGTTTGCGGTGCCAGGCTGCTGGCTTTGAGTGGCTCGCCAAATTCGTTGGTCAGCAGTACACGGGCGTAAGCCTTGGGTTTGGCGTCGGCTGCCAAAACCGGCTGCAAGCCAGCCAAACCGCCCGCACCAAGGCAGGCCGTGCTTTTGACGCAGGTTTGTACAAAATCGCGGCGGTCCATGCGGTCTCCTTGTCTGCCAAACGGCCCTGCCACAAGGATAGAGCAAATCTGCTATGCGTGGTGCACCGTCACGCCGTCCATCGGGTCAACGGGAGCCTGCCAAGGCGCGCTTGCCAGCACCGCCTGGGTGTGGTCATAGCCCGCCAGCCAGCGGGCGTGAATGCCAGCTTTGGAAAAGTCGATGTCCTTGCTTTGGTCTTCGCCATCCACCCGCGGCACTTGCAGGCGCACCACATGCATGGTGCTTTTGCAGCCCCAGGCCGACAACGCCTTGACCTCAGCGAGATCCCGCTCGGCCTGCGGCAAACGCAGCGTGAGCTCACGGATGATGTGGCGCAGGCGGTGGATTTGCTTTTGCCGCTCGATGTGATTGTCGGCCCGGCTGGCGAATTGAATGTCTTTGACGCGCGCCGATACCTCATTGATCGACTGCGGCTCGGGGCCGTGCGGCTGCCACACATCCACCGCGAATATCAGCGAATCGCGCCGCGGCCGGTCGTCCATCACGGCTTCAATCGGCGTGTTGGAGTAGATGCCGCCGTCCCAATACGGCTCGCCGTGCACGCGCACCGCAGGAAAAGCCGGCGGCAGCGCGCCCGAGGCCATGACGTGCTCGACGCCCAGGCGCTCTTCGCGGCTGTCGAAGTAACGCATCTGGCCGCCCTGCACATGCACCGCGCCGACCGTCAGGCGGGTGCTGCTTTTGGGCAAGTTGGCAAAGTCCACCAGTCGGTCCAAGGTGGCGGCCAACGGTGCGGTGCTGTAGTAGGCGGCAGCTTCTACCCCCACCTTGCTTTGCGCGCCCTGCCAGGAAGCATTATTGGGCACAAAGAAACCGGGAATGCCATTCAATACGGTGCTGGCGTTGGCCATCGATTTGGCCAGGCCAAAGGGGTCAGGCAAGCCAGCAAGCAGTGGCGCTTGCTGCTCGACCGAATCCCAAAACGCGCGCAAATGCGCCAACCGCTGGTCTGGCGCGTTGCCCGCAATCAAGGCGGCGTTGATAGCGCCGATAGAGGTGCCAATCACCCAATCGGGCTCAATGCCCGCCTCATGCATGGCCTGGTACACGCCCGCTTGGTACGCCCCCAGCGCGCCGCCGCCTTGCAGCACCAACACCACCTGGCCGGGAATCAACTTGGCGGCAGCGTGTGGTTCAGGTGTTGATGCTGTCATGGAAATGGACATGGTTTTGGACTCGTTGTTAGGCGACTTTTCTGACGCAGGGATGCGGGTTTTCTTGGCTGCGGGCATTGCCGCTTTAGCGGCGCTCACGCGGCACCCTGCGCTTGAGTTTGGGCCCGGTAGTCGTGCAGCACACGACCATAAGGCAGAGAAAGTACAGGATGGAGCATGGTAATTTCTAGAGTTACTGCGCTGTCCAGCCACCGTCCATCATCAAAATTGCACCCGTGATGGAGGCTGCATCATCACCGCACAAGAAGGCAGCGTAACCCGCCAATTGCTCCACGGTGACAAATTTCTTGGTCGGCTGCGCCGCCAGCAGCACATCTTTTTTCACTTGTTCCTCCGTGATGCCGCGCGCCTTGGCGGTGTCGGGTATCTGTTTTTCCACCAGCGGCGTCAGCACATAACCGGGGCACAACGCATTGACCGTGATGCCCGCCTGCGCCACTTCCAGCGCCACCGTTTTGGTAAAGCCCGCCACGCCGTGCTTGGCTGCCACATAGGCTGACTTGAAAGGGCTGGCAACCACTGCATGGGCTGATGCAACATTCAGAACCCGACCCCAACCGGCTTTTTTCATGGCCGGTATGGCCATGCGGGTGGTGTGAAAGGTGGCCGACATGTTGATGGCAATGATGGCGTCCCACTTGGCCAAGGGGAATTCATCCACTGGTGCCACATGCTGGATGCCTGCGTTGTTGATCAGGATGTCGATGCAGCCAAACTCGGCCAGCGCCTTGGTCATCATGGCTTCGATGGCATCGGCCTTGCTCATGTCCGCGCCGTCATAACGCACGGTGACGCCATGCTGCTCGGCCAATTCGAGGCGAAGCTGTTCAATTTCTGCAGCATCACCAAACCCGTTCAGCACCAAGTTGGCCCCTTCTGCGGCAAATTTTCGGGCAATGCCCAAGCCAATGCCGGAGGTGGAGCCAGTGACCAATGCGGTTTTACCTTTGAAATTCATGAAATCCTCTTTTGAGTGGTTGGTTAATAAATATAGTCTGCCGCCCAATGGAAAGCTTACGCTTTGTGTTTTTTATCTATGGGTAGAGCGTAATTTTTTCAGTGATTTTCAGACTTAATAAAAGCTTTTAGCATACGCTGATGACGCTGTGCCCTCCGCGAAAATCCACATTCATCCATTACCTCCCAAGCGCACCAGCGGCTTGACCAACCACCAGGAAAATATTGATGCCCGCTAAAAAATTAATTGTGATCGTCGGGGGCGGCTTTGGCGGCTCTACCGTCATGCGAACGCTCGATAAAAACCTCCCTGCCGATGTCGAACTGGTGCTGATTTCCGAAGAAAGCTACACCACCTTCAACCCGATGCTGCCAGAGGCGGTGGGGGCATCGATCTTTCCGGAACACGTGGTGGCCCCGCTGCGGGCCCTGTTCAAACCTGGCCCGCAGCGCCAGTTCATCATGGCCAAGGTGACCGATATTGACCCGCACACCAGCACGCTGAGTTGCTCCAGTCTTGGGGGAGTCCGCAAACTGCGCTACGACCACCTAATACTTGCATTTGGCAACCGCGCCAGACTCGATCTCATTCCAGGCATGGAACAACATGCCATGCCGCTCAAAACCGTGGGCGACGCGCTGGAGATTCGCAATGCGGTGCTGCGGCGCCTGGCGCGCATCGAACTGGAAACCGATACGAAACTGCGCCAACAGCTGGGGCATTTTGTGGTGATTGGCGGCGGCTTCTCGGGTGTGGAAGTGGCTGGCGAGTTGGTGGACTGCCTGCACAGTGTCCGCCAGTACTATCCCATGGTCGCCAAAGGCGATCTGAAGGTCACTGTGCTGCACGACACCCAGCAACTCCTGCCCGAGTTGAACATGGGCTTGGGTCGTGCCGCGCTGGCGTCATTGCAAAAGCGCAAAGTGAGTGTGCAACTGGGTGCGCGCGCGGCCGAAGTCACTGCGGACGGTGTGAAACTGACCAGCGGTGAATTTCTGGAGGCGGCCACGGTGATCAGCACCATTGGCACCCGCCCGAATGCGCTGGCGGAGCACTTGGGCTTTGCTACGGAGCGCGGGCGCATCCCGGTGCTGCCCGATATGCGAGTCAAAGAACACGCCAACATCTGGGCCTTGGGCGATTGCGCTCTGGTACCCAATGCACACGATGGCAAATTTGCGCCACCGACTGCCCAATTTGCTGTGCGGCAGGCCAAACAGCTTGCGGCCAATCTGATGGCCGTGCTGATGCAAAAAGACACCCGGGCTTTCAACCACAAATCGGCGGGCGCAATGGCCTCGATCGGCCACATGAAAGGCGTGGCCGATGTATTTGGATTTTCAGTGTCGGGCTTGCCTGCATGGCTGCTTTGGCGGGCGTACTATTTGTCGCAAATGCCTACATTCGGCCGCAAAGTGCGGATTTATGTGGAGTGGACCTGGGGCATGTTTTTCCCCACCGACATCACGCATTTGCGGTTTTTGGGCAGCCGCGATGTGGCTAATGCCGAAACAGCGCTGGGTTCAGAGCAAAAGTTGCCTTGAAGTCACCCTGAACCTGAATCAGGACCACTCAGAAGTTGAATTTCCGGCCGCTGAATTGCCTTGCAGGCTAGCTTGCAAGGCAATTTCGTGTGGTGCGCGCAGGTCTAGCGGTTTGAGGGTGCACCCGTTGTAGTCCCGCCGGCAGACCCCGATCCGGCTTTTGAGCGGTGCAATTTATAGCTCCATTGACAGCACTCGCTGCAAGGTTGCGCCTCGTCCAGAGGCTCAAATCAGCCGCCAAGCGCATGGGCTTGCAGCTTTTTTCTTAAAGTTGCTTGAGCTTTTTAAGCTCTGACGGGCTTATGGCCGCCGTGGACAAGCGCCGCTGCAATACTTGCGCACCAGCTATGGTCACGCACATTACCGCGAAGCCGACGATGGCATAGGGCCACAGCAGCGGGATGCCAACCAGTATCAAGCCGTCGTTGCTGCCCGGAATCAGCAAACTGCCCCAAGCCATCAGCATGCCGCCCGCAAAGCAGCGCAGCACGGCCACTGCACTCACGGGAACAAAGCGCAGTCGGCCTGCGGTCCAGCCGCCCATCATCGCTCCCAGAAACAACGCCAGCGCCAACAGCACTTGCGCGTCCAGGCTAGCGGCCATTTTGCTGGCCAACTCTGCCAACATGTCGGTGTAGGCCCAAGTTCCGCCTGCCAGCAGCAGCGTGATAAGAAAGGCGATGCCAATCACAATGGTGGCGCTGCGTGGCGACCACGTCAGCGCAGCAGGCCATTGGGCGATTGGCGTGCGGACGAGGGGAAGCACCAAGCGCAAGGCCAGAAAAAGGAATAACGGCGCAACCAGCGCGCTCATCATGGCAAGCGCAATCGAATCACCGGCCAGCACGACTGCAGGTGGTGGTGAAAACAAAACAGGCAAGCTAAGACATCCTGCGAAAAAACCCAGCGGTGAAGCGATATAAGCCCACTCACCCGAACCCAGTCTGGCGATCGCGCCAAATACGCAGGCGCGGTTCACAAAAGCACCCAGACCCAACAGCGCTGCACCCAGCACCGTCCAGCCGGAGAGGGCATAACCCGAGGGCATTTTCGCCAGCCAGCCGAACTGCTGCGCCAGCCATAAACCCACAGCGACCCAAGCGGCGGCTTCAAGCATGGCCAGAAGCCGCGTTGCCCTGCGTTTTGACAGCGCTTCATCAACCGCAGCAACGGTGCAGGTAGCACCGCGCTGGATCGCAAAACCCATAATGCCGGCCGCCAGGGCGGCTATCCAGATCGCAGGATTAAGCAGCATTTACGTGTGCTCGATAACGCCTTCGATCGGATCAGCTGGCTCGCACCAAGGGGCGCGCTCGAGCATGCGCAGCGTATCGGAATAACCAGCCTGGTGGCGCGCCAACACGCCGGCTGAGCTGAAGTCGATGTCCTTGGACTGGTCTTCGCCTTCCAGACGCGGAGCCACCAAGTGGGCCACATGCATGGTGGTACCGCAGCCAAAAGCGGCCAGCTCTTTCAGGTGGCTGTCGCTCTGTTTGGCGGCGGGCAGCTGCTGCGCCAGTTCGCGGATCACATGGCGCAGCCGGTGAAGCTGCTTTTGCCGCAAGATGTGGCTGTCGGCGCGGCTTGCAAACTGTATGTCTTTTTGCCGTCCCATGACCTGCCAGATCGACTCCGGCTCTGGCCCCGTCTGGTGCCAGACGTTGACAGCAAAAATCAGGGCGTCGCGTCTTGGCTTGTCGTCCAACACCGCCTCGATTGGCGTGTTGGAGTAAATGCCGCCATCCCAATACGGCTGGCCGTCGATACGTACCGCCGGAAAGGCCGGCGGCAGCGCGCCAGAGGCCATGATGTGATCCACGCCAATGCGCTCGTCCCGGCTGTCGAAATAGCGCATGTTGCCGCTGCAGGCGTTGACGGCACCTACTGTCAGCCGGGTTTTGCTCGTCAGCAAGTAATCAAAATCCACCAGCTTTTCCAGCGTTCGGCGCAGTGGCGCGCAGCTGTAGTAGGCGGCGTTTTCCACGCCTACGTTGGCCTTGGTGCCGCGCATCGCTGACAAGTTGGGCTCAAAAAAGGCTGGGATGCCGCGCATGACGGTCGTCATATTGGCGATCATGTTGCCCATGCCCAGCCAATCCAGCGGGCCGGCTGCCATGGCCGGGCGCTCGACATGGCTCCAAAATTCCTGCAAACGCTCGAGCCGATGCTCGGGCGGGTTGCCGGCAATCAATGCGGCGTTGATGGCACCGATGGAGGTGCCGATGACCCAATCGGGTTCAATACCGGCCTCGTGCAGCGCCTGGAAGACGCCAACTTGGTAAGCCCCCAGGGCACCGCCGCCCTGCAAGACCAGCACAACTTGGCCGGGCAACCCGGTTTGCCGGGGCGCGCGCGGGGCCTTGGCTGAGGTTTGAGATTTGAGGGCAGTGGCCATAGTCGGTATCTCC
>JBJXED010000129.1:0-3531 GCA_046155225.1 Burkholderiaceae bacterium
GCCCCGCCAAGTCGCGCAGCAAGCGCCAATCCACACACTCATCAAGCAACACCCGCATAGCGCTCAGGCCGCTGCCAAACTGGCATACCGTTCGGCCGCCTCCAGAAACGCCAGCACATTGCTACGCCCAACCGTGGGAAAACCCTCCAGAAAATCGTCGATGGTTTCACCGGCCTGCAAATACTCCACCAGCGTGTGCACGGGTACTCGCGACCCGAAAAACACGGGTGTTCCGCCCATGATGTCCGGCTGGCATTGAACAAAATTGGATGGCATGGTGTAACTCCTAACGGGGTATGGTCTGAGCGAAACGCAGGGTTTGATGGTTATGTTACGCCAGCCCCTGCAGGTGTTGAACTGGTGGCCTGATGCATGAGGTAGTCGCTATTGAAATAGGAGCTGCTTGAGCATTTTTTATAAGGGCTGGAAGTGGATTTGATCTTATATTGAAAGACCTGATGCCGATTGCTCCCTCTTTGAAATAGCCAAAATCCGATGACTAAGAACGCAGCCATAGGGCTAGGTAGAAGCTAAATCGAAGTCTTCCCAGTTTGGCTCCCCCTCAAGTAGAACTTTAACCAACGACTCAGCGACGATTCGTCTGCCGGTACCCAGTGCAGCGGACACTTTTTCGAAATCACGCCAAGCCTTCTTTGCACCTTCGGTATCGAATCTACCGGCATGAATTGCGAGTGATCGCAAGTCGTAAACGTTTTTCAATGCTTCCATGATTTGCTTGCGCTGATCAAGCGTGCCGCCTAGCCATTTCGCGGCCCGAGTACGAATCGCGTACGAGATGCCCTCAGATAGCTTGACAGGCGCAAACATCGATTCCAACGCTATTCCTAGCTCAATTGCTGAAGCCACTTGATCAAAGGCGCTTAGAAAA
This sequence comes from Burkholderiaceae bacterium, assembly GCA_046155225.1. Lineage (GTDB taxonomy): Bacteria > Pseudomonadota > Gammaproteobacteria > Burkholderiales > Burkholderiaceae_C > JAKFVA01. The sequence continues at coordinate 890 of JBJXED010000129.1, forward strand.
GATTTATTAAGTCGGTCTAAGGGAAGGCGAAGGCGAATTTTTCGACTGTTTTCTAGCTTTTCTAAAGCTTCAAAGCAGTGTTCAATCTCAAGTTGACTGACCTGCGTCACATCAACAATGTTCGAAAATTTTGAGGAGTCAATCCCGAAGTAAGTCAACCCAACGGTGAGCGGAGCCCGCGCTTCTGGCTGAACCCCAAAGTGAAGCTGCCGAATGCCTGCGCCAGATACCAAGGCAATGCAACGCAACAGATCCTGTGCTGGCTCAACCGCAGACAAAAGCGCGTGCTCGAGTCCCAAATAAGGGGGAATCGTCGATTTATCAACCCGATATCGGCGAACAAGGACAGCGCTAGGCAGCTTACGGCCAGACAAACAACTCGAGGCAACATTCCACTTGGTGTCGCTGAGCTCTAAATCCCCCCAAGCTACTAACTCGAAGTCGCCAAACTTCATTGGCTCTACAACTCGAATTCCATCCAGTCCTAATATAAAACTGGCATCCACAAAACTAGCTTCAAGGTACCAAGCAAGGTCTTCAATTGCCTGCTTCGCACCTACTTGTTGGCTACGAGATAACAGCCAATAAATCAGCGAGTGAAAACCCTCGTCACCAGAAACTCCGAACGCACAAAGTTCTTCATTACTTTCAACCGCTGCGAAAAGCTCGCGCAACTCGTTCAATGCAGTTTCTGGTGAGTCTCTCAGCGCCATTATTTGAAAGTGCAACTCGCGTTTAATGCTGCGAGCACTTCCCACAACTGCAAGAGCACGTTCAAGAATCGCTTGAAGTAGCTCCATTGAGTATCAACATTTACGTGCTGAACTGCGGCACATCACACATCAGCCTGAGTTTTCGCTAAAAACAGGAAAAGCGTCATTTCCGCACCGGCGGCAAATCCGTGCAACTCCCATGTGCCACCTCCGCTGCCATGCCAATGCTCTCCCCCAGCGTCGGGTGCGGATGAATCGTCTTGCCGATGTCCACCGCATCAGCGCCCATCTCAATTGCCAGCGCCACCTCGCCAATCATGTCGCCCGCATGCGTGCCGACGATGCCGCCGCCCAAGATGCGGCCATGGCCGTGCGCTCCCGGCGAATTATCAAACAGCAGCTTGGTAAAGCCTTCATCGCGCCCATTGGCAATCGCCCTGCCCGATGCAGTCCAGGGGAACATGCCTTTTTTGACTTTGATGCCTTGCGCTTTGGCTTCGTCCTCGGTCAGGCCAACCCAGGCGATTTCGGGGTCGGTGTAGGCCACGCTGGGGATGACGCGGGCGTTGAAGGCGGCTGACGCCAGTTCTTTGTTGCCTTGCAGTTCGCCAGCGATGACTTCTGCCGCCACATGCGCCTCATGCACCGCCTTGTGCGCCAGCATGGGCTGGCCGACGATGTCGCCGATGGCGAAGATGTGCGGCGCGTTGGTGCGCATTTGAATATCTACATTGATGAAGCCGCGCTCATTCACGTTCACGCCCGCTTTGTCCGCAGCCAGCTTTTTGCCATTGGGCGTGCGGCCTACGGCTTGCAGTACCAGGTCATAGACCTGCGGTTCTTTCGGCGCATTTTCACCTTCAAAAGTGACTTCGATGCCCTCTGGAATAGCGCGTGCTGCTACGGTTTTTGTGTTTAGCATGATGCGGTCAAAACGCGGCGCGTTGAGCTTTTGCCAGACTTTGACCAAATCGCGGTCTGCGCCTTGCATCAGGCCGCTTTGCATTTCCACCACATCTAGCCGGGCGCCCAAGGTGCTGTAGACGGTGCCCATTTCCAGGCCAATAATGCCGCCGCCCAGAATCAACATGCGTTTGGGCACGCTGGCCAGGCCGAGCGCGCCGGTGGAGTCGACCACGCGGGGATCAGCTGGCATAAACGGCAGGCGCACAGCCTGCGAGCCCGCGGCAATGATGCAGTTTTTGAACTCAATGGTTTGCTGTTTGCCGGTTTTTTCTTGGGCTTCTCCAGCGGTTTCGTGCACTTGCAGCTGGTGGCTGCCGATGAATTCACCCAAGCCGCGCAGCACCGTGACCTTGCGCATTTTGGCCATGGCCGCCAGCCCGCCGGTGAGCTTGCCCACCACTTTGGCTTTGTGTTGGCGCAACTTGTCCAGATCGAGCACAGGCTTGCCGTAGGCAATGCCCAGCGCTTCAAAGTGGCTGACTTCGTCCATCACCGCCGCCACATGCAGCAGTGCTTTGGACGGGATGCAACCCACATTCAGGCAGACGCCGCCCAACGCGGCGTAGCGCTCAACCAGAATGACTTTCAGGCCCACATCTGCCGCGCGGAATGCGGCACTGTAGCCGCCGGGGCCCGCGCCAAGCACCACCAAATCGCAGCTGTGGTCGGCATGGGCTGCGGCTGAGCCGGTCGCTGTAGCAGTTGTATTAGCGGCTGAAGGCGATTCAGCCAGTGGCATAGGCACTTCTGAAACCATAGCTGCACCCGCATGTGAGGCGGGCGCTACTGCCGTTTTAGAGGCTGCAATATCCATTGCCTCCAGCACCAGCAGTACCGAGCCTTCGCTGACCTTGTCGCCGAGCTTGACCTTGAGTTCTTTCACCACGCCAGCGTGGCTGCTCGGAATCTCCATCGACGCTTTGTCAGACTCCACCGTGACCAAGCTTTGCTCGGCGCGCACCG
>JBJXED010000130.1:0-30195 GCA_046155225.1 Burkholderiaceae bacterium
CGCTCTTCGGCCTGGGTTGCGTTAATCAGCATCCGTTTCATGGTGCATTCCTTTTCAATACGTTTTCAATACTTCAACAGGCCCATAGGCCAATCAAGGCCGGGCCAAAATGCCAAAGCAAACGCAGTGAAACGAGTGGAATTGCCGGAGAGCCGCCTGGCCCTGTTGACGCGGGTCAGCAGGGGTCAGGCAGCGTGGGCACGTGGAGGTGGGCGAGTTGGCGGGTACCGCAAGGCGCTACATGGAAAGTAGCAGATACCGCAAGCACTGTTTGGGCTGCAGGCAGGAAAGCACTCAAACCCAGGGCAGCGATGCGCCGGGAAAAAACGCGAATCCAGTTCAACAGCAACAACATGGTGCAATCAATTCACTCAAGTCCGCTGACAGCTTTAATCTGCCAGATGGGGTATTCCGCAGTCGTGTTTCAATCTGCGTCGGCTTCAAGCCGGTGCACTGGGTGCCGCGACGGGCGTTGGCGGGTCGCTTGCAAGTCATGCAGGGGTTGGCATCGACGGTTCCAGCGGGTAGGCACAGTGGGTGGTCTAAACTTTAGACAAATCAAGCACTTACACAACAACGCTGGTGAAAAACATTATAGGCGCTGAAAACGCCGCGCCGACGCAGGGCTTGCCCGGCCCCCAAGCCCGGCAGCTTTTGGTGGACGACGCCGGGGCCGGCCAGAGGCTGGACAACTTCCTGCTGCGTCACCTCAAAGGTGTGCCGAAAACCCATGTTTACCGCATCATCCGCAGCGGCGAAGTGCGCGTGAACAAAGGCCGGGCGCAGGCCGACACGCGCGTCGAAGACGGCGATGTGGTGCGGTTGCCGCCGGTGCGCGTGTCCGAAAAAATCGCTGAAAAGCAGGCGCACCCCGCCCCGCCGCGCCAATTCCCGGTGCTGTTTGAAGACGAGCATGTTCTGGCCATTGATAAGCCGGCGGGTGTCGCGGTGCACGGCGGCAGTGGCGTCAGCTTCGGCGTGATCGAGCAACTGCGCTGCGCCCGCCCGCAGGCGCGGTTTCTGGAACTGGTGCACCGCCTGGACCGCGACACCAGCGGCATCTTGCTGATTGCCAAAAAGCGCAGCGCCCTGACACATTTGCAGAACCAGTTTCGCGAGCGCGAGACCGGCAAGGTGTATCTGGCGCTGGTCAGCGGCGCCTGGCCCGCCAATAAAAAAGTCATCGACCTGCCGCTGCACAAATATCTGGAGGGCGCAGCCGATTTGAAAGCGGGCTCCGCAAACGTGAAGGCTGCGGGCGAGCGGCGCGTCAAAGTGGTGGCCAAGGACGACCCCGATGGCATGCGGGCGATTACGTTGGTCAAGGTGGCGAAAAAACTGGCCAGCTACACGCTGCTGGAGGTCACCATCAAGACCGGCCGCACCCACCAGATTCGGGTACACCTGGCGTCCAGTGGCTACCCGATTGCGGGGGACGACAAATACGGCGACTTTGAACTGAACAAGGGTTTGCAAAAAAGGGGCTTCAAGCGCATGTTTTTGCATGCCTGGCGGCTACAGTTCACCCACCCGGCCAGCGCCGAGGCCGTTGCCCTCCAAACCGAACTGCCGCCTGAGTTGGCGGATTTTCTTGCGGCCCAATCTGTTGCCTGATATATATCTATGCCACGCCCCACGCCGCCGCGCCGCTTCGACCTGATTGCCTTCGACTGGGACGGCACGCTGTTCGATTCGACCGCCATCATCACCCGGTGCATCCAGTCGGCGGTGGTCGATGTGGGCGGCACCAGGCCCAGCGACCAGGACGCAGCCTACGTGATCGGCATGGGCTTGATGGCCGCGCTGGCCCATGCCGCGCCCGATGTGCCGCCGACCCGGTACCCCGAGTTGGGCGCGCGCTACAAACACCACTACGCTGCGCACGCCAATGACCTCAGCTTGTTTGACGGCGTGCTGCCGCTGCTGGCCGATTTGAAAGCACGCGGCCACCTGCTTGCTGTGGCTACCGGCAAAAGCCGCCGCGGCCTGGCCGATGTGCTGGAGACGGTGGTCAGCGGCGTGCAGTTGCAAAGCTATTTCGATGCCACCCGCACTGCCGACGAAACCGCCAGCAAGCCCGACCCGCGCATGCTGCATGAATTGATGGCCGAGCTGGGCACCACGCCGGCGCGCACCCTGATGGTGGGCGACACCACGCACGATTTGCTCATGGCGCGCAACGCCGCCTGCGCCAGTGTGGGCGTGAGCTACGGCGCGCACCCGCCCGATGCGTTTGCCGCATTGCAGCCGCTGGAGGTGGTGGAGTCGGTCGGCCGCCTGCACGCCTGGCTTGCGCTCCATGCCTGATCTGCAACACGCCTGCCCAGCATGAACCCCACCGACGCCTTTGCCTTTTGCAACAGCGTGCACCTGCGGGACGGCGGCGCTGCCGTGCCGTTTGATGTGGCCTACCGCGGCCAGACCTGCCGCGCCTTTGCCATCCGGTTTCAGGGCCAGGCGCACGCCTACCTGAACCGCTGCACGCATGTGGCGATGGAACTCGACTGGCAGCCCAACCGTTTTTTTGACGACAGCGGCCAGTGGCTTTTGTGCGCCAGCCACGGCGCGGCCTACCGGCCCGACACCGGTGCCTGCGGCGGCGGGCCGTGCCAAGGCGGGCTCGTAAAGATCGGCCTCAGCGAAAGCGGGGGTGTGGTGTATTGGCACAGCCAGCCAAGCCTGAAGCCTGTAGAGTTCTAGCCTATGAACGAACCCAATCCGCCCGAATTACCCGCTGTAGAGCCCGCTGCAGGGCCTGTTGCAGGGCCTGTTGCAGGCTCTGCCGGCTCAAATTTAGAGTCAAAACCCTCTCTAGCCAATAAAGAAACTGCCGCCAACGCTATGACTTCAGAAGCAAACAATACCCCTGACAGCCCCGGCTGGGAACGCGCCACGCTGGAGAAGCTGGCCTTTGCCAGCCTCAAGGAGCAGCGCGCAGCGCGCCGTTGGAGCCTATTTTTCCGCCTCAGCTGGTTGCTGCTTATCGCAGTCCTGGTCTGGCTCTCACTGCACCGCGGCTCGCCCAGCAGCGCACCTTCCGGCCCGCACACGGCGGTGGTTGAGGTCAAGGGCGAGATCGCTGCGGGCGCCGACGCCAGTGCCGAGTTTGTCAATGCCGCCCTGCGCGCCGCGTTTGAAGACGACGGTGCCAAGGCCGTCGTGCTGCTGGTCAATTCGCCCGGCGGCAGCCCGGTGCAGGCCGGCATGATCAACGACGAAATCCGCCGCCTCAAAGCCAAGCACAACAAGCCCGTCTATGCCGTGGTCGAGGAGTCGGCTGCGTCCGCTGCTTACTACATCGCCGTGGCGGCCGACCAGATCTACGTCAACAAGGCCAGCATCGTCGGCAGCATCGGCGTGCTGGTGGACGGCTTTGGTTTTACCGGTTTGATGGACAAGCTGGGGGTCGAGCGCCGCCTGCTCACCGCCGGTGAAAACAAGGGCTTCCTCGATCCGTTCAGCCCACAAACCGAGGCACAGCGCGCGTTTGCGCAAACCATGCTGAACCAGATTCACCAGCAGTTCATCACTGTGGTGCGCGAAGGCCGGGGCAAGCGTTTGAAAGAATCGCCCGAACTCTTCAGCGGCCTGTTCTGGAGCGGCCAGCAATCCATCGACCTGGGGCTGGCCGACGCTTACGGCAGTGTCGATTCGGTGGCGCGTGACGTGGTCAAGGCCGAGGACATCATCGACTACACCCGCCGCGAAAATGTCGCCGAGCGGCTGGCCAAGCGCTTTGGTGCCGCGCTGGGTGAGGGCGCTTTCAAGGCCTTGCAGCGCAGCAGCGCGCTGCGCTGAGCGGCTCTGCGCAGCGCGTTGCTGCGCTATTGACCAATCGTAAAAACGGCGGGCAGATCCAGCGGCAGTGCCGCCTGGGCGGGCCCGCCCCATTGCGCCACTGCGGCGCTGCGGGTGACCATGCCGGCCAGCGTCAGGCCGCAGGAGACCGACAGCCGCGTGCGCGGCAGCAGGTTGCCCAGCAGCGCCTGCAGCAGCTGGGCGTTGCGGTAGGGCGTCTCGATCATGAGCTGGCTCTGGCCGGTTTGCAGCGCCAGCGCTTCGAGCTCGCGGATGCGCAGCGCGCGTTGCCCGGCGTCTTGCGGCAGGTAGCCGACAAACGCAAAACTCTGGCCATTCATGCCGCTGGCCGCCAGTGCCAGCAGCAGCGAACTCGGCCCTGCCAGCGGCACCACCGTCAGGCCCAGCACATGCGCGGCGCGTACCACCGAGGCACCGGGGTCGGCAATCGCGGGCATCCCGGCCTCGCAAACCAGGCCGATGTCTTGCACATCGCCGTTCGGCGGGGCGACGCAAGCGGCGGCCAGCATCGGGGCGGCATCAAAAAAACCGGCGGCGCTGGGGTGGTCGCCCTTTTTGTGCGCGGCGCGCGGCAGCTCCAGTACGGTGAGTGACTGCAGGCTGGGCGCGCCCGGGTAGAGCGCGGCGACCCGCTTCAAATAAGCGCGGGTGCTCTTGGCGTTTTCCGTGATCCAGTGCGACAGGCGCGCGGCCACCGCCAGCGTGCCCTGCGGCAGCACTTCTTGCAGGGACGTTTGCGCGGCGCAGCCAAAGTCCAGCGGCGCGGGGACCAGGTACAAGACCCCCCTGCTTTTCACTGTGTGTAATACGCTGCCCCCCGAGGGGGCCTTCGCGCCTTGGGGCGGCCCGGCGTCGCTCATCGCGCTCGGTGAGTTCTGGATGTTCATGTCAGCAAGTCCAGGCCGGCGGCGCGCAGCAGCACGCAGGTGCGAATCAGCGGCAGGCCGACCAGCGCGGTGGGGTCGTCGCTGTCAATGCGTGCCAGCAAGGCAATGCCCAAGCCCTCGCTTTTGGCGCTGCCGGCACAGTCGTAGGGCTGCTCGGCGCGCAGGTAGGCCTCGATCACGGCGTCGCTGAGCGGGCGAAACTGCACTTGCACGGCGGCCAGTGCGCTGGCTTCAAAGCCGCTGGCCCGGCAGACCACCGACAACGCTGTTTGAAACACCACCGTTTGGCCGCTGAGCAGGCGCAATTGCGCCGCCGCTTTCTCGTGCGAGCCGGGTTTGCCCAGCGGCTGGCCATGCAAATCGGCGACCTGGTCGGCACCGATCACCACGGCATCGGGTTGGCGCTGGGCGACCTCGCGGGCTTTTTCCAGCGCCAGCCGGGCGGCCAGCGCAGCGGGCAGCTCGCCCGCGTGCGGCGCCTCGTCCACCTGCGGGGCTACCACCTCAAAAGGCAAGCGCAGCCGCGCCAGCAACTCGCTGCGGTAGCGTGAACTGGAGCCCAGAATCAGGCGGCGGGGGACGGGGGAAGTCAGGGGCATGGCCTGCATTCTCTGCGAAGCGCGTGAAGCTTTGGCAGGGGGTGCAGTTTGCTACTGAATAAATAGCTATACCGGCAGTATTTGTATTGGCCAGAAGCCGGTTTGATTTAAAAAAAGCGCCAGAGGCTCTTTGGAGTCGGTTCAGGCTGTGCGTGACCTCCTTTCGGCTGCGCGTGGCTGCGTGCAAGCGGCAGTGCAGCCTGAGGCAGATAAACTCCCGCCATGCCGCAACCCTTGCCCAGCAAAGCGCTTTCGACCACCTTAGCCCCGCTGACCACAGCGCCGCCAGCCGCAGCGGGGCCGTTTGGCTTGGCGCACTTGGACGTGCAGGCGTTTGCCCTGGCACAGGCCGCGCTCAGCGGCACCGAAGCGTTGGGACAGTTTCCGCGTCTGGCGGCCGAGTGTCGCCCTGGCGCAGCGCCTGCCAGCGCTGTAGAGATCTTCTGGCAAGCCCGCGGTGAGCAGCGCAGCGGCAACGACGGGGTGCCGCAGACCTGGCTGGTTCTGCAGGCGCAGGCCCAGGTCGCGCTGACCTGCCAGCGCTGCCTGGAGCCAGTGGACACCGCCTTGCAGGTGGACCAGGCTTACCGGTTTGTGGCGGGCACCGCCGAAGCCGAGGCGCAGGACGACGTCTGCGAAGAAGACGTGCTGGCGCTGGCCACCGATCTGGATGGCCTGGCCCTGCTGGAAGACGAGTTGCTGATGGCCTTGCCGCTGTCGCCGCGTCACGAGGCCTGCCCCCAGCAACTGCCTCATGCTGCGGCCCATGCCGGTGCCCAATTGCCCGAAAAAGCCCACCCGTTTGCGGCGCTGCAGGTGCTCAAAGACCGGCTTTGACAGGGCTTGGGCGTTGTGCCCTCGTTCAGGCCCTGCCGCGAGCGTGCCGCCCCTGACCGTTGCAAGCGTTTGAACGAAATCAACAGTCAAACGTCACCCGGGGCGCAGGGACAGGCGGAATAATTGGCACTCGAGGGGATGGGATACATCCCCCTTCCGGCATATTCACACGCAAGCGACATAATCCCGCCCATGAACCGCAGCCGCTTCATTGACACCCCCCGCTACAGCCATGTCGCCATCGGCTTTCACTGGCTGTTGGCGCTCATGATTATTGGCGCCTGGAGCTTTGGCTTTTACATGACCGACCTGCCGTTTTCCCCGGCACGCCTGAAGCAATACAACTGGCACAAATGGGCCGGCATCACGATCTTGACGCTCTCGGCCTTGCGCCTGCTCTGGCGCTTGACGCACCGCCCGCCGCCGCTGCCTGGCCATACACCGGCTTGGCAGGCCACGGCCTCGCACGCAACCCACTGGCTTTTGTACGCGGTGTTTTTTGCCCTGCCGCTGGCGGGCTGGGCCTACAGCTCGGCGGCCGGTTTCCCGGTGGTGTACTTTGGCGTGCTGCAATTGCCCGATTTCGTGCCGCGCGACAAAGAGCTGGCCGAATGGCTCAAACTGGCGCACCGCACCCTGGCGTACACGCTTGCAGCGCTGGTCGCGCTGCATGTGGCGGCGGCGCTCAAGCACCAGTGGTTTGACCGCGACCATCTGCTCGCCCGCATGAACCCGTTTGCCAAATAATGGCGCCCTACCACCCTGACTGCACCCTATGAAAAATGTCCTCATCTTTTTCGCCATCACGGCCACTGCGGCAGGCGCTTGGGCCCAGCAAAAGCTCGTCCCCGCGCAAAGCGAGATTGCTTTTGTCTCCAAGCAGTACGGCGTGCCGGTGGACGGCAAGTTCAAGAAGTTTGACGCGCAAATCGCGTTTGACCCGAAAAAGCCCGAGGCCGGGAAAATCAATTTCGCCATCGATCTGGGCAGCGCCGAGATTGGCGACGCCGACACCATCAAGGAGCTGAAAAAGCCCGACTGGTTCAGCGTCGTCAAATTCCCGCAGGCCACGTTTGCATCAACGGCCATCAAGGCGGCGGGCGCGGGCAAATACGAAGTTGCCGGAACCCTCAGCATCAAAGGCAACACCAAGCCCGTGGTGGTGCCAGTGACGCTGGTGCAAACCGGCAGCACTGGTGTTGCACAGGGCAGCTTTGTGATCAAACGCAACGACTTCCAAATTGGCGCCGGCGACTGGGCCGATGTCAGCATCGTTGCCAATGACGTGACGGTGAAATTTAAACTCGCCCTGACGGGGCTTTGAGGCTATTTTCTGTGTGCACTTATTGATTTTTTAACGAGGAACCCCCCATGAAAACCACCCTGACCACCCTGACCACCCTGGCCGCCATCACCCTTGGCGCTGCGCTCCTGGCCGGCGGCGCCCACGCCCAGCCTGCCCAGTACAAGATTGACACCACCCACACCAAAGCCATGTGGGAAGCCAAACACTTTGCCACCTCGACCAACCGCGGTTCCTGGGACAAGTACGAGGGCGACGTCACACTCGACAAAGCCGCCAAAACCGGTAAGGTCGATTTGACGATCGACATGACTTCGGTGAACACGGGCATTGCCCCGTTCAATGCCCACCTGAAGAAAGAAGATTTTTTCAATGTGGAGAAATTCCCCACGGCCAGGTTTGTCGGCGACAAGTTCACCTTCTCGGGCGACAAGGTCACCGAAGTCAGCGGCAACCTCACCATGCTCGGCGTGACCAACCCGATCACGCTCAAGGCGATTGGCTTTAACTGCTATGACAACCCGTTTGTCAAGCGCGAAGTCTGCGGCGGCGACTTTGAGGCCATCGTCAAGCGCAGCTTGTTTGGCCTGAACTGGGGCCTGGCCAACAAAGCCACGTCGGACGAGATCAAGGTCACCATTCAAGTCGAAGCAGTCAAGCAATAACGGTCAAGCAATCAACGGCTTGCCCTGCGGGGCAGTCGCCGCCCTGGCCAGCTTGATGGGCCGCGATTGCTTTGCGGCCGCCCGCTGGGCTATAATTGCGGGTTTTCCGGGGGCAGCACCAAGGCGCTGCCGGGCAGTTTATTCATCCCAGTTTTTTTATCCAGCGCAAGCTCACGGCAATCTGTTGGGCACGCGCTACTTACCCAGGAGCGGATCATGGCCGTCCAGCAAAACAAAAAGTCACCTTCCAAGCGCGGCATGCACCGCTCGCACAATGCCCTGGACGTGCCGGGCATTGCGGTAGAACCCACCACCGGCGAGACCCACTTGCGCCACCACATCAGCCCCACGGGTTTCTACCGTGGGCGCAAAGTACTCAAGACCAAGTCTGAAGCCTGATCCCACCGCATACCCTAGGCCCGGTGCTACGCAGTAGCTTCGGGCCTTTGTTTTGCGGGCTTTAAAACCATCGCGGCATGAGCGTCATCACCCTGGCGGTTGATTGCATGGGGGGCGACCACGGCACCAAGGTGACGCTGGTGGCTTGCCAGCGGTTTTTGCTGACGCATCCCGAGGCGCAACTCATATTGGTTGGTTTGCCCGAAGCACTGGCGCATTTCAAGGAGCCGCGCGCCGTCGTCTTGGCTGCCACCGAAGTGGTGGCGATGGACGACCCACTCGAAGTGGCGCTGCGGCGAAAAAAAGACTCGTCGATGCGCGTGGCCATTGAGCAGGTACGCGCTGGCGCTGCGCAGGTGGCGGTGTCTGCCGGCAACACCGCTGCGCTGATGGCAATCTCGCGCTACATCCTCAAAACCCTTGACGGCATTGACCGCCCCGCCATCGCGACCCAATTGCCCAACGCCAAGGGCGGTGCCACCACTGTGCTGGACCTGGGTGCCAATGTTGATTGCCTGCCCGAGCATTTGCTGCAGTTTGCGGTGATGGGCTCGGCCCTGGTGTCGGTACTCAAAAATGACGACAACCCCACAGTGGGCTTGCTCAATATTGGCGAAGAAGCGATTAAAGGCAACGAAGTGATTAAAAAAACCTCTGATTTGCTCCGATCTGCAGCGAACAGCGGCGATTTGAATTTTATTGGCAATGTCGAGGGGAACGCGATTTTTACCGGTACGGTGGATATCGTGGTGTGTGACGGTTTTGTTGGCAATGTGGCGCTGAAAGCCAGCGAAGGACTCGCTCACATGATCGGCCAGTTTTTGAAGGCCGAGTTTTCTCGCAATATCTTTCGTAAATTTGCTGCTATTACCGCGTTTCGGGTGATAAGAGCGTTTAAAAGTCGGTTAGATCATCGGCGCTACAACGGCGCTGCGCTGCTCGGTTTGCGCGGCCTGGTCTTCAAGAGCCACGGTTCGGCTGACATATTTGCGTTTGAGCAGGCGCTCAATCGCGCTTATGATGCGGCGCATCATCACTTGCTTGAACGTGTCGAGACCCGCATTGCCCGCGCCGCGCCTTTGCTGCGCAAGCCCGAAGTGCTCGCGCCCTGACGCTGTCCGGGCCGCTGGCAACCCCTTTTTGTAGTCGCCCCAGATAAAACGCCAGGACCGAATGACCGCTTATTCCCGCATCACCGGCACCGGCGGTTACCTGCCGCCTGAGCGCTTGACCAATGCCGACCTGGCGGCGCGCCTGGCCAAGGACGGCATAGAAACCTCCGACGCCTGGATCGTTGAGCGCACCGGCATCCGTGCGCGGCATTTTTGTGCCCCCGACGTGGCAGCAAGCGATATTGCTTTTCTAGCCGCGCAAAAAGCGCTGGTGGCGGCGGGCCGCAGCGCTGCCGACATTGACCTCATCATCGTCGCGACGTCCACCCCCGACATGGTGTTTCCCTCGACCGCCACGCTGTTGCAGCACAAGCTGGCACAAACCAGCCCGTCGGCGGCGGGCATTGCCGGCTGCGCGGCGTTTGACGTGCAGGCGGTGTGCAGCGGTTTTGTGTATGCGCTGGCCGTGGCCGACAGCCTGATCAAGACCGGCGCGGCGCGCTGCGCGCTGGTGGTCGGTGCCGAAGTGTTCTCGCGCATTCTGGACTTCAAAGACCGCACGACCTGCGTACTGTTTGGTGACGGTGCCGGCGCGGTGGTGCTGGAGGCCAGCGAGACACCGGGCATTTTGGCCAGCGAGTTGCATGCCGACGGCAAGCACGTAGACATTTTGTGCGTGCCGGGCAATGTCTCGGGCGGACAAATTCTGGGCGACCCGACGCTCAAGATGGACGGCCAGGCCGTCTTCAAGCTGGCGGTCGGCGTGCTGGCCGAGGTGGCGCGTTCGGTGCTGGCCAAGGCCGGCAAGACCGAAGCCGATGTGGACTGGCTGATCCCGCACCAGGCCAACATCCGCATCATGCAAAGCACCGCCAAGAAACTCAAATTAAGCCCGGACAAAGTGGTGGTCACGGTGGACCAGCACGGCAACACCTCGGCCGCATCGATTCCGCTGGCGCTGGATGTGGCGGTGCGTGACGGCCGCATCCAACCCGGCCACACCGTGCTGCTGGAAGGCGTGGGCGGCGGTTTTACCTGGGGTGCGGTGCTTCTTAAAATGTAGCATCTAAGGCAATATTTACCTTGACCATAGCCTGATTTGACTATTAATTTTCGATTTCCCGCCCTTTTTTGACCTTCTCCAGCATGACGACCTTCGCATTTGTTTTTCCCGGCCAGGGCTCGCAGTCGGTCGGTATGCTCGACGCCTGGGGCGACCACCCGGCGGTGGTGCAAACGCTGGCCGAAGCCGCTGACGCGCTGGGTGAAAACCTGGCGCAACTGATTAAGGAAGGCCCCAAAGAAGCGCTGGCGCTGACGACCAACACCCAGCCCGTGATGCTGGTGGCCGGGATCGCGGCCTACCGCGCCTGGCGCGCCGAGGGCGGTGCCCCGCCGGCGGTGCTCGCTGGCCATTCGCTTGGCGAGTACTCGGCCCTGGTCGCAGCCGGCGTTTTGACATTGCGCGATGCACTGCCGCTGGTGCGCTTTCGCGCCCAGGCCATGCAGAGTGCAGTGCCGGTCGGCACCGGCGCGATGGCCGCCATCCTGGGGCTGGAGACCGCCAAAGTGATCGCGGTCTGTGCCGACGTGACCGCCGCCTTGGGCCAGAACCGTCTCGAAACCGATGCACCTGAAGTGGCCGAAGCGGTGAATTTCAACGACCCGATGCAAACCGTGATCGCCGGCAGCTGCCTGGCGGTAGAAAAAGCCTGCGAAGCGCTCAAAGCCGCTGGTGCCAAGCGCTGCCTGCCGCTGCCGGTGTCCGCGCCGTTTCACTCAAGCCTGATGCGCCCGGCCGCCGAGAAGTTGCGCGAGCGCCTGGCCGCTGTGCCGCTGCTGGCACCGCAAATTCCGGTGCTCAACAACATTGACGTCGCCGCGCCGACCGACCCCGCACACATCCGCGACGCGTTGGTGCGCCAGGCGGCCGGGCCCGTGCGCTGGACCGAGTGCATTGCGGCGATCAAGGCGCGCGGCATCACGACCGTGGTCGAATGCGGGCCGGGCAAGGTGCTGGCCGGTCTGGTCAAACGCATTGACGCCGAGCTGGCCAGCGCCACTATCTACGACCCCGCCACACTGGCGCAAACCAGGGCCATGCTGCCATGAGCGACATCAAGTTTGAAGGCCAGGTTGCCCTGGTCACCGGCGCGACGCGCGGCATCGGCGCGGCGATTGCGCTGGCCCTGGCGCAACGCGGTGTGCGGGTGATTGGCACCGCCACCAGCGCCGAGGGTGCTGCAAAAATAGAAGCAGCGGGGGCAGATTACACCCTGGCTAGCGGTCAAAATGACTTAAAAAATCCAGAAAGAGCGCCTATTCCCGGCAGTTTGAGCGGCATCACGCTCGACGTGACCGACGGTGCGGCGGTGCAAGCCGCAGTAGACGCCATTGGCCAGCAGTATGGTGGCCTGCACATTCTGGTGAACAACGCCGGCATCACCCGCGACATGCTGGCCATGCGCCTGAAAGACGACGACTGGGACGCCGTGCTCGACACCAATTTGAAAGCCGTGTTTCGCCTTTCCCGCGCCGTCATGCGCGGCATGATGAAGCAGCGCTACGGCCGCATTGTCAACATTACCAGCGTGGTCGGCGCGTCGGGCAACCCCGGCCAGGCCAACTACGCGGCGGCCAAGGCCGGTGTGGCCGGCATGACGCGCGCGCTGGCGCGCGAGCTCGGCAGCCGCGGCATCACCGTCAACTGCATCGCGCCGGGGTTTATTGAAACCGACATGACCGCAGGTCTGCCGCCTGAGCAGCGCCAGGCCTTGCTCGGGCAAATTCCCCTGGGCGCTTTGGGCCAGCCCAGCGACATCGCGCATGCGGTAGCATTCGTGGCCAGCCCGCAGGCTGGCTACATCACCGGCCAGGAAATTCACGTCAATGGCGGCATGTATATGTAGCTGCTGACGCGGCAGCCGCGCCAAGAACCCGCCGGTGTGTCCGTCCGGCAGCCCGCCCGAATCACCCTTTGGGCACCGCTAGAATCACGGATCAATTACTACCCTCTGAGGGATTTATGAGCGACATCGAAACACGCGTTAAAAAAATCATTGCCGAACAACTGGGTGTGGAAGAAAGCCAAGTCACGTCAGAGAAAGCCTTTGTGGCCGACCTGGGCGCTGACTCGCTGGACACCGTGGAACTGGTGATGGCCCTGGAAGACGAATTTGGCATTGAAATCCCCGACGAAGATGCCGAGAAAATCACCACGGTGCAAAACGCCATCGACTACGCCAACGCGCATAAAAAAGCCTGACAGAAACGATGCCAGACATCAGCAACCTGATGGCCTGCCGTGCAGGCGGGGCCTGCGGTGTCGGGGTTCGGTCTGCGCTTTGTGGGGTGCACTAGCATGAGTCGCCGTCGCGTGGTCGTCACTGGACTGGGCTGTATCAGCCCGGTGGGAAACGATGTAGGTGAAAACTGGGCGAATTTGCTCGCAGGCCAATCGGGCATCGGCCTGATCACCAAATTTGACGCCAGCACCTTTGCCTGCAAAATTGCGGGCGAAGTCAAAGGCTTTGACCTGGAGTCCTACATCAGCGCCAAGGAAGCGCGCACGATGGACACGTTTATCCACTACGGCCTGGCCGCTTCCTTTCAGGCGGTGCAAGATGCTGGCCTGGTCACCGGTGCCGCCTTGGACGACGAAGCCGCGACCCGCATCGGCTGCGTGATTGGCTCCGGCATTGGCGGCCTGCCGATGATCGAAGCCACCCACACCGAGCTGACCCACCGCGGCCCGCGCCGCATCACCCCGTTTTTTGTGCCGGCGTCGATCACCAACATGATTGCCGGCCATGTGTCGATGAAGTTTGGCTTCAAAGGTCCCAACATCGCCATCGTCACCGCCTGCACCACCGGCTTGCACTGCATTGGCGAGGCCGGCCGCATGATCGAATACGGCGACGCCGACGTGATGATTGCCGGCGGCGCTGAGGCCACCGTCTCGCCGCTGGGCATCGGCGGTTTCGCCGCCATGCGGGCGCTGTCGCTGCGCAACGACGACCCGGCCACCGCATCGCGTCCCTGGGACAAGGACCGCGACGGTTTTGTGCTGGGCGAGGGTGCTGGTATTTTGGTGCTCGAAGAATACGAACATGCCAAAGCCCGTGGTGCCAAAATCTATGCCGAGCTGGCCGGTTTCGGCATGAGCGCCGACGCTGGCCACATGACCGCGCCGAACATGGACGGCCCGCGCCGTGCCATGCTGGGCGCCTTGCGCAACGCGGGTTTGAACACCGATCAGGTGGACTACCTCAATGCCCATGGCACCTCGACGCCGCTGGGCGACATCAACGAATGCAACGCCATCAAGGCCGCGTTGGGTGCGCACGCCCATAACGTTGTCATCAACTCCACCAAGTCGATGACCGGGCATTTGCTTGGTGGCGCGGGCGGTATTGAGTCGGTGTTCACCGTGCTGGCGCTGCACCATCAGAAAAGCCCGCCGACCATCAACATCTTCAACCAGGATCCGGAGTGCGACCTGGACTTTTGTGCCAATGTTGCGCGCGATGTGAAGATCGACGTGGCGTTGAAGAACAACTTCGGTTTTGGTGGCACCAACGGCACACTGGTCTTCAAGCGGCTGCCTTAGCCGCTTCGTGTCGCCGCCACCCCTTTGCCGCAAAGCCCCTGATGCACAGTGCCCCTGCGGTGGCTTATCCGGTGCGGCGTTCACCCGCGGCGGGGCAGTTTTTGATCCTCGGCCACAGCCTTTGCGCACTCGCCATGGCCATGTGGTTTTTAAACGCCCGCAGCGGTTGGCCCATTGCATTGGGAATAGTCTGCTGCGGTATAGCGTGCGTCTGGGCTTGGGCGGCCTGGCGTGCCATGCCCATAGGCACCCTGGCATGGGACGGCGCGGCATGGCATTACACGCCTGGGCTTGCTGCCCGCAGCGGCGATCCGGCGGGTTGTCCGCAGCTGGTCGTGGCGCTGGATTGGCAGCGCTATCTGCTTTTGCAGTGGCCAGGCCGCAGCGCGCAGCGCTGGTTTTGGCTGGACCAGTCCAGCCAGCCGCTGGTGTGGCCTGCGCTGCGCCGTGCGGTGTATTCGCCAGCGCGAAACGCTGGCGAGGGCGCGCTGCCTGGCACTGCATCGGCTGCGCCATGACCGACATCCCCCGTTTGCCTCCTACCTCCAACGACAGCGACTTGCTGCTGGTGGAGCGTTGCGTGGCCGGTGACCAGCGGGCTTTTGAACTTCTGGTCATCAAATACCAGCGCCGCATCCAGCGCCTGATTGGCCGCATGGTGCGCGATGTGGACCTGGTTGAAGACATCGCCCAGGAGACGTTTATCCGTGCCTACCGCGCACTGCACCAGTTTCGCGGTGATGCGCAGTTCTATACCTGGTTGTACCGGATTGCCGTGAACACCGCCAAGAAAGCCTTGGTGGACATGAAGCGCAACCCGGTGTTTCTGGAGGGCAGCCATGCGGGCAGCGACGATGACGATGAAACTTATCGCCCTGAGCGCGAACTAATCCACCACGAGACACCCGATTCGGTGCTGGCCGCCAAAGAAATCGCACAAATGGTCAACGCCGCCGTTGACGCCCTGCCCGAAGATTTGCGCCAAGCCGTGACTTTGCGCGAAATCGAAGGTTTGAGTTACGAGGAAATTGCCGCTGTGATGGATTGTCCTATCGGCACCGTGCGCTCCCGGATTTTTCGCGCCAGGGAAGCGATTTCCAGCCGGATCAAACCGCTGTTGGAAAAACAAATGGGTAAACGCTGGTGACTCGGCCAGCGGCCTGTAGCGACAATGAAAGACTGCTCATGAACTCAGACACTCCCGCAGACAAATCCCCAGACATGCCCACAAACATGCCTGATTGGCAGGCGCTGTCGGCACTGGCCGATGGCGAACTCAGCCGCCCCGAATTGGCTCGCAGCCTGGCCATGCTGGAGCGCGAAGAGGTGCGTGCCCGCTGGCACAGCTACCACCTGATCGGTGACACCTTGCGCTCGGCCGAATTGGCGCAGAGCCAGGATGACGCGGCTTTTCTGGCACGCTTTCGCGTGGCGCTGGCCGCCGAGCCGCAGCGCCCGGTGGCCTCGGGGGGTGATTCAGTGGCCGTGTCAATCGCTCCTGATTCAGAAGCATTACCCGAAGGAAATGTATTGGCTACAGGCCAATTTGATATAAAAAACCAGCCCGAAGCCGCCAATTCGGCTTGGCGGGGCTTGGCGCTGGCGGCCAGCGTGGTAGCGGCAGCAGCGGTAGGCTGGAATCTGCTGGGCCTGGGCGCTGCGGGTTCAAATCCGGCTGCGGTGCTGGCGCAGTCGCCCGGGGCTGCACCGGTTTCGCTCGCGTCGGCCAACCCGTTCGCGCCGGTAATGCTGCGCGATGCGCGCCTGGACGAACTGCTGGCCGCGCACAAGCAGCTTGGCGGCACCTCGGCCTTGCAGATGCCCGCCGGGTTTCTGCGCAACGCCACTTTTGAGGCCAGTGCCGCGACTGCGGGCCAGTAGCACGCAACGACTCCACTCCGATGTTTGGCGACCGCTCCATGAAACTCCCGTTCTGTACTTTGGCCAGCATGCCGCGTGGCGTGCAGGTCATGGGTTTGGCAATGGTTATCGCGGCGACTTTGACTTTATGGGAAAGCCCCGCAAGAGCGCAAACAGCGCCGCCGCCAACACCGGCTCTGCCCGCTGCTGCGGCAGGCGTGCCAGCGCAGCCCGAGCGCAGCCTGAGCCAGTGGCTGGTGCGCATGCATGACGCCTCGCGCAACCGCGCCTACATGGGCACCTTTGTTGTCTCATCGACGGCGGGCGGCTTGTCCAGTGCCAGGATTTGGCATGTGTGTGACGGTGAAAACCAGCTCGAGCAGGTGGACTCACTGACCGGTCCGCCGCGCTCGACCTTCCGCAAGAACGACCAGGTCGTGACCTATATGCACGACAGCATGGTCGCCCGCACGGAAGTGCGCGAGTCGCTCCGCTTGTTCCCCGGCCTGCTGCGGACCCCGCAGTCCAGCATCGCCGATTTTTATCAGGTCAAGCAGCTCCCGAGCGAGCGTGTGGCCGGTTTTGCGGCCGATGTGCTTTTGCTGCAGGCCAAAGACAAGCTGCGTTTTGGCTACCGTATCTGGAGCGAGAAAAAATCGGGTCTCGTTATCAAACTTGAAACCCTTGATTTGGACGGCAAGGTGCTTGAGCAGGCGGCCTACTCCGAATTGCAGCTCGATGCGCCCGTCCAGATGGAAAAAGTTGCCCGCATGATGGCGCAAACCCAGGGCTACCGTGTCGAGAAGACCGAGCTGCAAAAAACCACCGCCGCAGCCGAGGGCTGGGTTCTCGCCAAACCGGTGGCCGGGTTCAACCCCATGAGCTGCTTGCGGCGCGCAGGCAAATCGGCCGATACGGCTGCCGACAAGACCATGCAGTGGGTGTTTTCGGACGGTTTGGCCACGGTGTCTTTGTTCGTTGAAGCGTATGACCCGAGCCGCCACCAGCGCGAGGGCCAGCAGGCCTTGGCGGCCACCCATTCAATGACACAGCGCATGGGCGATTGGTGGCTCACTGCGATCGGCGAAGTGCCGCCGCAAACACTCAAGTCTTTTGCGCTCGGGCTTGAGCGGGCCAAATAAATCCCCAACTGCAGAGCTGATGGTTTGATCCGGTACTGGTACAGCAGGTTATCAGCAGCTCCCAGTAGCGGTTTTCCGGTGCTACGGCTACAGTGTTTATTCGTTGATGAAGAGGTTGGTCATGACAAAAATTGATATTCGCCCGGTGCGCTCGGTGGTTTTTACAGCCCTGCTGGTGTTGGCCACGGCATCGGCGTTATTGCCCGGGCAGCCCGTGCTGGCGCAGTCGCGCGCATTGCCTGACTTCACCGATTTGGTCGATCAGGTCGGGCCTTCGGTGGTCAATATCCGCACCCTTGAAAAAACCAAAGTCAGCGCGTCTGCGCCGGGCCTGGAAGGCATGGACGAAGAGATGCAGGAGTTTTTCCGCCGTTTCTTTGGCCAGCCATTGCCTGGTGCGCCGCGCCAACCGCGCCCCAACCCGAACCGGCCGCAACCCGAACAAGATGCGCCGCGCGACACGCCGCGTGGGGTTGGCTCGGGTTTTATTTTGAGCAACGACGGCTACATCATGACCAATGCACATGTGGTCGACGGAGCCGACGAGGTGCTCGTCACGCTGACCGACAAGCGCGAGTTCAAAGCCAAGATCATTGGTGCCGACAAGCGCTCCGATGTGGCCGTCGTCAAGATCGAGGCGTCGGCCTTGCCCGCCATCAAAGTGGGCGATGTCAACCGGCTCAAAGTGGGTGAATGGGTCATGGCGATTGGCTCACCGTTTGGCCTGGAGAATTCGGTGACGGCGGGCATCGTTAGCGCCAAGCAGCGCGACACCGGCGACTTCCTGCCTTTCATCCAGACCGATGTGGCAATCAATCCCGGTAACTCGGGCGGGCCGCTGATCAACATGCGCGGCGAAGTGGTCGGCATCAACAGCCAGATTTATTCGCGCTCGGGTGGCTTTCAAGGCATTTCTTTTGCTATTCCGATGGACGAGGCCATCCGCGTCAGTGACCAGTTGCGCAGCACCGGACGGGTGGTGCGCGGACGCATCGGCGTACAGATTGAGCCAGTGACCAAAGAGGTCGCCGAAGCCGCGGGCCTGGGCCGTCCGATGGGCGCGCTGGTGCGCGGTGTGGAGTCGGGCGCACCGGCCGACAAGGCCGGCATGCAGGCTGGCGACATCATCACCAAAGTCGATGGCAAACCGATTGAAAAATCGGCAGACCTGCCGCGCCAGGTGGGCAACACCGCCCCGGGCACCAAAAGCACCGTCACGGTCTTTCGCAAGGGCGGCTACAAAGACCTCAGTGTGGTGATTGCCGAGATCGAGGCCGAAAAGATTCCTGTCAAGGCGGCCGACAAAGAAGAAAAACCCAAACCCAATGGCGTCGGCATGACGATCGGCCTGAAGGTTAGCGAATTGACCGACGCCCAGAAAAAAGAGCTTAAGGTCAAAGGCGGTGTCAGGGTCGATGCCAGCACCGAGGCAGCGGCTCGGTCGGGTCTGCGTGTAGGGGACGTGATTACCGAACTCGATGGCCAGGCCATCAGCAGCCTCAAAGAGTTCGATGTGGCGGTCGCTAAAGTAGACAAATCCAAACCCTTTAAAGTGCTCTACCGCCGCGGCCAGTGGGAGCAATATGTCATGATCCGGCCGACAAAATAAGTGGTGGCTGCGGTGGCAGCACCGCAATAAAAAAGCCCCATCCCATTCAGGGCTTGGGGTTTTTTATTGCCCTCACTGTTATTTTCTGAAGTTAGTGTGCACTGATTTAGGGCGTAATCGAACTGAAATACCGCTAAACTCTGACTGCCCGTTTTTTGCATTAATCCGATACAAGGGTTTAAAAACCACGATGCGGGATATAGCGCTAGCACTTATACCAATCCACAGACACCCAACATCTTGTTCATAGCTTGCTCCACATCAGTTGTGCGTAACTTGTGCATAACTTGTGTGTTGTTCAAGTGCAACTGGCAAGGATTAAGGGTTTTGAAGCCTTGCAAGACAGACTTTTTGCCTACAATGAATTTTCCAACTATCGCAGTTGCCATAGATTGTTGGTTCAGGGCGCGTCTGCTTAAGGCGCGCCCTATTTTTTTCCCCCAACCCTTTTGATTCAATTGCTTGAGTGCTTTTATTGATGAATCACATCAGAAATTTTTCCATCATCGCGCACATTGACCACGGTAAATCCACCCTGGCGGACCGCTTGATTCAGCGCTGCGGTGGCCTGCAAGCACGTGAGATGACAGCGCAGGTTTTGGACTCGATGGAGCTCGAAAAAGAGCGCGGAATAACTATCAAGGCGCAGACCGCAGCACTGCAATATCTGGCGCAAGACGGCCAGACCTACAACCTGAATTTGATCGACACGCCGGGCCATGTGGACTTCTCGTACGAAGTCAGCCGCTCGCTCTCGGCTTGTGAAGGTGCGCTGCTGGTGGTCGATGCTTCGCAGGGCGTTGAAGCGCAAACCGTGGCCAATTGCTACACCGCGCTCGAACTCAAAGTCGAGGTCGTTCCGGTACTGAACAAAATGGACTTGCCCAACGCCGACCCTGACAACGCGCGCCTGGAAATTGAGGACGTGATCGGCATTGACGCCAGCAACGCGATTCCCTGCTCGGCCAAAACCGGCATGGGCATCGACGAAATTCTGGAGGCCGTGATTGCCCGCATCCCGCCGCCCAAGGGCAACCCCCAGGCCGCGCTGCGCGCCATGATCATTGACAGCTGGTTTGACAGTTATGTCGGTGTGGTGATGCTGGTGCGCGTGGTCGATGGCCGCCTGGCCAAAGGCGAGCGCATCAAGATGATGGCTACCGGCGCGATGTACAACGCCGACAACCTGGGCGTCTTCACCCCCGCCAATCAGCCGCGCGAATCGCTGGAAGCTGGCGAGGTGGGCTACATCATTGCTGGTATCAAGGAGCTGCAAGCCGCCAAAGTTGGCGATACCGTCACGCTGATCAGACACGGCACCGGCGGCGCGGCCGCCACCGCGACCGAAGCATTGCCTGGCTTCAAGGTAATTCAGCCGCAAGTGTTTGCTGGCCTCTACCCGACCGAGGCCAGCGAATACGACTCGCTGCGTGATGCGCTGGAAAAGCTCAAGTTAAACGATGCCTCGCTGCACTACGAGCCCGAGGTGTCGCAAGCGCTCGGGTTTGGCTTTCGCTGCGGCTTTTTGGGCCTCTTGCACATGGAGATCGTGCAGGAGCGGCTGGAGCGCGAGTTTGACCAGGACCTGATCACTACCGCGCCCAGCGTGGTGTACCAGGTCGTCAAGGCCGATGGCGAAGTGATGATGGTCGAGAACCCGTCCAAAATGCCCGACCAGGGACGGCTCGATGAAATCCGTGAGCCTATCGTCACCGTGCACCTGTATATGCCGCAAGACTATGTTGGTCCGGTGATGACGCTGGCGAATCAAAAGCGCGGCGCGCAAATCAACATGGCCTACCACGGCAAGCAAGTCATGCTGACCTATGACATGCCGCTGGGCGAGATCGTGCTGGACTTTTTCGACAAGCTCAAATCTGTGAGCCGCGGTTACGCCTCGATGGACTATGAGTTCAAGGAGTACCGTGCGTCGGATGTGGTCAAGGTCGACATCTTGCTCAACGGCGAGAAGGTCGATGCGCTCTCCATCATCGTGCACCGCAGCCTGTCGCAGTACCGGGGCCGGGCGGTGGTGGCCAAAATGCGCGAGATTATTTCGCGCCAGATGTATGACGTTGCGATCCAGGCCGCTATCGGGGCCAACATAATTGCCCGTGAGACAATCAAAGCCCTGCGCAAAAACGTGCTCGCCAAGTGCTACGGCGGCGATATCTCACGCAAGCGCAAACTCCTTGAAAAACAAAAAGCAGGCAAGAAAAGAATGAAGCAAATCGGCTCGGTCGAGGTGCCGCAAGAAGCGTTTTTGGCCATTTTGCAGGTGGAAGACTGATGCCTTTTTTGACAGCGATGGTGCTCGGCGGCTTTGCTGCCTATGCCGCGGCCTGGTATTTGGGTGCAGTCGAGGGCAACTTTGCCCTGCTGCTGCTTTGTGCCACGGTCATCACGGGGGTGTTTTGGCTGGCCGAGCGCCTGCATTTTTTGCCGCAGCGCGAAAAAGCGGCCCGGGCGCTGGAGCAGGATGCCTTGCGTTTTCGCTCCGAGCTGGCCGCCAAGGGCATTGCCCAGGTGGACGGCGATATCGAAGAGGCCAAGCACCGCGTGTTGCAACAGCCCTGGTGGCTTGACTGGACGGCAGGGCTGTTTCCCGTCATCGTGGCGGTGTTCGTGCTGCGCTCGTTTTTGTTTGAGCCGTTCAAAATTCCGTCGGGCTCGATGATCCCCACGCTGCTCATCGGCGACATGATTCTGGTCAATAAATTTGCCTACGGCGTGCGCCTGCCCGTCATCAACACCAAGGTGTTTGACGTGGGCAGCCCGCAGCGCGGCGACGTGATGGTGTTTCGCTACCCGCCTAAGCCGAGCCTGGACTACATCAAGCGGGTGGTCGCACTGCCGGGTGACGAGGTCGCCTACCTGAACAAAAAACTCAGCGTCAACGGGCAGGCGGTGGCGCTGCGGCCGGTGGCCGAGTTTTTCGACACCAATGAAAGCCGCTACTACAAGCAGTTTGAGGAAAAGCTCGGTGACACTACGCACCGCCTGCTGGTGGAAGACAACCGGCCCGCGTTTATTGCCGGTGTTGAAGATTTCCCGCAGCGCAATAACTGCCGCTACAGTGTAGAGGGCGTGGTGTGCAAAGTTCCCGCCGGACACTATTTTTTGATGGGCGATAACCGCGATAATTCACTTGACTCGCGCTACTGGGGTTTTGTACCTGAGCAAAACATTGTGGGCAAAGCCTTCTTTATCTGGATGAATTTCAGCGATATCAAGCGTTTTGGCTCATTTGACTGATCAGCAGGAGGTTTAGCGATGAAATTGGGCAATAAATTCAAGCAACGGGGCGTCTCCCTGATTGGCATTTTGTTTGTTGGCGGAGTGCTCGTGGGCGCGGGCGCGGTCGGTATCCAGGTCATGCCGACGTACCTGGAGTACCAGACTATTTCTTCCACGGTGAAAAAAATCTCTGGCAATTCGGTGGGCGAGATCCGCGTACTTTTTGACAAGGCCGCGCAAATCAACGACATCAAGGCCATCACCGGCAAAGACCTGGACGTGACGAAAGATGGCGACAAATTCACGGTGAAGTTTGCCTACGACAAAGAAATTCACCTGGCGGGCCCGGCGTACCTGGTGATCAAGTACGCAGGTTCATCCAAATAGGCGTGAACGCACCGCCGCAGCCTGCACCGCAACCCGCGGTACCCCCAACGGCATCCAAAGGCTTGCCCAGCGCCCCAAACCTGCCTGCTCCCCAAAAAATTTCCGGTGTGGTTGCGACCCCGGTCACGGCCCTGCAAGAGGCCTTGCAGCTGAGGCTTGGGCACCGTTTTGCGCAGATCGGCCTGCTCCAGCGCGCGCTGACGCACCGCAGCTTCAGCGCCGACCACAACGAGCGGCTCGAATTCCTGGGCGACTCGGTCCTCAATCTGGCCGTGGCCTGCCTGCTGTTTGACAAACTGCGCGATGTGCCGGAGGGCGAGCTCTCCAGAGTGCGCGCCAACCTGGTCAAGCAGGAGACCCTTCACCAGCTCGCCCTGGGCCTGAAGCTGCCCCAAGTGCTGCGCCTGGGAGACGGCGAGATGCGCTCGGGCGGGCAAAACCGCGCTTCCATATTGGCCGATACGCTGGAGGCGATTTTGGGTGCTGTCTATCTCGACGCAGGTTACGGCGCGGCGCAGGCCCTGGTGCACCGCCTGTTTGCGCCGGTAGCCGTCAACCCCGAGATGGCAGCAGCCGCGAAAGACCCCAAAACCGAGTTGCAGGAGCTGCTGCAAGGACGCAAACTCAAGCTGCCCGCCTACCGCGTGGTCGGCACGCTCGGTGCGGCGCACCAGCAAACTTTCGATGTGGAATGCGAAATCTCCGAATTGGGCCTCTACGAGCGCGGCATGGGCAACTCGCGCCGCGCCGGTGAGCAAGCCGCAGCGGCAGCGATGCTCATCGTTTTAAGAAACAAGGTGGCCCATGAATGAATCAAAAAGCATAGTAGACAGTGCAATAGATACGCTGGCTAGTGGCCTAAATGACTTAAAAAATGCCGAAAATGAGGCTTTTTTGACCTCGTGCGGCCTGCTGGCGATTGTGGGCAAGCCCAACGTCGGCAAGTCCACCTTGCTGAACGCGCTGGTCGGGCAAAAAATCAGCATCACCTCGCGCAAGGCGCAGACCACGCGGCACCGCATCACCGGCATCCGCACCCGCGGGCCGGCGCAGTTTGTGTTTGTCGACACGCCGGGTTTCCAGACCATCCACACCAACGCGCTCAACCGCACCCTGAACAAGACGGTGCAGGGCGCGGTCGGCGATGTCGATCTCGCGCTGCTGGTGGTCGAGGCCGGCAGCTTTACCTCGGCCGATACCAAAGTGCTGCAACTGCTGAGGGGCGATGTGCCGGTGCTGCTGGTGGCCAACAAGCTCGACAACGTGCACCGCCGCGCCGATATTGCGCCCTGGCTGCAGGAGATGATGGCGCGGCATCCGTTTGTTGAAATCGTGCCGATGTCGGCCAAAAATGCCAAAGACATCGAGCGCCTGCTGGACGTGTGCCAAAAATACCTGCCCGAGCAGCCCTGGCGCTACGGTGAAGACGAGCTCACCGACCGCAGCGAAAAATTCCTCGCCACCGAGATGGTGCGCGAGAAGCTGTTTCGCCTGACCGGCGACGAGTTGCCCTACACCAGCACCGTGGTGATCGACAAGTTCGAAGAAGAGCCGCCGCAGCGCCAGGGGCAAAAGCGCTTGGTCAAGCTCGCCATCACCATCGTGGTCGAGCGCGACGGCCACAAGGCCATGGTGATTGGCGACAAAGGCGAGCGCATCAAGCGCATCGGCACCGAGGCGCGCGTCGAGCTCGAGCACCTGATGGACTGCAAGGTGTTTCTGGAGCTGTGGGTCAAGGTCCGCTCGGGTTGGGCCGATGACGAGGCGAGAGTGAAGTCATTCGGCTACGAGTGAAATGTTGCCCCCACGGTTGCTCACTGCGTGTAGCGCCCTGCCCCCCGAGGGGGCCGCTATTTCCCTTGGGGCGGCCCGGCGGGAAATGTTGCCCCCACGGTTGCTCACTGCGTGTAGCGCCCTGCCCCCCGAGGGGGCCGCGCCTTGCTTGGGGCGGCCCGGCGCGGCGGCGGGTTGGCAATAAGTCATGAAGCGCGTCACCCACGAACCCGCCTACGTCTTGCACCGCTACGACTGGAGCGAATCGAGCCTGATCCTGGAAGTCTTCACCCGCAGCCATGGCCGCATTGCCGTGGTGGCCAAAGGCGTGAAGCGGCCCAGTTCCAATTTCCGCCCGGTGCTGCTGCCGATGCAGCCGCTGCACCTGAGCTTTGCCGGTGACGCTGAAATCCGCACCTTGAAAGGTGCCGACTGGGTCGGCGGCCATGTCATGCCGGGCGGGCAGGCGCTGCTGTCGGGCTACTACCTGAATGAATTGTTGCTTCGCCTGCTGGCGCGCGACGACCCGCACCCTGCGCTGTTTGAGGCGTATGCCAGCGCGGTAGAGGTACTGGCGCTGGGCGAGGGCGCGACCCGGCAGGGCACGTCGTCGGCCGCGCTGCGCACGTTTGAGCTGCTGCTGCTGCGCGAAATTGGCGTCTTGCCGGTGCTGAACATGCAAACCATGAGCCTGGCCCCGCTCGAGGCAGCGGGTCGCTACTGCCTGCTGCCCGAGGTCGGCCTGCGCGAGGCAGCCGACGATGAGCGCGCGTTGTCGGGTCAGCAATGGGGCGAGCTGCAAGCGGCGCTGGATGCGCCCGCGCCTTTTGCCGCCACCTTGCGCCTGTTCGCCGACCGGCTGGGCGAACTCAAAGGTCAACTGCGCAGCTTGCTGCACTACCATTGCGGCGTGCCTGTTTTGCGCACCCGCCAGATGATGATGGACTTGGCCGCTTTATGACACCCGCTTTAATCCCCGCACCCAGTGCCCTGCGCACCGCCTTGTCTGTCAACCTGAACAAGGTGGCACTCGTGCGCAACACGCGCCATATCGGCATTCCGAGCGTGCTGCGCGCGGCCGAGATGTGCCTGCATGCCGGGGCTGCGGGCATTACGGTCCATCCCCGGCCTGACGCCCGCCACATTGGTGCACAGGATGTGCACGCGCTGGCGCAGTTCCTGCGCGACTGGCCCGGCCGCGAGTTCAACATCGAGGGCAACCCGCAGCAGAACCTGATGGGCTTTGTGCGTGCCTTGCGTCCGCAGCAGTGCACCTTTGTGCCCGACAGCGAAGGCCAGTTCACCAGCGACCACGGCTGGCGCTTTCCGCAGGACGCGCAAGCCCTGCGCCCGCTGATTGAGGAAGCCAGGGCGCTGGGCGTGCGCGTGAGCCTCTTCATGGACCCCTTGCCCGAGGCCATGCCAGTCGTCAAAGCCTTGGGCGCGGACCGGGTTGAGCTCTACACCGAAACCTATGCCAGCGCCTATGGCACGCCGCGCCAGCTCGACGTGTTGCAGCAGTTTGCGCAGACCGCGCAGGCCGCGCTCGACGCGGGTTTGGGCATCAACGCCGGGCACGATTTGAACCGCGAGAACCTCGCCGATTTTTTGCGTGCCGTGCCCGGTGTGCAAGAGGTGTCGATCGGCCACGCCTTCATTGCCGATGCGCTGGAAATGGGCTACAGCAGCGCCGTCAAGTCGTATCTGGAGTGCATTGACGCGGCGCACGCGATGAAGGTGGGCGCGTGATTTTCGGCATCGGCACCGACATTTGCGACATCCGCCGCATTGAAGCGGCCTTGCAACGCCATGGTGAGCGCTTTGCCCAAAAAATTCTGAGTGACGCCGAGCTGGCCACCTGGCGCAGCCGCAGCGCCCGCTGGCCGGCGCGCGGCGTGCGCTTTCTGGCCACCCGCTTTTCCGCCAAAGAGGCCTTCAGCAAAGCCATCGGCCTGGGCATGCGCATGCCCATGAGCTGGCGGCTGTGCGAGGTCGGCAAACTCGCCAGCGGCAAGCCCGCGCTGGTCCTGCACGGCGCGCTGAAACAATGGTTTGAAGCGCAAGGCCTGCACGCCCATGTCAGCGTCACCGACGAGTCCGACTACGCCGCCAGCTTTGTGGTGGTCGAATACACCCCTTCAAAATAAGCGCCCAACCATGACACATTCCCCACTGGTGATTGACATCGCCGGCAATACCCTGAACGCCGACGACCGCCGCCGCCTGGCGCACCCTTTGGTGGGCGGCGTTATTCACTTCGCCCGCAACTGGGAGTGCCGCGCGCAGTTGACGGCGCTCAACGCCCAGATCAAGGCGCTGCGGCCCGATGTACTGGTTTGCGTTGACCACGAAGGCGGCCGCGTGCAACGCTTCAAGACGGACGGCTTCACCCACCTGCCGCCGATGCGCGCGCTGGGCGAGTTGTGGTTGCAGGACGGCAAGGACGGCCCGGGCAGCGGCGCGTTAAAAGCGACCAACGCCGCCACCGCCTGCGGCTATGTGCTGGCAGCCGAGCTGCGAGCCTGCGGCGTTGATTTGAGCTTTACCCCGGTGCTGGACTTGGATTTTGGTGAAAGCAGCGTCATCGGCGACCGTGCCTTCCATGCCGACGCGCGGGTGGTGAGCCTGCTGGCCAAAAGCCTGATGCACGGCTTGCTGCAAGCGGGCATGGCCAATTGCGGCAAGCATTTCCCGGGGCATGGTTTTGTAAAAGCCGATTCGCACACCGACATTCCGGTTGACCCGCGCAGCCTTAAAGCCATTTTGGCCGACGACGCCGCGCCCTACGGCTGGCTGAATACGTCGCTCACCAGCGTCATGCCTGCGCACGTCATCTACCCCAAGGTCGATGCGCGGCCGGCTGGCTTCTCGGCCCGCTGGCTGGGCGATATCTTGCGCGGCCAGCTTGGTTTTGGCGGCGCGGTATTCAGCGACGACCTGAGCATGGCCGGTGCCCGCCTGCTGGACGGCCGCGAGGTCAGCTATACCGAGGCCGCCGTGGCGGCGCTGAACGCCGGTTGCGACATGGTGCTGCTGTGCAACCAGAGTGTCGATGGCGGCGCGGCGCTGGACGCGCTGCTGGGTGGCCTGACGGAAGCGCTGCTCAAGAACCAGTGGTTTGCCAGCGAAGCCAGCGAGGCGCGCCGCCTGGCCTTGCTGCCAGCCACGCCCGCGCCAGCCTGGGACGAACTGATGTGCAGCCCCGCGTATATGCACGCGCTGGGTTTGATCCCCTGATTTCCACGTTCTCCAGTCCAAAAACCATGAGCATCAAAAGCGACAAATGGATCCGCCGCATGGCCGAGTCCACCGGCATGATCGAGCCCTTTGAGCCCGGCCAAATCCGCCAGCACGAGGGCCAAAAAATCATCAGCTACGGCACCTCCAGCTACGGCTACGACATCCGCTGCGCGCCCGAATTCAAGGTCTTCACCAACATCCACAGCACGGTGGTGGACCCGAAGAACTTTGACGAGAAAAGCTTTGTCGATTTCCACGGCGACAGTTGCATCATCCCGCCCAACAGCTTTGCGCTGGCCCGCACCTTGGAGTACTTCCGCATCCCGCGCAATGTGCTGACGATTTGCTTGGGCAAAAGCACCTACGCACGCTGCGGCATCATCGTCAACGTCACGCCGTTTGAGCCCGAGTGGGAGGGTTTTGTGACGCTGGAGTTTTCCAACACCACGCCGCTGCCGGCCAAGATTTACGCTGGCGAAGGCTGCGCCCAGGTGCTGTTCTTTGAGAGCGACGCCGACGACGTGTGCGAGATCAGCTACAAAGACCGAGGCGGCAAGTACCAAGGACAAAAGGGCGTGACGCTGCCCAAAGCGTGAGTTCAAGGCCGGTGACTGTGCCGGCATTCGCTATATATTAAATAGCTGTACCGGCAATAAATACCTTGGCTACAGACCAGTTTGGTATTAAAAAGTGGCCAAACGGGCTGCGGCGAGGTCCCAGCCCGCCCATCCGCAGCTTTTGAACAGCACCGGGCCGCGCTGGTGCTGGGCGCGCCCACTGACGACATCGGCCAGCAGCTGCCAGTGCGCTGCGTCCAACCCGGCTTGCAACAAATCCCCGGCTTCGTGCGCGGCGTCCGCCGTGTCGATCACGATGCGGCCCTGCTCTGAAAAGTGCTGGCACAGCGCCGCGCCCAACTCGCGCATGTGCGGGGTAAATGCACCCACCGCCGCCACAAAGGCGTCGCTGCGCGGCAGGGCGTCCAGCACCACGCTGTGGGCGGGCGTGCACACCACCGCGAGCGGGCAGTCGGCGAGGGCGGCATTGGGGTCTGGCGCGACGTTCGCTTGCAGGCCGAGGGTGCGGGCGTGTTGCACCAAGGCCCGGGCGCTGGCGGTACTGCGCGAAGCCACCCACACGCTTTGCACGCCCAGGCCTTGCGCGAACGCCTCCAGGTGGGCGCGACCTTGCACCCCCGCGCCAACAATCAGCAGCGGCCCGCGCGGCTGGGCTGCCAGACGCTGCGCCGCCAGCAACGACACGGCCGCCGTGCGCCGCGCCGTCACCGTGGGGCCATGCAAAACCAGGCACCGCTCGCCCGTGGCCACATCAAACACGATCACATCACCCTGAATCGCCGGGCGGCCTTGCGCCGCATTGGCGGGCGTGAAGGTGATGAGCTTGGTGATGGCGATGCGCGCATCGCAAGCGGGCATGACAAACAGGCTGGCACCGCCCGGCAGCGGCAGCACCAGCCGGGGCACTACCCGTACGCTGGGGTCTTGCAGCACGGCCGAAATTTGCTGCGACAGCGCGGCCCACGGCAGCCGCTGCGCCGTTTGTGCGGCATCCAGCAGGCCCGCAGAATCAGGGTCGGACGGGGCAGCAGCTACCATGCAAAGACTGTACTGCACACCAAGGACACACCATGAAATGGGAAGGCAACCGCGAATCGGACAACGTTGAAGACCGGCGCGGGGGCGGCGGTGGCAGTCCGCTTGGCGGACTGCTGGGCGGAAGAGGCATCGGTATCGGCACCATCGTGGTGGCCTTGCTGGGCGGCTGGATTTTTGGCATCAACCCGCTGACGATATTGGGCTTGCTCGGCGGCGGCGCACCGCCTGCGCAGGTGCAAACCCAAACGCCACCTGCGCGCCTGCCCGCAGACGACCGCATGGGCCGCTTTGTTTCCACCGTGCTGGCCGATACCGAAGACGTCTGGCGCGAGCAGTTTGCCAAAGGCGGCGGCAGCTACCAGGAGCCGCGCTTGGTGCTCTTTCGCGGGCGCACGGGCACGGGAGGCTGCGGCGCGGGCGAGGCTGCCATGGGGCCGTTTTACTGCCCGGCCGATCAGAAGGTGTATATCGACCTGGCCTTCTACGAAACACTCACCCAGCGCCTGGGCGCGCCCGGTGACTTTGCGCAGGCGTACGTGATTGCGCACGAGGTCGGCCACCATGTGCAAAACCTGCTGGGCATCAGCACCAAGGTCGAACAAATGCGCAGCCGCGCCAGCCCAGCGCAGGCCAATGCCTTGAGCGTGCGGCTGGAATTGCAGGCCGATTGCTTTGCCGGGGTCTGGGCCCACCACGCGCAAAGCGCCAGGCAAGTTTTGGAAAAGGGCGATGTCGAGGAAGCCATGAACGCCGCCGCCAAAATTGGCGACGATGCCTTGCAACGCGCCCAGGGCGGTGCGGTGGTGCCCGAGAGTTTTACCCACGGCACCAGCGCCCAGCGCCAGCGCTGGTTTGACCTGGGTTTGCAGCAGGGCACAGTGAAAGCCTGTGATAGCTTTGCGGCACGGAATTTGTAAGCCTGTTTTGAATGCCTTGAAATTTCCAACCACACCTTAAGCCCTGGGCAACGCAGTCATGAACTCCGAGTTCGCCAATTCTGAACTGGCCCCTGTTTCTGTCCCCCCCGAACCGACATCCCCCGATAAGCTGCCCAGCGGGTTTTTGGCCGGTGCATCGGCTGCTGCGATCACGGTCCCGCAT
>JBJXED010000131.1:0-3954 GCA_046155225.1 Burkholderiaceae bacterium
GTTTCTCGCACCCCCTGGCGAACCGGCAAGCCTTGCTCAAAGGGCTGGTAGTGGGGTATGAGCTGCGCCGGGTGAAACGCCGCAGCATTGGCTTTGTCGTCGGTGCCGACGGCCTGGCGGTACGCGCGCCGTCATGGTTGCCATTGCCCGACGTTGACAAGGCTGTGCAGGACAAAGCCGACTGGATCGTCAAAAAACTCGCCGAAAACCAGCAGCGCCAGGAGCGCATAGTGGCTACCCGCATCGAGTGGAAAGACGGCGCCGAGTTGCTCTTTTTGGGGCAAAAAGTGCGCATCGTGCTCGCTTCGCCAATGGCTTCGGCGGGCGCGGTTTTGGTCGCACCGTCAGAGTTGGTGGGGGTTGCGGCAGGGCAGGGCGACGCACCTTGTTTGCACCTGGGCTTGCCGCGAGAGGCCAGCACCGGGCAGATTCGGGACGCCGTGCAAGCCTGGCTGATGCGCCAGGCCAAGCGCATCTTCCAGGAGCGGCTGGACCACTTTGCCGCCCAATTGGGCGTGCGCTGGACCCGCCTCACCCTGAGCAATGCCGGCACGCGCTGGGGCAGCGCGCGGGCGGACGGCTCCATTCGCCTGCACTGGCGGCTGGTGCACTACCGCATGGCAACGCTGGACTACGTGGTTGCGCACGAGCTCAGCCACCTGCGCGTGATGAACCACAGCCCGCTCTTTTGGGACACCGTGCGCTCGGTCATGCCGGGTTATGCCGAGCAGATCACATACCTCAAGAAAAATACCTTGCAGCCGTGGGATTGAAAGCGCAGCCGAGTTGGATGCGTGCAATATGCCTTGGAAAACAATACGCCTGCACTAGCTCGCGCTGCTGAAGCGGTAAATGCCGTCATCGCCCCGCGTTCGCACGAGCTGGCCTGCCGCCCACAGCAGGTGCAAATGCGCCACGGCCTCGCCCATGGCAAACGTCAGCTGGTGCAGGTCGAGTGCGCGTTTGAACATGATCGGCACAATGTCGGCGCCGCTGCTCGGCTGTGCCGCGCACGCCTGCATGACTTCGGCCAGCCGGTCGCGGTGGTGGTCATGCAACTGCCCGATGCGCTGGTGCAAACCGGTGAAAGGTTTGCCGTGCGAGGGCAGCGTCAGCGTGTCTTGCGGCAAGGTTTTGAACTTGTCGATGGACTGCAAAAACAGCGCCAGCGGGTTGGCCTCGGGCTCGACGTCAAAGACGCTGACATTGGTCGAGATGCGCGGCAGCATCATGTCGCCGCCAATCAGCACGTTCAAATCCCCGCAGTACAGCGCGATGTGCTCGGGCGCGTGGCCGTAGCCGCTGATGCAGCGCCAGCCGTGCGCGCCAATGCGGATCACATCACCGTCCATCAGGCGGCGGTAGCTGGCCGGCACGGCGGGCACCATGCTCGGGTAGTACTGGGTGCGGGCGCGGATTTTTTCGAGGGACTCGGTATCGGCCAGGCCATGCGAGGCGAAAAATTGGGCTGCACTCTCACCTGCAAACGCGGTGGTGCCCTGACTGGCCATGCGCGCCACATTGAAGTCGGTCGCACTGATCCACAGCGGCACCTGCCATTGCTCGCAGAGCCAGTGCGCCAGGCCAATATGGTCGGGGTGCATGTGCGTCACGATGACGCGCAAAATGGGCAGGCCGTCCAGCTCCGAGGCAAAAATCTGCTGCCACTGCGCGCGGCTCTCGGGCCTGTCAATGCAGCAATCGACAATGCTCCAGCCTGGCACGCCGTCGATTTCATCGCGCAGCAGCCAGAGGTTGATGTGGTCCAGCGCGAAAGGCAGGGCCATGCGGATCCAGCGCACCCCGGGAGCTACTTCCAGCGTGCTGCCGGGCGCGCAGAGGGTCTCGCCCAGCGGGTAATGCAATTGGTGTTCGAGCGAGTTCATGTAGGATAGGATTGGGTTGACGTTGACGTAAACGTCAAATGAAAAATTGATTGTAGGGTTGCTGCATTGCGGCCCTGTCACCTAAGCGCAAGCATGGCTCCATCCAACACCACCTACACCATCAGCGACCTGGCGCAGGAATTTGACCTGACGACGCGTGCCATCCGTTTTTATGAAGACATGGGCCTGCTGCAGCCGCTGCGCGAGGGGCCTGCCGGGCGCAACCGCGTCTACAGCGCGCGCGACCGCACGCGGCTCAAACTCACCCTGCGTGCCAAGCGCCTGGGCCTGTCGCTGACCGAGGCCAAGGAGCTGATCGAGATGTACGACAGCCCGCGCGACACGCTGGCGCAACTGAAGAAATTTCTCTCTGTGCTGGCGCTGCACCGCAATGCGCTGGAAGCGCAGATGACCGAGCTGCAGTCCACGCTGGACGAAGTGAAAGTGCACGAGAAAGAGGCCAAAGCGGTGGTCGCCAGACACGAGAAACAGGCCGCAAAAAAGGTGAACGCATGAATCCGGACGCAGGGTTGTACCAGCGTGTGGAAGCCAGTTTTCTGCGCCAGGGGCTGATGCAGCACCTGGGCGCGCGCATCGTGCGCGTTGCGCCGGGCGAGGTCGAGTTTGCCTTGCCCCTGAGCGATAAAGTCACCCAGCAGCAAGGCGCTTTCCACGGTGGTGCCTTGGGTGCGCTGGCTGACATATGCTGCGGCTATGCGGCGCTCAGCGTGGCCCCCGATGGCATGGAGGTCACCACGGTCGAGTACAAGATCAACTTTGTCTCGGCTGCAGTGGGGCCCGAGGTGTTCTGTGTCGGCAAGGTGGTGAAAGCCGGGCGTACCCTCACGATCACCAGCGCCGAGTTGTTTGATGTGCAGGGCGGCCAGCGCAAACTCTGCGGTGTGATGCAGGCCACGCTAATCGCCGTAGCCAAAAAATACTGAGGACCCCGATATGAATTTGCCAGGCATTGACTACCAATTGGGCGCCGACATCGACGCCCTGCGCGACGCCGTGCGCGACTTCGCGCAGGCTGAGATCGCCCCGCGCGCTGCCGAGATTGACAAAAGCGACCTGTTTCCCGCCGACCTGTGGCGCAAGATGGGCAACTTGGGCGTGCTCGGCATCACCGTGCCCGAAGAATTTGGTGGTGCCAACATGGGCTACCTGGCGCACATGGTCGCCATGGAAGAGATCAGCCGCGCCAGCGCCAGTGTCGGCCTGAGTTACGGCGCACACAGCAATTTATGCGTCAATCAGATCAAGCGCAACGGCAGCGATGCGCAGCGGCAAAAGTACCTGCCCAAACTGGTCAGTGGCGAGCATGTGGGCGCGCTGGCCATGAGCGAGAGCGGCGCGGGCAGCGACGTGATTTCAATGAAGCTCAAAGCACAAGACAAAGGCGGCTACTACTTGCTAAACGGCAGCAAGATGTGGATTACCAACGGGCCGGACGCCGACACATTGGTGGTCTATGCCAAAACCGAACCCGAGCTGGGTGCGCGCGGCGTGACCGCTTTCCTCATCGAAAAAGGCATGCCGGGTTTTTCCATCGCCCAAAAGCTCGACAAGCTGGGCATGCGCGGCAGCCACACGGGCGAGCTGCTGTTTGAAAACGTCGAAGTGCCCGCCGACAATATGTTGGGCGGCTTGAATAGCGGCGCAAAAGTGCTGATGAGCGGCCTCGACTACGAGCGCGCCGTGCTCGCCGCCGGCCCGATCGGCATCATGCAGGCGGTGATGGACAACGTGATTCCCTACATCCACGAGCGCAAGCAGTTCGGCCAAAGCATTGGCGAATTCCAACTGATTCAAGGCAAGGTGGCCGACATGTACACCACCTTGCAAGCCGGCCGCGCATACTGCTACATGATCGGCAAAAATCTGGATGCGCTGGGTTCAGAGCACGTGCGCCAAGTGCGCAAAGACTGCGCCAGCGTCATCCTCTGGTGCGCCGAAAAAGCCACCTGGATGGCCGGTGAAGGTATTCAGATTTTTGGCGGCAATGGCTACACCAACGACTACCCGCTGGGCCGGCTCTGGCGCGACGCCAAGCTGTACGAGATTG
>JBJXED010000132.1:0-24949 GCA_046155225.1 Burkholderiaceae bacterium
GATTTGACCGGCTCCAACCTGACCAACACCAAAAGCACACCGCCGCTGCGATTCAATCTGGCGGGGGAGGTGGTGAAGACTGAAGACGGCAAGATCGGCCGCCATATCAACTACGGCGTGCGCGAATTCGGCATGGCCGCCGTGATGAACGGCGTGGCCCGGCACGGCGGCTACATCCCCTACGGCGGCACGTTTTTGACCTTCAGCGACTACAGCCGTAACGCCATCCGCATGGCCGCGCTGATGAAGCAGCGCGTGATTCACGTGTTCACCCACGACAGCATTGGCCTGGGCGAAGACGGCCCTACCCACCAGTCGGTGGAACACGCCGCCTCGCTTCGCCTGATTCCGAATCTGGATGTGTGGCGTCCGGGTGACACCGCTGAAACAGCCATTGCCTGGACGGTTGCGCTGCAAAACACCATCCGCCCCACGGCGCTGCTGCTGTCGCGGCAGAACATCAGCTATGCGCCCAAAGCGGGGCTGCAAGACCTCGAAAAGGGCGCTTACGTGCTGGCAGAACCGTCTGACGTGGGTCTGAAGAAAAAAGCCCAAGCCGTCATCATTGCCACCGGCTCCGAGGTGCAGCTGGCATTGAAAGCGCAAGAACTGCTTGCTGCGAAA
Organism: Burkholderiaceae bacterium; assembly: GCA_046155225.1. Lineage (GTDB taxonomy): Bacteria > Pseudomonadota > Gammaproteobacteria > Burkholderiales > Burkholderiaceae_C > JAKFVA01. Next base: position 625 of record JBJXED010000132.1, read on the forward strand.
AAGATAGCTGTCCGTGTGGTGTCCATGCCGTCTACCACCACATTTGACCGTCAAAGCGCCGACTACAAAGCCAGTGTGTTGCCGCCCAAACTGCCGCGCATTGCGGTGGAAATGGGTGTGAGCGACGGCTGGTGGAAATACGGCTGCGCAGCCGTGGTGGGCCTGGACACGTACGGCGAGTCGGCGCCCGCGCCGGTGTTGTTCAAGCACTTTGGCTTCACGCCGGAGAACGTGGCCGACACCGTGCTGGCCGCGTTGGCCTGAGTCTCACTCTTTCAGGTGTCGCGATGAAGACTCACCTCCCGCTGCTGGCTTGTGCCATTTTTCTGTCCACTACCAGCTTCGCACAACTCATCACGGGTCTGAGTGTGGAGCCCGCGCAAATCAAGGCCGGTGAGTCTGTCAAAGCGACGGTGGCGCTGGACATTTTGAGCGGCGTGAATTGCGGTCTGCGGCTGAGCTGGGACGACGGACAGGCAGAAGACATCAACCTGCTCGACGCCAAAAACATCCCGTTTGCGGCCACCCACGCGTATGCGCAGCCCGGCACCTACGAGCTCACGGTCGAGCCGCTGAGCATTGCCGGCAAGCCGCGCTGCGGTGGCCGACGCCAGACCGCCACGTTGGTGGTGGCCGCTATTGCAACGGCAGCCGCACCAGCGCCCACAACCACCGCTTCTGCCACCCCAGCATCTGCATCCGCAGCCTGCCCCACCGGCTGGAAAATGACCCGTTCCGGCGTTAACAAGCGAACCCAGGCCTTCAACTGCTTCGCTGCGCCGCGCACCGCGGTGCCCACGCCCAAACTGGTCTGCCCAGACGGCCTGCGCTACTTTGAAGACGCGCGCCGGGGTTTACTGGGTTGCCGCCGGTGATTTCTGTCGACTCCGGTAGACACCAACAACCCCTTCCCCGTCTGGGGGAAGGCAGGGATGGGCGCATGCGCGTGCCCACGCTGGTTCGTGCGGTGACCCCCAAGTCCCCCATCCCAACCTTCCCCAAAGGCGGGAAGGGGCAAGACACGCCGCCGCGACCTGAGTGGTGACGGTGATTTATATGAAAATGGCCTCCAGCCCTTATGAATACTGCACAAGCAGCTATCATTTTTGATTTAACCCAAAGGACAAACCATGACCATCAAACTAGGTATCAACGGCTTCGGCCGCATCGGACGCATGGTTTTTCGCGCCGCCGTCCAGAACTTTTCTGACATTGAAGTCGTCGCCATCAACGACCTGCTGGAGCCCGACTACCTGGCCTACATGCTCACCTACGACTCGGTACACGGCAAATTCAAAGGTGACGTGTCGGTTGACGGCGACACCCTCGTCGTCAACGGCAAACGCATCCGCCTGACCGCTGTCAAAGACCCTGCCGAGCTGAAATGGGGCGAGGTGGGTGCCGACATCGTGCTGGAATGCACCGGGCTGTTCCTCACGAAAGACGCGGGCGAAAAGCATCTGGCCGCAGGCGCGAAAAAAGTCATTTTCTCGGCTCCATCAAAAGACGACACACCGATGTTCGTGTTCGGTGTGAACGACAAAACCTACGCGGGGCAAGCCGTGATTTCCAACGCCTCCTGCACCACCAACTGCCTGGCCCCTGTGGCCAAGGTGCTCAACGACAAATGGGGCATCAAGCGCGGCCTGATGACCACCGTTCACGCCACCACCGCCACCCAGAAAACGGTGGACGGCCCCAGTAACAAAGACTGGCGCGGTGGCCGCGGCATTCTGGAAAACATCATCCCCAGCAGCACCGGCGCCGCCAAAGCCGTGGGCGTGGTCATCCCCGAGCTGAACAAAAAACTCACCGGCATGAGCTTTCGCGTGCCCACCAGCGACGTGTCGGTGATCGACCTCACGGTAGAGCTGAACAACCCGGCCACCTACGCCGAAATCTGCGCCGAAATGAAAGCCCAGAGCCAAGGTGCCATGAAAGGCGTGCTGGGCTACACCGAAGACAAGGTGGTGGCCACCGACTTCCGTGGCGAGCCCTGCACCAGCGTGTTTGATGCCGATGCCGGCATCGCACTGGACAGCACCTTCATCAAGGTCATCAGCTGGTATGACAACGAGTGGGGTTACTCGAACAAGTGCCTGGAGATGGTGCGGGTGGTGGCGGGGTAGTTGCTCGGAATCGCTTCCTTTTTCATAGCTGCTTGAGCAGGTTTTATAGGGGCAAGAGCACGATTTCGTCTCAATCGGTTCTTGCCTCAAATGCCCTCACCCCAACCCTCTCCCGACAGCGGGAGAGGGAGTCAGTCCTGTATTGGCTCCCTCTCCCACGTGTGGGAGAGGGTTGGGGTGAGGGCGGTTGTGGTCAGCGTGGTGCTGCTTGCCTGCGGTAGGTATCGAATCAGGCGATTTCGCTCAATACCCTGACAAGTTGCAAAGCAGGGCACGACCGCTACCGGGGCCACAGCACCCACAGCTGCAGCGGTTGCTTGAGCCGCCCGGCCAGCTCGCCCGCCTGCGGCCCGGAGCCGGCGTAGTAGTCGGCCCGCACCGCGCCGGTGATGGCGCTGCCCGTGTCTTGCGCCAGCACCAGGCGCTGCAAGGGGACGAGGCCCGTAGAAGCCAGCCACACCGGCGTGCCGTAGGGAATGCTGCCGGGGTCGACCGCAATCGAGCGGCCAGCGGTCAGCGGCACGCCTTGCGCGCCGCGCGGGCCCTGCGCGTTGTCTTGCACGGCAATCGCCTCTTCCCGGAAAAACACCATGCGCGGGTTGACCCACAGCATTTCATTGACGCGCTGCGGGTTTTGCAAAGTCCAGGCCTTGATGCCGGGCCAGGTGGCATCGCGCACCAGGCCTTGTTGCAACAGCCAGCTGCCCACGCTACGGTAGGGCTGGTCGTTGGTGGCGGCAAAGGCCAGGCGCACCAGGCGAGTGGAGCCATCCGGCTCGGTGATGCGCAGCCGGCCCGAGCCTTGAATCTGTAGCACCAGCGCATCCAGCGGGTCGGTCAGATAAGCGATTTCCCGATCCCGCAGCGCCGCCTGCGCCTCGGGCAGGGTGTCGATTTCCTGTCGGGTGTACCAGGGCTTGCGCTGGTTCAGGCTGGCGGGCGGGCGGTACAGCGGCGCGGTGTGGGTGGCGCTGCGCTGGCGGCTGGCGTCCAGCACCGGTTCGTAGTAACTGGTCAGCAGGCCCTCGCTCACCCCTTGCAAAGGCTCCACCCGGTAAGGCTGCAAGCGCTGCGTCATCCAGGCGCGTTTTTCGTCGTCCGAAGCGATGCTGAGCTGGCGAATCTGCCCACAGAGCGGTGCAAAGGTGGGGCCGGGGCGCTCGCAGCTTTTTAGCCAGGCGTTCCAGGCATCAAACAAGTCGTCGCTGCCAAAACCGGGCAGCTGGCTCCAGCGCACCGGCACCCAGCGGCTTTTGGCTTGCGTGATGGGCGCGGGCAGCGGCCCCGTGTCGTCGGGCGCGTCGTAAGGGGCGCTGGGCGGGGCGGTCGGTGCCGTCCGGCTGATTGAGGGTGTGTCTGGCGTGCGCTCAGGCATTCGGCGCGGTCCGCTGCCGCAGGCACTGAGCATTCCTACAATCGCGCCACTGAAAATGAGATGGGCCAGGTGCCGCAGGAGTTGTTTCATGGTGTGGCTGTTGCTGGAGGCCTTGCTGGCGCTGTTGATATTCGTCGGCATTGTGTGGTGGACCATGTTTTCCGGCCGCCGCCAGGGCGAGTTGCCGCCACCCGACCCCGCTACCGACTCCAAGCCAAAAGAGCCTCCAGCCCTTTGAATGACTGCTCAGGCAGCTATCAAATTGATACTGCTTGGTACACCCTCAAGGGCGCCTTGGCTCACCGGGCGGCGGCGGAAATGGCGGTGCCAATACATTGGTTGCAGCCGGTAGCCCTGCTGCAGCGGTGGCACCCGCCACGGCCGGCATTTCCAGCTTGACCAGCATCGGGCCGTCGACAGTGGCGCCCACCGTTGCACTGCGCCCTGCAACCGACTGCAAAAACACCCCTTCTTCCAGCCTGGCTCCGACGCGGTAAGGCCGCGGTGGCTTGCCGTCGATGGCGATCAGGGCGGCACCGGATCGGGTGTTACGGTCGGCCACCACGCCCACCAGGATCAATCGGGTGGCCAGAACGGGCGGTGGCGGTGCGGCGGCAGCAGCCGGTGCGGCGCTGGGCACCCAGCCCAGCAGGCGGGCCACGGCGTTGGTATCTGCCACGACCGGCGCGGGCAGCACCACGGGTGCGGCAGGGGGAACACCCGTGGCACTGGTCAGGCGTAAAGCCCAATAGGCGGCACTGACGGCAGCCACCAACCAGATCACCAAGGTGGCGGTGTTCAGCAAAACTTTGGAACGCGCGGGGGCTGAGAGGGTCAACATGCGGCGATTATCATTGAACGGATTGCCTCAACCCTCCTCGAAATGCCATGAAAAACACCCCAAACCCCTTTGCGCTCGCGCGTTTCCTGGCTTCAAAAAGTTCCCGCCTTGCACGCGGCTTTACCTTGATCGAGCTGATGGTGGTGCTGGTCATCATTGGCGTGCTGGCCGCGCTGATCGTGCCCAACGTGCTGGATCGTGCCGACGATGCGCGCGTGACCGCCGCCAAAACCGACATCAACAACGTGATGCAGGCTTTGAAGCTGTACAAGCTGGACAACCAGCGCTACCCCACCGCCGAGCAAGGCCTGCAGGCCTTGCTGACCAAGCCCACCACCACCCCCATTCCCCCCAACTGGAAACCCTATGTGGAAAAGCTGCCCAACGACCCGTGGGGCCGCACTTACCAGTACCTGAACCCCGGCGTGAAGGGTGAAATTGATGTGATGTCGTTCGGTGCGGACGGGCAGGCCGGCGGCGAGGGCAAAAACGCCGATGTGGGTAGCTGGCAATGACCGGCGCTGGCGCGCGATGACCCCGCTTCGCGTGGACGACGACGCTGCACGTCATGACACAGGCACGCCAGCTTCTTGGGCCATCTGTCATCCATGCGCAGCCAGGTCATGCGCGCAGCGCGTCATCGCCAGGGGCTTTACTTTGCTGGAGTTGCTGGTGGTTATCACCATCATTGCCATCGGATCCGCCGGGGTGAGTTTTGCCATGCGCGACTCGGCCGAGACCCAGGTGGAGCGGGAAGCTCAGCGCTTGACCGCCTTGCTGGAGGCGGCCCGTTTGCAGTCGCGCGCCGTGGGTGTGCCGGTGCGATGGGTGGCCACCGAAGCGGGTTTTGCGTTCGTGGGTTTACAAAACGACAGCTTGCCCACTCGATGGCTGTCGCCCGGCACGCAGGTGGTCGGCACCACCACCCTCACGCTGGGGCCCGAGCCCATCATTGGCCCGCAGAGCCTGTTGCTCAGCGCGGGCAATCCGCCGCACACCCTGCGCATTGCGACCGACGGGCTGCGCCCCTTCTCCGTGGTGACGCCTGCGCCATGACAAACCAACCAGCAAGCCACGGCTTCACGCTCATCGAAATCCTGGTGGCACTGGGCATCGTGGCGGTGGCGCTGACAGCCGGTTTGCAAGCCACCTCAGCCCTGACGCGCAATGCGCAGCGCCAATCCGACCTGTTGTTCGCCCATGTGTGCGCCGAAAACGAACTCGTCAAAACCCGGCTGTCCAAGCAAATGCCGGGTGTGGGCGACAGCACCGTGGCCTGCGAACAGGCCGGTCGCAACCTCACAGTGGCGGTGTCGGTACAACCCACGCCCAACCCCAACTTTCGCCGCGTGGATGCGCAGGTGCTGGATGGCACCTCGCCGATTCTGCGGCTGAGCACCGTGGTGGGACGGCACTGATGCGCCATCGCACGAGAGGTTTCACCCTCATCGAGGTGCTGGTGGCGCTGTCGGTCATGGCCATCCTGGCGGTGATGAGCTGGCGCGGGCTGGACGGCATGAGCCGCGCGCAGACGCAAACGCAGGCGCGCGCCGACGATGTGTTGACCTTGCAGGCCGGTTTGGCGCAATGGGGCACCGACCTGGACGCGCTGGTGCAAATGCCCACCTATGGCGCGGCCAACACCATTGACTGGAACGGCCAGGTGTTTCGCATGATCCGCACCGCTGCCGACTCGACCTTGGGCACCGACGGCGGCCTGCGCGTGGTGGCCTGGACACTGCGTAGCGGCAATAACAGCGGCAACGACGGTGCGGGGCAATGGCTGCGCTGGCAGTCGCCGCCAATTTCCAACCGCAGCCAGCTGGAAGAATCCTGGCTTCGCGCGGGTTTGTGGGCGCAAAACCCGAGCGAAGATTCAAAGCGCTTCGAGGTGGCCGTATTGCCAGTGATCGAATGGCAGTTGTTTTACTTTCGCGCCGATGCCTGGACCAACCCGCAGTCCAGCAGCGTGGTCACCGAACAGCCACCCCCACCCTCGGGATTCGTGATCGGCGGCACCGCACCGGTGGTCAGTACGCCCCCGCCGCCTGCGGTGGTGATACCCGACGGCGTGCGGCTGGTGCTGCGCATGCCTAGCGGCACCTTTGGCGGCACCATCACCCGCGACTGGGCCCGGCCCACGCTGGGCGGGGGTAAGTCATGAAGCCGATGACACCGCTGCGCATGCATGACGGCGCTGCGCGACATATCCCATCGAGACCCGCCATGCCAGTCATTCGTCATCCACGCGCAGCGAAATCATGTGCGCAGCGCGTCATGGCCCAGCGCGGCGCAGCCCTTCTGCTGGCCATGCTCACGGTCACCCTGGTGGCCAGCCTCGCGGCGGCGGCGCTGTGGCAGCAGTGGCGCAGCGTGGCGGTGGAAACGGCCGAGCGCTCGCGCGTGCAGTCGGGCTGGGTGCTCACCGGCGCGCTGGATTGGGCGCGGCTGATCCTGCGTGAAGACGCGCGCTCGGGCGGGGCTGACCATTTGTCCGAGCCCTGGGCCTTGCCGCTGGAAGAGGCCCGCATGTCCACCTTTCTGGCGGCAGATCGCAACAACACGGCCGAGGGCGACGATGCCTTTTTATCCGGCCAGATTTTTGATCTGCAATCGCGCCTGAACGTGACCAATCTGGTGGAAGCCAACAAGGTGTCCGAGCCTGCGCTGAAGGCCTTCACCAAGCTGTTTGAGCAACTCAACCTGCCCCCCGTCGAGCTGGGCCAGATGGCCGAGAACCTGCGCTTTGCGCTGGACAACAGCCCCGAAAACCTGTCCAAAACCCAGGCCTACCTGGTGCCGCAGCGGGTGGAGCAGTTAGGGTGGCTGGGCCTGACCGAGGCCACCGTGGCGGCGCTGAAACCCTTTGTGACGGTGCTGCCCGTGCGCACCGGTCTGAATATGAACACCGCCAGTGCGGAGGCGATTTACGCCAGCGTGCCGGGGCTGGACATGGCGGGTGCCCAGCGCATCGTCGCGGCGCGCGGGCGCACGCACTTTTCAACCCTGGCCGACGCGGGCAAGGTGGTGCCCGAGTTCGCAAACCTGTTCATTGATGGGCAGCACAGCGTGTCCACCCGGTTTTTTGAGGTGCAGGGGCGATTGCGGCTGGAGCAAAACGTGGTGATGGAAAGTTCGGTGCTGCAACGCGACGGTCTGAAGGTCACCACCCTGAGCCGCCGCCGCATGGTCGATTCACCCGAAACGCAAGCCGTCGTGGCAGCCAGAGCCCGCACCCCGGGCCAATGATGGTTGCCAGACACACGATCGCTGCACAAGCGCTCTCTACAATCGCCGCCGTGCAAAGCCAATACCCCACCCCCCTATGAGCAGCCTGATCGTGGTTTTGCCGTCCGAAGGCAGCGGCCCGGCCACCGAATACCCATTCGTACAGGTCAGCGCCGATGGCACCGTGGTTCACCACGCCAATGCCCTGTCCGCCCTGCTACCCAAGCCCACTGGGCCAGGGGCCGAAGTGGTGGCCGTGGTGCCCGTGCGGGCGCTCTCGTGGCACCAGGTGGAGCTGCCCAAGGGCACCACCGCCAGCTCACCGCGTTTGCGCGCGGTGCTCGATGGTTTGCTGGAAGACCGTTTGCTGGACGAGCCCGACAGCCTGCACTTCGCGCTGCAACCTGCCGCCCGCGCGGGCGAGCCGGTGTGGGTGGTCGCCTGCAACCGGGCCTGGCTGCGTCAGGCGCTGGCGGCGCTGGAAGCCGCGCAGCGCCCGGCCAACCGCATCGTGCCGGAGTTCGCGCCGGGCCTGCCCACGCGCTGGCAGGCGCTGGCGGCGGGTGATGAATCAGCCGACGCGCAACTGGTGGTGTGCAGCCAGCAGGGCGTCACGGTGCTGCCGCTGGCTGCTGAAGGACACAGCACCGAGTTGTTGCCGGGTTTGCCCGCCCTGGATGACGACGCGCCTTTGCTCGCCGAACCCGCCGTGGCCGCGCTGGCTGAGCAGCGCCTGCACCGCCGCGTGACCTTGCAGCAAAACGCCCAGCGTCTGGCGCAGGCGGCGCAAGGCGACTGGGATCTGGCGCAGTTTGACCTGGCCAGCTCGGGCCGCGCCCGCGCCATGAAGCGCTTCACCGGCAGCTGGCGCGAGCTGTTTTTTGCCCCGCGCTGGCGGCCTGCCCGCTGGGGCCTGGTGGTGCTGCTGCTGGCGCATGTGCTGGGCTTGAACGCGTGGGCCTTTGGTGAGCGGCGCGCGCTGCAAGCCAAAGAGCAGGCCGTCCGTGCCACCCTGAGCCAGACCTTTCCCAACGTGAAAGTGATTCTGGATGCGCCGGTGCAAATGGAGCGCGAGGTGGCCCTGCTGCGCCAGGCCACCGGTAGCACCTCAGGGCGCGATCTGGAGGCGGTTCTAAGTGCTTTTGGTGCTGCAGTGCCCGAGGGGAAAGCTGTAACAGCTATTGAATTTGTAGCAAATGAAGCGCGTATGAAAGGTTTGAGCTTGAACGACGCCGAGACAGCCAACATCACCAGCCAGCTGCGCGCAAAGGGCTACAGCCTGCAGCGCGAGGGCGACAGCCTGGTGATTCGCCAGGAGGCCGCGCCATGAGCACGCCCCAACTGCTCGCGGGCCTGTCGGCGCGCTGGGCGCAGCTGGCCCCACGTGAAAAATCGTTGACCGCTGGTGCCTGCGCCCTGGTGGGCCTGGCGCTGTTGTGGTGGGTAGGCATTGCCCCCGCCCGCGCCACCCTGAAAAGCGCCGAAACACAAACCGCCAGCCTGGAGCGCCAACTGGACAAAATGCGCCGTCTGCAAGCACAAGCACAAGCCTTGCAAGCCCAGCCCAAACTGTCCTACGACGATGCCAGCCGCGCGCTGGAAACCTCCGTGAAGGAGCGCTTGGGCGCCAGCGCCCGCGTGGCCACGGTTGGCGACCGAACCACCGTCACCCTCACCGGCATAGCACCCAACACCCTGGCCCAATGGCTGGCGCAAGCACGCAGCAATGCGCGGGTCTTGCCCACCGAGGCGCGCCTGACGCGCAATGCGGCAGGCACCTGGGACGGCTCCATCGTGCTGTCACTGCCGCCGCGCTGAACTCGCTGAAATACCCACCTTGGCACTTTTCGCTTCGTCCCCCCGCCGCCTGGCACCTGGTCTTGCCAGCCGCGCCCTGCTGGGTGGCCGCGCGTCCGCTGCGCCAGCCCGCGCCAACGTGCCCTGGGGCTGGGCTCTGGTCGGTCTGTTCATCGGCCTGGCACTGGCTTTGCTGGCGTTTGCCCCCGCCCGTTGGTTAACCGATCAGCTGAGCCAGAACACCGGCGGCACCGTTCAGCTCAACGACGCACGCGGCACGGTGTGGCGCGGCTCCGCCCGTCTGCTGCTGACCGGCGGGCAGGGCAGCAAAGATGCCGCCAGCCTGCCCACCCGCCTGCAATGGAAGCTGCTGCCGGGCTTGACAGGTGCGCAACTGGTCACCTGGTCAGATTGCTGCACCGCGCAGCCGGTGCAAGCCCAGATTCAACTGGGCCTGCAAGGCGTGAGCGTGACCGTGCAAGACAACACCAGCACCGTGCCCGCTGCTTTGCTGGCGGGCCTGGGTACGCCGTGGAACACCGTGCAGCCGGAGGGGCAGTTGCAGTTGCGCACGCAAGCCCTGGCGGTGCAATGGCGGGCGGGCCGTATGCAGATGGCGGGGCAGGCCCAGATGGAGGCTGCCAGCCTGTCGTCGCGCCTGTCCACCTTGCGGCCCATGGGCAGCTACCGCTTGACCATCCAGGGGGGCGACGTGCCCACGGTAGAACTGTCCACCCTGCAAGGCAGTCTGCAATTGGCGGGCACCGGCCAATGGGTGGGCTCGCGTTTGCGGTTTTCGGGCTCGGCCAGCGCCGCGCCCGAGCACGAAGCGGCCTTGTCCAACCTGCTTAACATCATTGGGCGCCGCAACGGGCCCCGCTCCATCATCACGATTGGTTGAACCATGCATCGCTTATTTTCACGTTTACCACCTCGATTTACTATTAATTTAATAGCTGCTTCAGCAGCAATAGCCTGGGCTGGAGGCCTTTTTCATGCTCAAGTGTGGGCCCAGGCCACACCCAGCGCCAAGCCACCCGCAGCGACCACCGGCAGTCGCAACGAACCCGTCACGCTGAACTTCGTCAACACCGAGATTGAAGCGGTGGCCCGCACCATGGCCATTACCACCGGGCGCAACATCGTGGTCGACCCGCGTGTGAAGGGAAACATCACCCTGGTGACAGAAAACTCGGTCACACCCGCTGCGGCCTACAACCAGTTTCTGGCCACCCTGCGCCTGTCGGGCTTCACGGTGGTGGACTCGGGCGGACTGCTCAAGGTGGTGCCCGAGGCCGATGCCAAGCTGCAGGGCGGCACGGTGTCGGTGGCCGGAACCGGCCCCGCGCAGGCGGGCAATAGCGCCATCGTCACGCAGATTTTTCGCCTGAACTACGAGAACCCCAACAACCTGGTGCCCATCCTGCGGCCGCTGATTGCGCCCAACAACACCATCAACGTCAACCCCGGCAACAACTCGCTCATCATCACCGACTACGCCGACAACCTGGCGCGCCTGGGGCGGATCATCTCGGCGCTGGATGTGTCGAATGCCACCGACCTGGAAATCATCCCGCTCAAGCACGCGCTGGCCAGTGACCTGGCCCCTTTGGTCTCGCGCCTGGCCGAATCGGGCGGCGGCGGCGCGCCGGGCGGTGATGCCAGCTTTCGCACCACGGTGATTGCCGAGTCACGCAGCAACACGCTGATTGCTCGCGCCGCCAACCCGGCGCGCATGGCCCTGGTGCGCTCGCTGGTGGAAAAACTGGATCAGCCGATCTCGCAAAGCCCGTTGGGCAACATCTACGTCGTGTATCTGAAAAATGCCGATGCCACCAAACTGGCGGTGACCCTGCGCGCCGCCTTGCAAGGTGGCAACACCGCGTCAGCTGCACCCACGGCCGCCGCGCCCGTGGCGGCGTTGGGCGCTGGCGCACCGGCTACCGCGCCGATTGCTGCTTCTGCGGCCCCTTCTACCGGTGGGCAGATTCAGGCCGACCCGGCCACCAACTCCCTGATCATCACCGCCGCCGAGCCGCAATACCGCCAGTTGCGCGCCGTGATTGACAAGTTGGATGCCCGGCGCGCGCAGGTGTTTGTCGAAAGCCTGATTGCCGAGGTCAATGCCGACAAGGCCGCCGAGTTCGGCATCCAGTGGCAGGGCGTGAGTGGCAAAAACGGCGACAGCGTGCTGGGCGTGCTGGGCACCAACTTCAGCATTGGCGGGCAGAACATCATCAGCCTAGCCACCGGCGCGGCCAGCGGAGCGGCCAGTTTTTCAACCGGCGGCAACGTCGGCCTGGTCAACAAAACCAACGGCATTTACGTGCTGGGCTTTCTGGCCCGCTTTCTGCAAACCAAGGGCGACGGCAACATTTTGTCCACCCCCAATTTGCTCACGCTGGACAACGAAGAAGCCAAGATCGTGATTGGCCAAAACGTGCCGTTTGTCACGGGCTCGTTCACCAACACCGGCGGCACCGGTGGCGGCACCGTCAACCCGTTTCAAACGGTGGAACGCAAAGACGTGGGCATCACCCTGCGCGTCAAGCCGCAAATCAGTGAAAACGGCACCATCAAAATGCAGATTTTTCAGGAAGTCTCCAGCGTGCAGTCCAACTCCGCTGCGGGTCTGATCACCGCCAAACGTTCGATTGAAAGCAATGTGCTGGTGGACGACGGCGCCATCATTGTTCTGGGTGGTTTGCTGTCGGACGAATACACCGATCAGCAAGAAAAAATCCCTGGCATTGGCGATGTGCCCTTGATTGGCAGCCTGTTCAAAACCGAGATCCGCTCACGCAAAAAAACCAACCTGATGATTTTTCTGCGTCCGGTGGTCATGCGCGATGCCAATGCCAGCGAAGCCTTTTCGATGGATCGCTACGACTTGATCCGCAACCAGCAGTTGGGCCAGCAGCCCGCTTCCAGTGTGATGATGCCAATCAACGAAGCCCCGGCGCTGCCCAGCCGCGCGGTTTCACCCAGCGACGCGGCCAAGCCAGCCAAGTAATACGCACCATGGCCACCCGCTACCCCCTGCCTTACGCCTTTGCCCGTACCAGCCAGCTGCTGCTGGAAGACGACGGCCACGACCTGACCCTGTGGCACGCGCCTTCATCGAACGCCGCGAGTTTTCAAAGCGCCTGGAGTGAGGTGATGCGTAAATTCCCCGTGCGTGCCGTCGCGCAGCTGGACGCCCCGGCGCTGGCCCAACGCATCAGCGCCGCCTACGCGCAGGGCGAGTCCAGCGCGGCCACCGTGGTCAGCGAGGTGCAAAACGATGCCGACCTCTCGCGCATGATGCAAGAGCTGCCTGCGGTGGAAGATCTGCTGGAAACCAGCGACGACGCGCCCATCATCCGCATGCTGAATGCCCTGCTCACCCAGGCCGCACGCGACGGCGCCAGCGACATTCACATTGAGCCGTACGAGCGCCACAGCTCCGTGCGCTTTCGGGTCGACGGCACCTTGCGTGAGGTGGTGCAACCCAACCGCGCGCTGCATGCCGCCTTGATCTCGCGCTTGAAAATCATGGCCGAGCTGGACATTTCGGAAAAGCGCTTGCCGCAGGACGGTCGTATCAGTTTGCGCATCGGTACCCGCGCGGTCGACGTTCGCGTGAGCACCCTGCCCAGCGCGCATGGCGAGCGCGCCGTGCTGCGCTTGCTGGACAAAACGCAAAACAAGATCAACCTGGAATCCGTGGGCATGCCGGGCACGGTGCTCGATCGCTTTGAGCACCTGGTGGCGCACCCGCATGGCAGTATTTTGGTTACCGGCCCGACCGGCTCGGGCAAAACCACCACGCTGTATGCGGCGCTGTCCAAACTGGACGCCGCCGCCAGCAACATCATGACCGTGGAAGACCCGATCGAGTACGAGCTGCCGGGTATCGGCCAGACCCAGGTCAACGCCAAGATCGATCTGACCTTTGCCAAAGCGCTGCGCGCGATCCTGCGGCAAGACCCGGACGTGATCATGATTGGCGAGATCCGCGACTTTGAAACTGCGCAAATTGCCATCCAGGCCTCGCTGACGGGCCACCTGGTACTGGCCACGCTGCACACCAACGACGCCTCCAGCGCCGTCACCCGCTTGATTGACATGGGGGTCGAGCCGTTTTTGCTCAGCTCCTCGCTGCTGGGTGCGCTGGCGCAGCGGCTGGTGCGCAAGGTCTGCACGGTCTGCCGCGAGAATGTGGGCGGCGTTTCCACGCCGATGGGCTGCGCCGCTTGCGGCCATACCGGCTACCAGGGGCGTACCGGCATTTTTGAGCTGCTGGTGACCGACGAAGCCATCCGCGCGCAAATCCACAACCGCGCCTCGGAAGCCGACATCCGCCAAGCCGCCCTGGCGCAGGGCATGACGCTCATGCGCGACGACGGCCAGCGCCTGGTGGAAGCCGGTATCACCTCGCGCGAAGAGCTGGTGCGGGTCACCAAAGACTAAGGCGCGCTGATGCTGGCCAACTGCAAACGCCGCCACCATGCCCATTGACCCGGCGCGCCGATTCAAACAAGTACTACTAATCTAATAGCATTACCGGCAGTATTTACCTTGGCTACCTGTCAATTTAATTTAAAAAATACCGCGCTAACGGCTTTTTGAACCTCCTGGGGCATTCCGCCGCTGCCCAGCAAGCTGGGCGGCTTAAACCAGCTCAACCGGCATGCTGTTGCTGTTGCCGTCGTCTCCGTCCTGTTCATTCGGCCAGAACACATTGATGCAGGCACCGCCCCACTGGCTGGTTGAAAACCGCAGGTAGCCACGAATCATTTTGCTGCGTGCGTGCATCGAACGCAGGCCCATGCCGGGGTTGGCCTGGTTGTGGTCGGCGCTGCCAACGAAGCCGTCGCCGTTGTCTTCCACCGTCATCAGGCAGTAGCCCTGCTTTTCCTTCAGCAGCACCCGGATCAGGTTGGCATGGCCATGGCGCAGGGCATTGGTAATGGCTTCCTGGGCAATGCGGAACAAGTGGTTGGCCACCAGCGGGGGCACCTGGTCAAAGTCGCCTTCCATGTCAAATTCGCAGTCCAGGTCCTTGATGTGCTGCGTGTCCAGGCACAGCCGCTCCAGCGCCCGCCAAAAAGAGCCCGGCGTGCTGTCAACCGGCATCAGGCCGCGCGCCAAGCCGCGCGTCACCTCGGAAGCCGTCTGCACCTGGGTCAGCGTGCGCGCGAGGTCGCTGACCAGCGCCGGGTCTGCGCCGTGGCGCACCTTGATGTCGGCCAGCATCATCGAAATACCGGCCAGGTGCGAGCCCAGCGAGTCGTGCAGCTCGCGCGCGATGTGGGTCTGGTGCGTCTCGGACTCGGCCACCAGCAGCCGCTCATAGCGCTCCTGCGTGGCGCGGATTTCAACCTCCATCATGGCGCCTTCCGAGATGCGTGTGAGCGTGCACAGCAAGTGCGGCTGGCCGCTCCAGACAATCGACGACAAGCTCACCGTGGCCTGCACCGCCTCGCCGGTTCGGGTCTTGAGCTTGAGCCAGATCGGCGGCACGCTGACGCTTTCGCCGTACATCTGCATCAGCCGCTGCTGGGCAAACGCCAGGTCTTCCGCCGCAATCCAGTGCGCCAAGGGCACGCCGTGCAGCGCCGCCTCATCGGCATAGCCGAGCATCCGCAACGCCGAGGTATTGCAATACACCACCGCCTCGCGGTAGAGCACCAGCACACCCGGCTGCAGGTTGTCCAGGCAGGTCTTGAGCAGTAGCTGCTGCTGGGTTTGCACTTGCTGGCTGCGCACCTGTTCGGTGATGTTGCGCACCGTGCCGCGGTAGCCGGTGAATTGCCGGTCCACCGAATAACAGGGGTAGCCGCTGATGCTGAGCCACAGCTCGCCCGACGACGTGTTGCGGCAACAATGGAAATCACGCACCGAGCGCCGCGCCAGCATGTCAGCTTCCAGCTGACGCCAGTCGCTTTTATGCATGTCAAAGTCGGACACGGCTTGCCAAAAAAGCTGACCCACCTGCGGTAATTGCAATTCGCCCTCCGAGGCCTTGCGCGGAAAGTTCGAGACATCCGACAGGCGCAGCTGCGCGTCAAGCGTCCAAAAGCCGTCCACATGCAGGCTCATCATGAACTCCCGGTCCTGCTCCCCCAGCGAAAGAAAGAATTTTTCATAGCCATGCACAAAGGTTGGCAACAGCAGCAGGGCGAAATACGCCGCTGGGCCGGTATCCCCCTGCAGGGGGTAGAGCAGCACCACGCTGGAGACGGTGTGGCCGTCGGCCTTGAGGCAACGCAGCCGGGCTTGGCAGGGCTTGCCCGCCTCCAGCCCGCGGTTGATGATGGCCACGCCGGGCTGCAAGTCGTCCAGCCCCAAAAAGTACGACAAGGGCCGCCCGTGGATATCCGCCGGGGCCATGCCGTAGACCCGCTCAAACTCGGCGTTGCTGGCCAGCACGCGGTAGCCCGCCTGGGCCGACACCAACAGCGCGCTGTAGTGGCAACTGCCCATCAGCCGGGCGAGCAGTTCGGGGTGCGAACGCGCCACCAGCGCGGCGCTGAGCACCACCGCGGTGGACTGCAAATAATTCAACTGGTGCGGCGTGAGTTGCCGCGGCACGGTGTCGAGCACGCACAGGCTGCCCACATTCGCCAGCGCAGGCCCCGCCTTGACGGGTGCCCCCGCATAAAACCGCAGGTGCGGCTGGCCCGTCACGTAGGGGTTGCCCGCCATGCGCGGGTCGGCCAGCATGTCTTCCACCACCAAGAGGCCCTGGCCCGAAACAGTGTGTGCGCAAGGCGATGCTTCACGCGCCACCTCAGGCGGCATACCGCCCAGGCCTGCTTTGCGCCACTGGCGCTCGGCACCCATAAAACCCACCTGTGCAAACGGCGTTTTGCACACCCGCAATACGTTTTCGGTCGCCGCTTCAAACACCGCGTCGGTATCGGGATGGGGCAAGTTCAACCCGGACACAGCCACCAGACGCTCGGCTTCATTGACAGGGAAAGCGGCAAGAACCATGCAAGAAAAACTCCATGAACAAGCCCAAGACGGGCCGCAGGGCTATGTAGAAGCTGCCTGGACGCCGGGACCCATCACCTGTCAAATTGACCGATCAAAACGCCTGCACCGCAGCGCAATACGGCACACTTGTAACACTTTTTATATTCAATGCACCGCATGAACACCTCGCCCGCTCCCCGCGCCGATATCCAGACCATTTTCATCATCGATGACCACGACATCGTGCGCTTCGGTCTGGCGACGCTGCTCAAGAGTTGCGAACAATTCAAGGTTGCGGGTACAGCCTCACAACTCGGGCTCGGAGTGCAAGCGATTGCTGACCTCAAGCCGGATTTGGTCATCAGCAACATGTCGATGAACGACTCCAAGGGCCTGGACACCGTCCGTGCGGTGGTGCATGCGCAGCAAGGGCGCAAAGTGCTCATCATCTCCATGCACGACGAGTTGATCTACGCCGAGCAAGTCATTGCGCTGGGCGCACACGGCTACTTGATGAAAGAGAGCGCGCAGGCGCATGTCATCGGCGCGAGCCTGGCCGTGCTGGGCGGCGACACCTGGGTCAGCCAGAAGGTCAGCACCCACTTGCTCAACCGCATCATGAAGCGTTCGCGCCACGAACCCGGCCTGGCCTCAGGCAGCCCCTTGTCGGTGCGCGAAGTGGAAGTGTTCGAGAAAATTGGCATGGGCAAAACCACCAAGGAAATTGCCTTTGACCTCCACCTCAGCCCGCGCACGGTGGACATCCACCGCGCCAACATCAAACGCAAACTTGGCCTGAAGAGCGGTGCCGAAGTCGTGGCTTTTGCGGTTTCCAGGACTTGACTGAGGGCCTGGCCTTGCTATTTATTTGATAGATGTCAAGGCAGTATTTACCTTGGCTACAAGCCAATAGCGTATAAAAATCTCTCCCCAAGGCCGCCAGCCCGCCCTAGCATGGCGCCTGGGGCTTAACGCGTGCCGCTGACTTCCACTTCCACGCGGCGGTCTGGCTGCAGGCAGGCGATCAGTGCCGGAGTCGGCTTGCTGCCCTTGCAGTCACCCGGCTGGGTGACCGGGTTGGCACCGTTGACGCCGCGTGACGAAATCTTGCCCGCAGGGATGCCCGCCGACTGCACCAGGTAGGCGCTGACCGCATCGGCGCGCCGCGCCGAGAGTGCGAGGTTGTAGGCATTGCTGCCAATGCGGTCGGTGTGGCCGGTGACGCGAACCGCGTCGTATTGCGCGCCGCGCAGGTCGGCCGCCAGCTTGTCCAGCGCCAGCCGGCCTTCAGGCTTGAGGACGGCCTTGTCAAAGTCAAACAGCGAGTCGGCCGACAGGTTGATGCGCAGCGGCGGCGCAGGCACAGGCACAGGCGCCGGTATCACCACCGCCACAGGTGCCGGGGCCGGTGCTGGCGGCGGCTGCACCACGGGCGCTGGCGCAGCCCGCGGCACCGGGGCCGGCACCGGTGTGTAGGCCACGGGGGGCGGCGACGCCTTGGTGCCAAAGCGGTACACCAGGCCCACCGACAGCAGGTCTACATGCCCGCGGTTGCCTACCGCGTCCTTCAGGCGGTAGCGCTCGGCCTCGGCGCGCACCGACAACGCATCGGTCAACGCATAAGACAGGCCCAGGCCAACCTTGTAATCGGTGCTGCGCTCGCTCGGGTTGGCGTTAGCATACGGCAGCAGGACGGCCCCGCTGGCCGCAAACGCGCCCTTGACATGCGCCTGGTGCACGCCGACGCGCCCCAGCACAGAAAACCGCTCGGAAAGCGGCAGCGTGCCGACCAGGTCCAGGTTCAGGCCGCGCATCTTGATCTCGCCTTGCAGATTGCCCGCTGGCAGCGTGGTGGCGTTGTAGCCAAAGTTGCCCAGGTCGTAGTAGCCCGCCTCAATGCCGATGTTGCGGCTGAACTGGTAGCCGCCAAACAGCTTGTAGCCGGTGTCACGGTCCTGGTTGCTGATGTTGCTGGTGGCCAGGCCCTGGCTTGCCAGGCCATTGACGATGCGCGCATCGTCAATGCTGGCGGCCGAGCGGCCCACCGAGCCACCCCCGTACCAGCCTTCGTCCTCTGCGGCATGTAGGGGCGTTGTAGCCAGCAAGGCCAGCAGGGTTGTGATGGCAACGCTGAGGGAAGTTTTTTTAAGGTTCATGAGAGTCTCCGTTAAGCACACGGGTTAAGGGGCAGGTACGGTGATGACGGTGTTGACCATGGTGACCGAAGCCCCCAGCGAGAGCACCCGTCCGTTGATGATGGTCAGCGCCGCAGCGCCGGCGGTGGAAATTTCCGCGCCATCCTGCGAAATGATGGTGCCCTGGAAGGTGCCGCCGCCGCCTGCGTTCAGGGTGGCGGCCGAGCCGACCTGCCAGAACACGTTTCGGGCCTGCGCGCCGTTGACCAGGGTCACGCTGCTGGGGAACGCCGCGCCCGGGCCGCCCACCGTAAGCGACGACGCCATCTGGAAGACCCAGGTGGCATTGGCATTGCCCTGCGCGTCCAGCGTCAGGTTGCCGCCCTGGATGCGGAAGGTGCCCGCCGCCGAGGTATAGACGCCCGGTGCCAGCACCAGGTTGGCCAGGTTGCCTGCGCCGGGGTCTGGGCCGCCAGCACGCGCCACCAGCGCGTTGTAGGCGGCCAGCGCATCCGCACGGGCCAGTCTCGCCACTTCAGCGGTGACCAGCGTGCCTTCCGAAGGGCAGCCCACCGTAGGCGGCGGCGCGGCGGTGAAGATCAGTCCATTGACCGTGCCCATGTCCAGCGGCGTCTCGGTGTAGGTGCAGCCGGGACCGGCGTCGTGGAAACCTGTCACCAGGGTGGACGCTGCGGTGGTGCCAATGTCACCATTGATGACGGTGTTCAAACCGCGGCTGGTTATGCCGGCCGAGCCACCAAAAACGCCAAAGGTGCTGGCGCTGCCCAGTGCCGGTGCCAGCGGTATGCCTGCAGCCGCGCAATTGACAGCGGTGAAGGTCCAGGTGAAATCGCTCGCCATGATGTTGCCGGGCAATGCCAGGTCACGCACGCCGGTGGCACCGCCCCGCAGCCTGGCCTGGTAGGTCACGCCCGCCATCAGCGGTGCCAGCGGCGTGAAGGTGGCGATACGGCCGGTAGCCGCGTCATACACCACCGAAGCCGCCACCAGCGGCACCCGGCCGGGGGCCGGGCCGGTCACGCTGAAAATATCGGCATTGATGCGCGCCGGGTCCATGCGCAGGCCGGACGGCACGTCAAAGGTCGCGTTGACCGAGGCGTCGGTGCAGACGTTGTTGGCGTTGGCGGCCGGGCTGGTGCTGCGCACCGACACATTGCCCACGGGCGCAGCGGCCGAAGCGGCGGCGGTAACAAAAGTCCAGACATAGTTGCTGGGCGCGGGCAGCGGGGCCTGGTTGCCCGCCAGCGCATTGCCGGCCAGGTCAGTGGCCTGCAATGTGATGGTGGCGGTGTAGGTCTGGCTTGCCAGCAGCGTGCCATGCGAAAACACCGCGCTGCGGTTGCCCACCACGTAAGTCACGGTGCCGGGCGGCGAGGTGCAGGGTGCGGCGCAGGTCACCAGGAAGCTGCTGGAGCTGATGCTGGCCGGGGCCATGGCTTCGGTGAAAACGACACTGATGGCGCTGTTCACCGGCACCCCCGTGGACGGACCTGGCACCGAGGTGGCGGGTACCGTGAAATCAACCCGTGGGCGTGTGACGTCCGCCACCGCACCGGTGGAGAAAGTCCACACAAATGGGCTGACCATGGACAGGTTGGTCGCCAGGCTGCGCGCGCCCGCAATCGTGGCGGTGTAGCTGGTGAGCGCGGTCAGCGTGCTGCCGGGCGTGAGCGTCAGCGTCGCCAGGCGGTTGGCGGCGTTCAGCGTCACGTTGCCGGCAGGGGCCACGCAAGGGGCCGCGCAACTGAGCACAAAACTCGAAGAGCCGGCAATCGGTGCCACGGGTTCGCTGAATTCCGCCGTCAGCAGCGTAGTGTTCAGCGCCACCCCGGTGGAGCGGTTGGCCGGGGCCACGGCCGTGACCGTGGGGGGCGCGGCAGCCACGGGCGTGCTGTCAAAGCCCAGGATCGGGTCGCGCCCGCCGCCGCCGCTGCCGCCGCAAGCGGCCAGCGCGCTTGCCAGCGTCACGGCCAGCAGCCATCTGACCCATACGCGGGGACCCGCAGGGAACTTCGGTGTATTCATGGTGTGTCGCCGGTTGTCTCCCCCGACACGAACACAAGGCCAAGTGCTGGCGGAATGCGATCAGAAGATGCGGCAAGTGTGTGCCGCGCTGACCCCAATGAGCGCAAGGGTTTGAGGCGTCTGTGAGTAGGACAACAGGACGCGGGGAAGAAAAATCATAGCGCCACAGGCAATTAGCGCCTTGGCTATAGGCTGATTTAGTCTAAAAATTCAGCGAAATGGACTGTTTTGAGCTTGCGCGGGCGAGATTTCCAGGCCCTGGCTTGCCGAGCGCTTCGGCAGCTTTACGCTGAAACGAAACCAACCCGCCATTCGGCTCCATCAATCGGCTTAGCCAATCGGCCATCACCTCGTCAAAAACCTCCAAGTTTGCTATTCATTCAATAGCTATACCGGCAATAAAAACGCTGGAAATAGGCCAAAAACACATAAAAAACACCCTCACGAACCCCAAAAACCCACCCGGGCCTCCTGCCCCGCCAACCAAGCTGCCAGCTCAGCGGCTCCGGTTGCCCGATTGCCCTGGCCAACTGGCCTCAACCGCCCGCCTACCGCCCCGGCCCCGACCCCACCGCAGCAGCCGCCTGCACCGCCGGGGCCGGACATGCCTGCAGTGGCTTGCCCGCCAGCAACGCGCCCAGCGCCTCCAGCTTGGCACGCGACCCCTCGGCGGCTTGCGGCAGCTTCAGGCGGTAGCCGGCGGCGGGGGCGCGCTCTTGCACCACTTTGGCGGTGCGCACGCCTTTTGTGCTGAGCGCGGCCAGTGCGGCGTCAGCGGCGGCCAGGCTGTCATAGCCGCCGAGCGAGAGGCCGGGGGCCAGGCTGGGCAGCGCCACTTCGGTAAAGGGCACAGCGATCTCGCGCAGCTCGGCGCGTTTTTTCTCCAGCAGCGGGGCCGACGCGTATTTGCCCATGTAGATGATCCAGCGGCCGGCCAGCGGCGCGGGCTCCAGGCTCCAGCTGCCGGTGGACAGCGCGGCGCTGAGGGCGGGGCGCAGCGCGCGGGCCTGCGCCTCGTCAAACACGCCCGCCTGCAAACAGGTGGCGGCGGGGGCAAGGGCGGCGCGGGCACGGGCGGCGGCGGAGGCCTCCAGCGCCTTGGCCTCGGCAGCGCTGAGCACGCGCAAGCTGCCGGGCTGGATTTGCTGCGCCAGGCGCTGGCCCTCGCCCTGCTCCAGCGGGGCCAGGCGCAGGCCGCGCAAATAGCCCTGCGACCAGGCGAAGTACGCGCCGTTGGCAAGCACCAGCAGTAAAACCAAGAGGCGCAGCATGGCTAGGATAGGTTGGAAGGGTTTGACGGGGGCTGCACGCTGACCTCGGCGCTCGACACCCGGTGCAGCCCGCTCGCAGTATGCACCGTCAGCGCGCCGGTCTCGCTCACGCCCAGCGCCGTGCCGCGGCTGCCGTCGCTGAGGTGAACGCTGCGGTCCAGCAGCGCGTCGCGGGCATGAAAGCGCGCCTGGAAGGGCGCAAAGCCGTGCACCTCAAACGCCAGCACCGTCTGCACCAGCGGCAGCGCCATCTGCGCCAGCGTACCCGGCGCGTCCGGCGCAGCAAGGGGCTGCCACTCGCCCAGCCAGGCGGCGGGGGTGCGCAGGCCTTCGGCGCTGACCGCTGCTGCGCTGAGGTTGATGCCCACGCCGATCACGGCATAGCGCTGGCCCGCCTGCGGCCCGCTTTCGCACGGCGCCGTTTCAATCAGCACGCCGCCCCACTTGCGCTGCTGGTAGAGCAAATCGTTCGGCCATTTGAGCTGCACGCCGCAGCGCCGGCCGGGGTCCAGGCTGTCGGCCAGGCTCACCCCGACCGCCAGTGACAGGCCCGACCAGTCGGCCGGCGCAAGCGGCAGGCCGAGCGAGAAGGTCAGGCTGTCCAGCAAGGCGGGTGCGCCCGCAGCGCCGTCTGTTCTGGCGCTGTGCCAGCTTCGTCCCAGGCGGCCCCGGCCCTGGGTTTGCTGCTCGGCCACCAGCAGGATGGGCGATACGTCGCCCGCCTTGGCGCGGCGCATCAGCTCGCTGTTGGTCGAATCCAGCTGCGGCAGCACCTCCACAGTAAAGCCCGGCAGGTGCGGCGCAATGGCCTCCCAGAGGGTTTCACCGTGCCAGTTCATCACTTGCGCAGGCGCGGCGATTTGGGCGCGAGCAGGGTGCCCCGGCAGGTGGCCGCGCCGCACCAGCAGGGGTACTCGGCCTTGAGCTTTTTGGTGTAACGCTCGTCGATCATCAGGCCGTAGTCGTAGCTGAGCTCTTCGCCTTCGGCAATGTCGCGCAGCGCCACGATGAAGATGCGCCCGCCGCGCTCGTCGGCCTCGCAATTGGGCTCGCAGGCGTGGTTGATCCAGCGTGACGAGTTGCCGCCGCGCGCGGCGTCGATCACGCGGTCCGCATCGACATGGAAATAAAAGGTGTGGTTGGGGTCGCTCGGGTCATGCGGGTGGCGCGCCTGTGCCTCGTCCCAGCCAATGACCTCACCCACATATTCGATCAGGGTCTCGCCTTCGGCAATGGCTTGCAGCGCAAACACACCCTTGCCGTGCACGCCCGAGCGGCGCACCTGGATGCGGCGGTAGTTGATTTTTGGGGGCGGCCTGTGCGGCGCGGATTTCGGCACGTCAAAAATTTTTGGTATGTTGAATACATGCACGTGCAAGCGCGTGCGTGCGTGTGTGCGTGTGTGCGCACGCGAAGCAACGGGATTGTAATGAGATGAAAAAAGAAGTTTTGAGCAAGACTGCGGTGGCCGGAAAAACACTGGTGATTGCAGAAAAGCCCTCGGTGGCGCAAGACATCGTGCGGGCACTCACGCCGTCGGCGGGCAAGTTCGACAAACACGACGAGCATTTTGAGAACGAGAAGTACGTCGTGACCAGCGCGGTCGGCCACCTGGTGGAGATTCAGGCACCCGAGGAATTCGATGTCAAGCGCGGCAAGTGGAGCTTTGCGCACTTGCCGGTGATCCCGCCGTACTTTGACTTGAAGCCGGTGGACAAAACCAAAACCCGGCTGAACGCTGTGATCAAACAGGCCAAGCGCAAGGACGTGGATGCGCTCATCAACGCCTGCGACGCCGGGCGCGAGGGCGAGCTGATCTTCCGCCTGATCGAGCAGTACGCCGGCACCGGCACGGGGGCCAAGGCCAAGCCGCTGGGCAAACCCGTCAAGCGGCTGTGGCTGCAAAGCATGACACCGCAAGCCATCCGCGACGGTTTTGACAGCCTGCGCAGCGACCAGCAAATGCAGGGCCTGGCCGACGCCGCGCGCAGCCGCTCCGAAGCCGATTGGCTCGTCGGCATCAACGGCACCCGCGCCATGACGGCTTTCAATTCGCGCGATGGCGGCTTCTTTTTAACCACCGTGGGCCGGGTGCAAACGCCGACCTTGGCCGTAGTGGTCGAGCGCGAGGAGCAAATCCGCGCCTTTATCAGCCGTGACTACTGGGAAATTCACGCCAGCTTCGCCGCCGAGGCAGGGGCGTACCCGGCCAAATGGTTTGACCCGAAGTGGAAGAAAGACCCGGAAGACCAAGAGAAGCGTTCGGACCGCGTCTGGACGCAGCGCGAGGCGCAGGCCATTGCCGACGCCGTGCGCGGCAAATCGGCCAGCGTTACCGAAGAATCCAAACCCACCACGCAAGCCAGCCCGCTGCTGTTTGACTTGACCAGCCTGCAGCGCGAGGCCAATGGCAAATTTGGCTTTTCCGCCAAAACCACCCTGCAACTGGCGCAAAGCCTGTACGAGCGGCACAAGGCGCTGACCTACCCGCGTACCGACTCGCGCGCCTTGCCCGAAGACTATTTGCCTGTGGTGAAGCA
>JBJXED010000133.1:0-4426 GCA_046155225.1 Burkholderiaceae bacterium
AGGGCGGCGGCGTAGTCTTCCAGCACGGCGCGCACGGTCTGTATGCCTTGGCCGGATAAGCGCAGCGGCTGGCCGGCGTGCAGGTGGCGGCGGGCGGCTTCGGCCAGGGCGGCTACGGCATCTTGCAGCAGGCCGCTGGCGTCTTGCGCCTCGCCCATGCCCACCAGCGTTTCGAGCAGATTCACGGCATCGCTGACCACGCGCCAATCATTGCGGGTGGGTGCTGCTTCGGTTTCAATAGCACGCAGGCCCTGCCACATGACGGTAAGCTGGTGCAGGCGCTTGGCTTCGGGCATGGGGTGCACGGGCTGGGCCATGAGTTCGTGCATCAGCGTGTAGGTGCGCTGGGGGTGGTGGGCGGGGCGGCGGCTAGGTTTCATTGGCCGGGCGAGTAGCTGCCAATCAGCACCGGCACGTGCTCGCCCAGGCTTGCTTGCACATTGGCTACAAGCTCTTGCGCCATTTGCTCCTGGTGTTTATCTGCGTTGACGATGCGCAGGAAAATGGAGGGCTTGTCCCCGCCGGTTTGGATGCCCAGGCGCAGCACAAAGGTGCGCGGCTGCAGGTCGGCGTAGGGCGTGCAGGCAAAGTAAATGTGCGTGGGCAGCGGGTTGGCGCTGCTGGCGGTGACGCTCTCAAAGCTGGTTTTGCTGGCGCTGAGCTGCTGCTCGGCTGATTCAACCTTGCGCAGCGCCTCGATGGTGATTTTGCGGATGGCGGCAATGGCTTGCGGCGGGGTGATGCCTTCGCCGCTGTTAAAACACACAATGTGGTCAGGCCAGTCTTCTAAAAATTCGGCAATCTCGCCTTGCTTTTTGCCGTAGCCATCGGCCACCCGGAGCAGGGCCGTGTACGCGGCGGCACGGGTGGGTTGGTAGTGGGCGGTGTTGTCTGCGTGGCCGGGGGCCTCTGGTGTGCCAAGGTTTAATACGGCGGTGGCGCGCATGTCGGCTGCGGTGACAAATACCGCCGCGCCCTGTTCCTGGTGGGCTACCACGTAGTCCTCAAACGAGTCCAGCGAGTCGGTGGCCATGCTGCCGCGCGCGCGGGTGCGCTGGCGCATGAATGATTCGAGCGAATGCTTTTTGTAGCCGTCTGAGATGACGATATACGGCGTTTGCTCGACGAGTCTTGGCGCTGAGAGCGCTGCGCCAAGTTCTGCGGCTGCGATGGTTTCTGTGCGTTGCATGATGATTTTCCTTTTGAGTTGGGGTGGTGGTGACGGGATCGGTGATTGAGTTTTATGCGGCGATTCTTTGGGGTTCGTTTTTGATAGCGGGTTGCGCACGTGTTATCTGCTCTACAGCCTGAATACGTTGCCCAATCCACTCGGCGCATGGCACGGCCCAGCTATTGCCAAGGGCCTTGTAGCGCGGGCCGTCAACATCCCTGACGCGCCAGCGTCCGGTCTTTTTGTTTTGGCGCACCTCTAAGCCCTCGGCGATGCAGCTCTCAGGTGTTTCGCCCGCGTCCATCTTTCGCCAGCCTTTCCAGGTTGGGACGGCGGTGTAATGGTCGGGAAATCCCATCAGTCGCTCGCACTCCAGCGGGGTTAGGCGGCGCACTTGCATGGCGGTGAGCAGGGCAGGCGTGCGGTTGCTGCCGCTGTCTGCGCTGCTAAGCGTGGGCGCAAGGTGTTCGCTGTAGCCAATGCCGCCTGCCGCGCTGCCCTGACCGCCTTTGAATGCGGCAACCGTAGGCAACGCGCCGTGCGATGCGGCGGCGTGCGGTGCGGGTTGGAATACAGCGCCTGCAAGCTGATTGCGAATAGGGCCGTCTTTTGCGCGGCTATCCAGCGTCGGATTCAGGTCTGTGAAGCTACCGCCGCCAGGGCCAAATTCAACGCCGCGGGTAGATCCTTGCCCCGTTCTCCTTCGCGGCGCAGGATGCCCTTGCAGGCTATGGCGCTCAAAAAGTACCGCTGCGGCACTGCGCCAGTCTCCAAAACATCCGACAACGAACACACGGCGGCGGCGCTGGGCCACTCCGAAATACTGAGCGTCAAGAATGCGGTAGGCGGCCCCATACCCGAGCTGGACCAGCATCCCGATGAAGGCTCCAAAATCGCGCCCTCCGTTACTGGACAAAACGCCGGGGACGTTCTCCCAAACCAGCCATCGGGGCCGATACTTTGCAGCAATGGCACCAAAGGTAAGCATGAGGTTGCCACGCGGATCATCCAGTCCTTTTCGCAATCCGGCGACTGAGAATGATTGGCAGGGGGTTCCGCCGCAAAGAAGGTCAATTGCATGGTCTGGCCAGTCTTTGAATTTAGTCATATCGCCGTGGTTGGGCACACCCGGGTAGTGGTGCGCCAGCAGCGCGCAGGGGAACGGCTCAATCTCGCTGAATGCCGCGGCGCGCCAGCCCAGCGGCTGCCAGGCCACGCTGGCGGCCTCTATGCCTGAGCAGACGCTTAGGAATCTCATGCCTCCACCTGCACCCGCACGCCGCTAAGCCCGCTCTCGCGCGCCCACCACAGGCCCAGCACGTCGTTGCGCAGGTCGGCGGGCGTTCCGCTGTTTTGCACAAAGACTTCGGGCGCAAACTGCGCGCCGTCGGTGGTGGACGCGATCGGCTTCATGAATCGCATCCCTTGCCAATGGTGCCGGGGTCGTTGCTAGCTGTGAAGCGCTTCCAATGAATCCAGCCGCGATCCATGCAATAAAAGCCCCACTGCCTGATTCGCGGGCCGGTTATGAAGATGGTCCAGCACGACAGCGGCGTATCGTTCTTTGGCTGGCTGCGTACATAGTCTGCAATCGTTATCAACTCCACCCTGTGCGGAGATTTGCCCCAGCGCACTTTCAGGTCGCCAGCGCGCCGATGTGTGCGTACCAGTAGGCCGCCTTCTTTGATTGTGTGTTCAATGTATTCGCCCTGAAGTAGCAGGCTTGCGTTGAACAGCCATGGGTGATCGTGCAAAGCCCTGTCATCGTCGCTGCGCCTGAATTGGTGCAGGTACACATTGAACAGTGGGTTGCGCGGAATTACGAACCAGCGCAGCAAGTACGGGCGCTCATGGCCGCCAATAACAAAATCAGGTGGACGGCGCGTTATCCAGTTAATAAACCCGCTCATGCAGCCTCCGGGGCGCTCTGGCGGGTGAGGTCAAAGGTTACGCCGCCTGCGCGGGCCGTGCAGATGGTGAGCAGGTCTAGCGCCAGGCTCTCGGCCTGCGTAAGCGCGCGGCCTACTTGGGGCGGCGCGGCGCTGGTGCTGACGTTGACGGTGCCCGCGGCAAGGTCAAGGTCGGCCAGGGTGATGGTGATTATTTTTTTGGCGGCGGTTTGCATGGTGTGGCTGGGCATGGGTGGTGGGTTGCGGGTGGGTGGACAAATCGGTTAATCAAAGTCGCCGGCGGCGGCGCGCTTGTGGTCTACAAAGCCGGGCTGCTGGTGGGCGGGCAGGCTGGCGCTGCGGGCTGGGCTGGTGCGGCTGCGGGCTTTGGTGGCCAGGCCGGTGGCGCAGGCGGCTACCAGCTTGGCGCGCAGCGGGTCTTGCATGGTGGCCTCATAGGTGGCGGGCCATTTGCGGCAGCGGCAGATGGCCCAGGCGCGGCGCAGGAGGTGTTCGGGGGGCGCGGTCATGGCTTAACCCGCTTAAATTCGACGACCCACACCCAGGGGTTTGCATCCCATGAGCCGGGGCCGTTGATGCATTCCCAAAGAGTTCTGTAGCTATCAATTGGGCTTTCAAGCATTGGGCTGACAGAGGCCAATTTGTCAGTTAGCGAGTAGTTGCGCCAGGTCGTAATGCCGCCATAGGAAAGGCTCTCAATTCCCTCGGCAATTGCATCGGCCTCGCTGATGTCCTGCAACCGCTCCACTCTCACGCCGGTAACCTCAAGCGTGATGCGGCTGGCGGCGCGGGGCATGAAGATTGATGGCTTCCACTTGATTGACTCGGCAGGCTGGATGTTTGAATAACTGGCAGGCACGCAGGCCGGATAGTCGGCGCGGTACACAGTCAGGCCGGGATCCATCGTGCCAACTTGCGCCCACGTCTCACGCACCCAAAGCTGGTCGCCGGGCTTGCCGTATGGATTGAATTGCGAGGCGATGATGCTACGGGCCTGCAAGTCCGAAAACGAGCCGCCACTGTAGCTACCCAGCACTCCCTTGATTGACTTAGTGAAGGTGACGACCCACGTCAATAAGCGGTCGGTGTGCGGCTTGATGTTTAGCTCGGCAATGGGCGCGGTGCGCCGCGTCTGCGTTTTTGTGCCGTCAAGCAGTGCTAGCACCATCGGCGCACTAAAAAGAATTGGCCGCTCTTTCATTCCGCAACCCTCACGCTGATTCGACTGGCCTGCGGATACCGCTGCATCGCATCCGCTACTGCTGTGCAGGTATCAGGCACAAGCGTGGTGTAGGTCACGCCGCCCACCGTGACGCGACATTGGCGCAATAGCTGCTGCTGCACG
>JBJXED010000134.1:0-2960 GCA_046155225.1 Burkholderiaceae bacterium
CAGCTTCAGCCGAGCTCCCCCGGGAGGTTGGCAATTTCTTGGTCCCAGATCGTGTCATGCAGTTCAGGGTTGACGGGTGACGCACAAAAAACCAGGCCGCCGCCGGCCCAAACAGCCTCCCAGAACTGGGAATACTGGTAGCCGATTGCATCTTCATGCTGCGTCACGACGCCGATAAACAGGTTGCCTTCCAGCTTGCGTATGAATACGTCCTTGATCTCGCCGCCTTGCATGGCCAGCGGAAAATTCACATCACATGCAGGTAACCAGCGAGGGCCGCTGGGCTCGCCCGTCTCGGCAACATATTGCAGCTGGTTGTCGCTGACCGCCAGCACTACCGTCAGCCCTCCCCATTGGCCCACAGCAAAACGCTGCGCTTGCAGGCCTATGCTTTTAAGCCGGCCGCAAGTCTCCGACGCTTCGTCCAGCGCGTAACACCAGACAAAACCATCAGGCCCGATCGAGAAAGCCTCGTTTTCACCCGCATCGTTGCTCTGCACCTTGGTGCCCCGCCACAACGGGGTCGAGGTGTCAGCAGGGGCCGCAGCCTGGCCGCACGGCATCATGGAGTGCATGGGGAGGGAGAAAGTGGCTGCGTACATGGCGGATTTCCTTGTTGATAGACTAGGCAAGCTGTGGCCGCAGACTTGCGGCGTTTTTTTGCCGAGCCGGCCCTGGCTTGGTTTGCGGTGTTTGTGTAGTGCGTTTGACATGGATGCAGTGTCAGCAATAAAGCCCTGAATTGCCTTTAAGCGAACCTTAAAAATCCTTAATCCTGCGTCCGGCCAACCCCACCATGTCCCAGTCTTTGGTTTTTTCGCAGTTTGAGTTGCAAATCAGCGAGCGCAAGCTGATCGACAACGGCCAGCCGGTCACCCTCGGTGCTCGCGCTTTTGACGTGCTCTGTGCGCTGGTGGACAAAGCGGGTGAGCTGGTGAGCAAAGCGCACCTGTTTGACACCGTCTGGCCCGGCCTGGTGGTGGAAGAAAACAACCTGCAAGTGCATATTTCGACCCTGCGCAAGCTGCTCGGACCGGATGCGATCGCCACCGTGCCGGGCCGGGGCTACCGCTTCACGGCACCGGTGCAGCGGCGCGGCGCGGCCGCCAGTGCGCCGCTGCCGCCGCCAGCAGCGGCCCGCGCGATTGCGGTGCTGCCCTTTGTCAACCTGAGCGAGGACCCGCAGCAGGAGTATTTGTCTGACGGCCTGTCCGAGGACATCATTGCCAAGCTCAGCCGCTCGCCCTGGCTGTTTGTGATTGCGCGCAATTCGTCGTTTGTATTTCGGCCGCCATTGCCCGCCACCGCCGATATTTGCCGCCAGTTGGGCACCCGCTATCTGGTGTCGGGCAGTGTGCGGCGCTCGGGCGAGACGGTGCGCATCAGTTGCGAACTGGTGGACGGGCCCGCCAATGAAACCCTCTGGTCACAGCGCTTCGACAGGCCGTTGGCCGACTTGTTTGCGGTGCAGGAACAGATTTCGGGCAGTATCGCCAGCGCCATTGAGCCGGTGTATTTGCGGCGCGAGGAAAAGCGTTTCAACCGGGCCAAACCAGCCGCTGCAGGGACTGCGCCCGACACGACGCCCGAGCTGGCGCATTGGGAGTTGCTGATGCGGGCGCGCTGGCATTTCTGGCGCAGCAGCAAAAAGCACCTGGACGCCGCGCAGAAATGCCTCGCGGAAGCCATGGCGGCCAAACCCGACGACCCGGCCTGCCTGTCGCTTATGGCGTTTATCCATATGAGCCGGGTCTGGGCAGGCTGGTCCAGCAATTCGCAAGGCGATGTTGTCGAGGCGAACCGGCTGGCCCTGCGCGCGGTGCGCCAGGACGACACCGACAGCTTTGCCCACTTCACCCTGGGCACGGCGCTGTCTTGCACCGGCCACATGCAGCAGGCCATAGCCGAGCTCGAATACGCCCTTGCGCTGTACCCGCAGTTTGCCGCTGCCGCTGGCGAGCTGGGGCGTCTTTTGGCATTTTCCGGGCGCACCGCCGAGGCCACGGAATATGTGCTGCAAGCCATCGACGCCAGCCCGCACGACCCGCACCTGAGCCTGTGGGTGCGCAGCCGCGCGATTGCCTGTTTTGTCGAGCAGGACTACGCCTCGGCGGTGGTCTATGCCCAGCAAGCTGCGGCCAAACGCTCCAACTGGTTTTTCAACTACTACCTGTTGGCCGCTTCCCAGGTGGCCACCGGCGACCTGGCGGCCGCGCAGAAGAGCTTTGCCACCGGCCAGACGTTTGGCCCCTACAGCATGCAGGCGCTGCGGGTCGGCCACCCGTTTGTGGACCCGGTGGTGCTCGATCGTTTTGTGGGGTTGTTGCGCCAGGCCGGCTGGAGCGGCTGAGGCGGCAGCGTTTTTTCAACATT
This sequence comes from Burkholderiaceae bacterium, assembly GCA_046155225.1. Lineage (GTDB taxonomy): Bacteria > Pseudomonadota > Gammaproteobacteria > Burkholderiales > Burkholderiaceae_C > JAKFVA01. The sequence goes on from JBJXED010000134.1 coordinate 2,374, forward strand.
TTTAGGGGTCATCATGGCAACCGGTTCAGCAGTGAAAAAAATCGCCATCTTGGGCGGCGGTATCTCGGCCTTGACCACCGCTTTCGAGCTGACCAGCCAGCCCGACTGGCAAAGCCGCTTCGACATCACGGTGTACCAATTGGGCTGGCGGCTGGGCGGTAAATGCGCCACTGCACGCGGCCCCAATGCGCGCATTGAAGAGCACGGCATCCACGGTTTTTTGGGCAGCTACTACAACGCGCTACCGCTGATGGCCGACTGCTATGCGGCGCTGGGACGCCAGCCGGGCCAGCCGCTGGCAACCTTTGAAGAAGCCTTTCACCCCGACAGTTTCATGCTGATGTGGGAGTTTCAAGGCGCGCAAGAAGGCCCACACTTGCAGCGCTGGCCGTTTACCGCACCGACCAACGCGCTCATGCCCAATGACCCATCGTCGCTGCAAACCATCAATCACTGGCTAACGGCGGTGGTGGGTTTTGTCGATGCGGTGTTTGAGGCGCAGCACGCCTCCGTCTGGTCGGTGCAGGGGATTGAAATTGCCGCAGGCCGAGCACTCTTCAAACAGCTGCAAAGCGAGCTTGCACACC
>JBJXED010000135.1:0-9115 GCA_046155225.1 Burkholderiaceae bacterium
ACACCGAAACGCGCGCTGTGGTCGAACAGGTCGTGCAGCAGGGCACTAACGACCGCGACAGCCTGGCCAATACCTTTGCCACGCTGCTGATTCAGGAAGACGCCAAGCAGCGCGCGGCCGACAAGGCGGCGGAAACCGCCGCGACTACCGCTACAACCGATGACAAGTCCAACACCGGCACCAACAAAGCCGACCGCGGCGCTGTCATCACGGGCCAGCAGTGCCAGTAGTGCGAGCAGGACAGGTCAGCCGCTGCGAAGGCCGGAAATAGCTAAAAATCGACTGAAAACCGGTTTTTACAAGTCAAAACTGCATCTAGCCAGCGGATTGCTTGCCAGTAGTGCTATGGTTTTAACTTATGTCGAGCTTGGGTGGCTGCGCACCAGGCGCCGATGGGCCGGGGCCTGCGTGGGTCACACTGGCGTGGTCTTGCGGTGGGTAGGCGCGCGCGGCCAAGCGCCTGGCGGCATAGTCGATGCCGCTGAAAGCGGCGTAGTCGGCCATGCTGCGCACCCTGCCTAAACCGTACACCCCCCACGCCGGGTCGGTCCCGCTGAGCAGCAGCGCCGAGACGCGGTGACGCGCCCGCTGCTCAAGCTGCCACCAGCGCATCGCCCGTTGCGCGTCCTCGCTGGCGTCCCAGTGCAGCGGCCGGGCCAGGGCCGGGTCGGCGGCCACTTCAGGTGTGCGGTAGAGGTGGTAGATGGGCAACCCCGGCATGTGAAAAATATCCCAGCCGTGGCTGAACAAACGCGCCGCCAGTGCCTGTTCTTCGCCGTGAAAGTAGAGGTAAGGGTCGTAGGGAAACCGGCCTACCAGCGCGCCCGGCGCAAACAAGCAACCCGCGCCCAGATGAAATCCCGGCAGTGCCGTGGCCGATGCCACGGGGCAGGCTTCAAAGGTCAGTACCAGATGGTCGCCTGAAAATTGCTGGCCCGGCTTGACGAGATGGCGCAGCACTTTGCCCGCCTCGGTGGGGCCGTGCTGCGGCACGCCGCCCTCCAGCACAAAGGCGTCGGGGTAGGACGAAATGACGATGCCGCCGCCCGCTGCCGCTGGCCCTGTCCGCTGGCCCAGCAGTTGCTGGGCTTGGCAGACCAGGGTTTCGTCCCAATGCAGGTCAAAGTCCATGTGCGAGTCGATCTGGAAAAACCAGTCTTCGCCTTCGTACAGGCTCATCGCCAGCGCGCGGGCCCAGCACGGCCCGCGTGCCTGCAAGGGCTCGATCGTGATGCACGACAGGCGTGCCGGGCTCAGTTGCCTGGCCACCGGCAGATTCGGCAGCGCGGCAGCGGCCGGGCTTTGGTCAATCACGCCAAAGTGCAAGTGTTCCGGCCACTTGGCCTGTGCCAGCGCGCGCTGCAAGGTCAGCCCCAGCAGCGGGTCGCAGTAGGCGGCGACGCTGATGAACATGCGGTTGGCTGGCGCTGCCATGGCCCCTCCGGTCAAAACAGCCGAAACAACAGCGGCACCAGTAGCGACGCCAGCACCACTTGCAAGCCCAGCGCGAGCCCGGCATAAGCGCCCGCATCGGCATTGACTTGCAGCGCCCGTGCCGCGCCAATGCCGTGCGCTGCGGTGCCCAGCGCAAAGCCGCGCGCGGCCCAGCCGGTGGCATCCTGCGGGATGCGCAGCAGCGAAAAAATGGTTTTGCCCGACAGCGCGCCGACCAGTCCGGTGAGCACCGCAAACACTGCCGCCAACGCAGGGATGCCGCCGATTTTTTCGGCCACGCCCATGGCCACGGGCGCGGTGACGGATTTCGGTGCCAGCGACAGCACCACCTCGTCAGGCAGGCCGAGCGCCCACGCCATGGCCACCGCCGAGCCCCCTGCGGCCAGCCCGCCAAGCAGCGCAGCCAGCAAAAACCGGCCCCAGGCCTGCGCCAGCTCGGCGCGGCGCTGCCACAGCGGCCAGGCCAGCGCCACCACCGCCGGGCCGAGCAAGAAGTGAATGAATTGCGCCCCCGAAAAATACGTGGGGTAGGCGGTGCCAGTGGCCAACAGGGCCAGCGCCAGCACCACCACGCTCCACAGCACCGGGTTGGCCCAGGGTGCCTGGTTCAACTTCGCATACGCGCTTTGTGCCAGCACATACACCCCCAGCGTGGCCGTCAAGCCGAACAGCGGTGCCGAGGAGAGGTAAACCCAGAGTTCAACAAAATGGGTCATGGAGCGCGGCTTTTTTCCAGCATACGCAGCACCAGCGCGGTTACCGCCAGGCCAATCCAGGTGGACAGCACCACCACCAGCACCAGCCGCGCGCCGTACTGGCCCAGCAAGCCCAGGTGCGTCATCACGCCCACCCCCACCGGCACAAACAGCAGCGACAAATGGGCCAGCAGAAAGTCGGCGCAGGCCGCCACCGGCTCGCGCACCCAGGGCCAATGCAAGGCCGCCAAGAGCAGCATCATGCCCACCACGGGGCCGGGCAGCGGGAGTTTGAAGAAATGCGCCAGGCCCTCACCCGCCGACTGCAGGGCCAGCAGCCAAGCCAAGCCTTTGAGGGGCAACATCAAAAGCGCGGCAAATCGGGGTGCGAAAGCGCCCCGCCGCGCACCAGCATCTTGCCGTACTCGGCGCAGCGCTGCAGCGTGGGGATGACTTTGCCGGGGTTGAGCAAACCGCTCGGGTCGAACGCACGCTTGATGGCAAACATCGCCTCCAGCTCTTGGCTGCTGAACTGCACGCACATCGAGTTGACCTTCTCAATACCGACGCCGTGCTCGCCCGTAATGGTGCCGCCCATGACCACACTGGTCTCCAGAATGTCGGCACCGAACAGCTCGGCGCGGCGGAGTTGGTCCGCGTCGTTGGCGTCGAACAAAATCAAAGGATGCAGGTTGCCGTCGCCGGCGTGGAACACGTTGGCGCAGCGCAGCTGGTACTTTTTTTCCATCTGCTGGATGGCCAGCAAAATGTCGGCTAGGCGGTTGCGCGGGATGGTCGAGTCCATGCACATGTAGTCGGGGCTGATGCGGCCACTGGCAGGGAAGGCGTTCTTGCGGCCGCTCCAGAATTTGAGCCGCTCGGCCTCGCTCTGGCTCACCGCAATCGCGCTGGCCCCGGCAGCGCGCAGCACCGCACTCATGCGGCCGATTTCTTCTTCCACCTCTTCGGGCGTGCCGTCGCTCTCGCACAGCAAAATCGCCTCGGCATTCAGGTCGTAGCCGGCATGGACAAAGCTTTCCACGGCCGCCGTCATGGGTTTGTCCATCATCTCCAGACCCGCTGGAATAATGCCCGCAGCGATCACCGCCGCCACCGCGTCACCGGCTTTGCGCACATCGTCATAGCTGGCCATGATGCAGCGCGCCAGCGTGGGCTTGGGCAGCAGCCGGGCGGTGACTTCGGTGGTGATGGCCAGCATGCCCTCGCTGCCAATCAGCACACTGAGCAAGTCCAGGCCGGGCGCGTCCAGCGCCGCGCTGCCAAACTCGACTTCCTCGCCTTCAATCGTGAAGCCCTTGACCTTCAGCACGTTGTGCAGCGTCATGCCGTATTTGAGGCAGTGCACGCCGCCGGAATTCTCAGCCACGTTGCCGCCAATGGTGCAGGCGATCTGGCTGCTCGGGTCGGGCGCGTAGTACAGGCCATGCGCAGCGGCCGCATCGCTGATGGCCAGGTTGCGCACGCCGCACTGCACCACCGCCGTGCGGCTGGTGGCGTCCATCTTCAAAATTTTATTGAACTTGGCCAGCGACAGCGTCACGCCGTTCTTGTGCGGCATGGCACCGCCGGACAGGCCTGTGCCCGCGCCGCGCGCCACCACCGGCACCTGCAGGCGGTGGCAGAGTTTCAGCACCGCCGCAATCTGGCCGTAGGTCTCAGGCAACACCACCGCCAGCGGCCGCTCGCGGTAGGCGGTGAGGCCGTCGCACTCGTAAGGCACGGTGTCTTCGGCCTGCCAAAGGAGGGCATGCGCAGGCAGCAGTGCTTGGAGGGCGGTGACAACATCGAGCTGGCGCTGCGCGCCCTGTTGCGCGGCCAGGAGGGCAGATGATTCAGATGCGGTGGCGGTGTTCATGGCCTGACTCTAAACCTTTGGCGCGTTATTTGAAAATCACCGTCTTTTGTCCGTTGATCAGCACCCGGTGTTCGCTGTGCCATTTCACCGCCCGCGCCAGCACCCGGCTCTCGGTGTCTTTGCCGCGGGCGGTGAGGTTTTCCACCGTGTCGGCATGGTCGACACGGGTCACGTCCTGCTCAATGATCGGGCCTTCGTCAAGGTCGGGCGTGACGTAGTGCGCCGTGGCACCAATGACTTTGACGCCGCGCTCGTGCGCCTGGTAGTAGGGCTTGGCCCCCTTGAAACTGGGCAGCATGCTGTGGTGGATGTTGATGGCGCGGCCGGCGAGTTTGACGCACAGGTCGTTGCTCAGGATTTGCATGTAGCGCGCCAGCACCACCAGCTCCGTGCCCTCGGCTTCAATGATCTCGAGCTGCCGCACCTCGGCTTGCGCTTTGCTGGCGGCTGTCACGGGAATGTGGTGAAACGGCACGTTGTAGCTGGCCGCAAGCTGGTAGAAATCTCGGTGGTTGCTGATGATGGCGCGCACGTCGATGCGCAGCAGGCCCGACTTCCAGCGGAACAAGATGTCGTTCAGGCAATGGCCGTCGCGGCTGCACAGGATGACAGTGGGCATCGCGGCTTCGCTGGCGTGCAATTTGAATTGCATCTGAAAGCCTTGCGCCAGCACGGCGAGCTGCGCCTGCAGGTCGGCCAGCGCGAGCGTGCCGCTGGCAAAGCGCACGCGCATGAAAAAAAGCCCGGTGGAGTGGTCGTTGTACTGCGCGGCTTCTTCGATATTGCAGCCGCGTTCAAGCAAAAAGCCCGAGACAGCATGGACGATGCCGGGCTTGTCGGGGCAGGAAAAGGTCAGGATGCAGGCGTTGTTGTGGGCAGTGTTCATAGCGCCATAATTGTCCCCCATTCTTCTGCCAGGCCCGCGCTGCGGGCGTCCTTGTTTGAAAGACCCCCGCCATGTTGCAAGCCGCCCTGCCCATGAGCCACCAGTGGCTGCCCTTCACCGCCAACCGCAGCTTTCTGAAAACGCCGCGCGTCATCGTCCGTGCAGACGGGATGCATGTGACCACCCAGGACGGCGAGCAAATTCTTGACGGCATCTCCAGCCTCTGGTGTGTGGCGGCGGGCCACAACCGGCGCAGCATCAACGAGGCGATCAAAAAGCAGCTCGACACGCTGGACTACGCCACCGCGTTCCAGATCGGCAACGACCAGGCCTTCATGGCGGCGCAGCGCATCGCGCAGCTGGCCCCAGGCGACTTGAACAAGGTGCTGTTTTGTACCTCGGGTTCCGAAGCGGCGGACACCGCCATCAAGGTGGCGCTGGCCTACCACCGCGCGCGCGGCGAAGGGCACCGCACGGTCTTTATTGGCCGCGAGCGGGCCTACCATGGCGTGGGCCTGGGCGGCATGAGCCTGGGCGGCATTCCGGCCAACCGCAAGGTGTTTGGTGCGGCCATGATGACGCGGGTGGACCACCTGCGCCTGCCGCACGACCCGGCGCGGCATGCCTATATCCAAGGGGCCGAGCCGGTGTACGAGGAAGACTTTCTGGCCGAGCTGGAGCAGCGCATTTTGCCGCTGCACGACGCGAGCAACATCGCCGCCATCATGGTCGAGCCGGTGCAGGGCAGTGCGGGCTGGTATGTGCCGCCGCAGGGCTACTTGAAGCGCCTGCGCCAGCTCTGCGACAAGCACGGCATCTTGTTGATCTTTGACGAGGTGATCACCGGTTTCGGCCGCATGGGCACCAATTTCGGGGCCGACTACTACGGCGTGGTGCCCGACATGCTGAACTTCGCCAAGTGCGTGACCAACGGCGTGATTCCGCTTGGCGGCGTCATTTGCCGCGATTTTTTATATGACACCTTGATGCGCACCGACGCGCCCGAGCACGCCATTGAATTCCTGCACGGCTACACCTATTCCGGCCATCCGGTGGCCTGCGCGGCGGCCCTTGCCACGCTGGATGTGTTCGCCGAAGAAAAGCTGTTTGAACGCGCAGGGCAGATGGGCCCGGTGCTGGGCGACGCCATGCATGCGGCGCTCAAAGGGCTGCCCCATGTGGTGGGCATCCGCACGCTGGGGCTGGCGGGCGCGGTCGAACTGGCGCCGCTGGCAGGCAGCCCAGGCAAACGCGCGTTCGAGATCTTCCGGGACTGCTTCGCGCACGGCGTGCTGGTGCGGCCTGCGGGCGAGAACCTGGTGCTGTGCCCGCCCTACATCGTCACGCCCGCGCAAATCGATCAATTGGTCGGGACGCTGGCGGACAGCATCCGGCGGCATGCCTAGAGCGGCGAACGCGCAAGCGCCGCTAGCTCATGGCTTGCGCAGCGCGGCGCAATAGTCTTTCTCGGGCACTGGCGGTGTCAACCAGTACGCGTCTGTGCTGCTGTCGCCAGAGCGAACATTTGCTACTGAATTAGAAGCGCTGACGACATATTCTGCCTTGGCTATAACCACTTTTGCCTTGAAATTTGGCTCCAAATGCTGCGGAATGCCCAGTTGGCGGTCCACATGGCCGCTGCCGGCCACCAGCAGTGCGACTTTGCCTGGCACGGCGGCGCTTTGCAGCACCTGCGCCATGCGCTGGTCGCGCGCAATCTGAATGCGCGTCATCGGCGCGATTTGTGATTCGGGCAGCAAACTGCAATGACCCAGGCGAATCGCCTGCTGCTGCGCCTTGAGCGCCGGGCCGGGCAGCGCGCTGTCGAGCAGCTGGTTTTGCATGGCGGGGCGCATCTCGGCCAGCGGCAGGTTGGCTCCCAGAACGGGCACGCCTGCCGCCACCGCCGCCATCACCACCGGGCCGTACTGCGCCCAGGGCCAGGCGTCGTCGCGCCAGGCCAGTGCGGTGCGCACTTGGGTTTCACCCGGCGGGGCGGGCAGCCCTGCGGTGCTGCGGCCGGCCTCGGCCATCTCCAGCACCAGCGCTGCCAACTGGCCACGCTGGGCCAGCCACTGGACAAGCTCGGCTTCGATGTGCTGGTGTTGCGGTGCGTCGTGCTGCTCGCCCAACAAAATAGCGTCAGCGGGCAGCAAGCCTAGCAAGCTGCGCTGGCGCATCGAGGCCTCTTGGCCATAGGCGGCTGGCCCTGCGCCCAGCCAGACCACCAGCGCAACAAGCAAGAAAGGCCAGAGGCGCTGGATAGGGCTCATCGCCTGCTGGGTCAGCTCAGCCAGCGTACGTTGGCCTGCAGCTCGGCAAAAAAAGCGCGAAGTGGCAAGGCCGACATGTTGTACGGGTCAAACTCGGCGCCCGATGAATATTTAAGAAACATCGCGCGGTTTTCAGCAGTGCTGCTGACCAGGCCCATCGACCATGCCCCAAATTGCCGACACACAATCTCTTCAAAGTCCAGTATGGCGGGGTGAATGTGGCGCGGATCCAGCAGGATGCGGTGGTACAGCGCATTCACCGCGGTGCGGTCGCCCTCAAGGCACTGCAAAAAAATGCCGTTGGACAGGCACAGCGCGCCCGTGATGCCTACCGTTTGATTGTTCTTTTGTGAGCTGCGCAAGATGTCTTTGACATCGCTGGGGCCGATATTCTTGGCCCGGCTGGCATAGGTAAGGCGGATCATGGTTGGCATCTCGCAATAGTGCGCAGTAGTTTGTGGAAACGCACTCTACCCAGTTAATGGGCCGCAGCCACCTGCAGGGTCAATGTTGGGTGATCGGGTTTTGCGCCAGCCCGGCGTAGCTGTCGAGCGTGTCCTCGACTTCTTCCTGGGTTGGCGTTTTGAGGCGCCAAGCGCTGATGTGCTGCTGGAACAGCTCGGCCCAGGCGCCGTCGAGGTAAACCTCTTTGCCCGAGCGTTTGTCGACGATTTCAAAACCGTGCCGCACCAGGGTTGGAACGCTGGGGCCTGCTGCCTCGCCGTCTGCAGCGGCGGTATCGTCAGGCGCGTCGGCCTGCATATGGACCACCACAAAAGATTCCGAGTCATAAAGCATTTGCATGGTGTTTCCTGTGGAGTGGATAGTCTCAGTATGCAGCAAATTGGCTGCGTTTTGATGCCCGGGCCAGAAGGCCTTGCGTTTGCGCTCAGGACAAAGCTCAGTTGGGTTGGGCCTGGGCAAAATTCAAGTCCCCGGTGCCAGCCGAATGTCAAGGCGCTGCGGTCGAGCGCCATTGCAGGTCGGCAAAGTCGCCGTTGCTTTGGGTCAGCTTGATGCGCACCGGCAGGTAGTTCTGGGCAGGTGCCAGCCAGATTTCGACGGTTTGGTCGAACTCGCGCCGGGGCAGGCGCGCCAGCTTGACCGCGCTTTGTTCGCCGCCGGGCAAGGAAAGTTGGGCTGCCGGGCTGATTTCAAAAACCCAGATGTCGGTGTCGCGCGGCCCCACGGTTTGCAACGTGATTCGGCTGCCCGCCGGATAGCGCAGCGGGTCACCGGCCAGCAACGCGCCGAGTTGCAGCGCCACGCTGATGCGGTCTTGCGCCCCCGGCTGCAAGGGCGCGTCGGGCGTGTTGGCGGAAAAGCGCACCCGGCCCAGCGCATAGTCGAAATGCGCGGCCTGCGCGCCGCGTCTTTTGTTCAGGTAGCGCAGGGGCCGCAAACCCGCCGGTGTCAGCTCACCCTCGCTGGTTTCGCTGCGCGAGCCAATAAACAGCGCGCTGATGGTCAGCTTGGCTTCATAGCGGCTGCCGTCGTGCAGCCACAGCATTTCGGCGCTGGCCTGGTAATTCAAGTCTTTGGCCAGCCCGGTCACGTCGTACTTGATTCGCGCGGAGCCTGCCACAGCGGCGGGCGCGCTGTCCGGGCCGGGCGCAACTTGCACTGCGGCAGGTTCTGGCGGCGCAGGGGCTGGCTCAGCGGCGCTACTCGGCGTGGCTTGCGCTACTACTGAAACAGTAGCTTCAGGAGCAGTGTCCACTAAGGCTTGAACCTGATTTAGTATGGAAATACCGTTTTCAGTGGCTTGGGAGGGTGTTGGCGGCTGGCGCGGTGCAGGACGCTCGGCGTTGGGCAGGGCAGCGGCTGGCGCTGCCGCGGCAGCGGGCGCAACCACGGGTGCCGCCGAGAGCGTGAGGCTGCGCAGTTGTACCGGGCGCGCCAAGGGCGGCTCGGTCAGGGCAAAGTCGTT
>JBJXED010000136.1:0-6478 GCA_046155225.1 Burkholderiaceae bacterium
TGCGCCCTGGCGACTATGTGGGCGAAATGAGCCTGATTGACAACGAGCCACACTCGGCCACCGTGATGGCTGAAATCCAGACGGACGCGTTGATTTTGGGTCGGCTTGAGTTTGCGCGTTGCCTGCCCGAAAACAGCTCCATGGCCTATGCCGTGATGAAAGGCCTGGTTCAGCGTCTGCGCCACGCCGACCGGAAAATCGAATCGCTTGCCTTGATGGATGTGTATGGCCGAGTAGCCCGCGCCTTGATTGAGTTTGCCGTGCCCGACCGTGAAGGCTGCATGCACATCCGCGACAAAATCTCGCGCCAGGACATCGCGAAAATGGTCGGCGCTTCGCGTGAGATGGTCAGCCGCGTGATGAAAGACCTGGAAGACCGCGGTTTCATCGAAACCCGTGAAGACGGCTCCATGCTGATCAAAGAGCCGCTCAATACCCTGGGCTGATCCCGCACAGTGTGCCGCTTTTGGCCTGCCGATGCCTAGGCGCGGGGCCGTCTGACCAGCGCGTAGGGGGCGGAGTTTCCGGGTAAGCTAGCTTTCATGACATATTCCTTGCACCGGCTGAATTCGCCAGCCACCAGCCCAGCGCCTGCGCCTGCAACAGGCCGCTCTGGCGCAGAAATTGGCCTGCTGGCAGGTGCGGTACTGTCGGCCATTTGGTTGCTGGCACTGCTGAGCTATTCGCCACAAGACGCCGCCTGGTCCACCTCGGGCGCAGGCGGCGCGGTCCACAACCTCATGGGCAAGCTGGGCGCATGGCTGGCCGACGCCAGTTATTGGTTGTTTGGATTTTCCGTTTGGTGGGGGCCGGCGGTGGTCGTCCGGGTGTGGCTGGCGTTGTTGGCGCGCTGGATGCGAGGTGCCCAGCACACCGCTGAGGGTGACGTTGACGTTTTTGTGCTCCGGCGGCCCGGCTTCTGGCTTGGATTGGCTCTCTTGCTGCTCGCGAGCACTGCCCTCGAGTGGTCACGGTTTTACCGCTTCGAGACCTTGCTGCCGCACCATGCCGGCGGCCTGCTGGGTTGGTGGAGCGGGCCGCTGGCGATGCGTTGGCTCGGCTTTGTCGGCTCGGGGCTGGTGTGCATCGGTCTGCTGGTGATGGCCGTGTCGATGGTCTTTGGCTTCTCTTGGGGCCAGGTCGCCCAGCGCCTGGGTGCCTGGATGGACAGCGCCATGGACTCCAGGCGCGAGAAGCGCGAAATCGCGCAAGACCTGGCGCTGGGCGAGCAAGCGGCCCGCGAGCGAGAAGGCAAAGTGCTGGTTGAACGGATGGAAGTGCATGAGCAGCACCCCACCCCGGTGCCGATCGAGCCTTCGCTGCTGGACTTGCCGCTGAGTGAGCGGGTAGTCAAGGAGCGGCAAAAACCGCTGTTTGAAGAGTTGGCCGACAACAAGCTGCCGCAAGTTGATTTGCTCGACGGTGCGGCGGGCAAGCAAGAGGGCGTGGCACCCGAGACGCTGGAGATGACCAGCCGCCTGATCGAGAAAAAGCTCAAAGACTTTGGCGTCGAGGTGCGCGTGGTGCTGGCGCTGCCAGGCCCGGTGATTACCCGCTACGAGATCGAGCCCGCCACCGGCGTCAAAGGCGCGCAAATTGTGGGTTTGGCACGCGACCTGGCGCGCTCGCTCAGCTTGGTTTCCATCCGCGTGATCGAGACCATTCCCGGCAAAAACTTCATGGCGCTGGAGTTGCCCAACGCCAAGCGCCAGAGCATCAAGCTCAGCGAGATTTTGGGCTCGCAAACCTACAACGACGCCAAGTCCATGCTGACCATGGGCCTGGGCAAAGACATTGCCGGCCAAGCCGTGGTGGCCGACCTGGCGCGCATGCCGCATGTGCTGGTGGCGGGCACCACCGGCTCGGGCAAGTCGGTCGGTATCAACGCGATGATTCTGTCCCTGCTCTACAAGGCCGAGGCGCGTGATGTGCGGCTGCTGTTGATTGACCCCAAGATGCTGGAAATGTCGGTGTACGAGGGCATTCCGCATCTGCTGGCCCCGGTGGTGACCGACATGAAGCAGGCCGCGCACGGCCTGAACTGGTGCGTCAATGAAATGGAGCGGCGCTACAAACTGATGAGCAAGCTCGGCGTGCGCAATTTGGCGGGCTACAACGTCAAAATAGACGAGGCCAAGGCCAAGGAGCAGTTTCTCTACAACCCTTTCAGTCTCACACCTGACAGCCCTGAGCCTTTGCAGCGCCTGCCGCACATCGTGGTGGTGATCGACGAGCTGGCCGACCTGATGATGGTGGTCGGCAAGAAAATCGAGGAGCTGATCGCCCGGCTGGCGCAAAAAGCCCGCGCCGCCGGCATCCACCTGATTCTGGCCACCCAGCGCCCCAGTGTGGACGTGATTACCGGCCTCATCAAAGCCAATATTCCCACCCGCATGTCGTTCCAGGTCAGCAGCAAAATCGACAGCCGCACCATCCTCGACCAGATGGGTGCCGAGAGCCTGCTGGGCATGGGTGACATGCTGTATTTGCCCAGCGGCGCGGGCCTGCCGGTACGCGTGCACGGCGCGTTTGTGAGCGACGCCGAGGTGCACCGGGTGGTGGCGTATTTGAAGTCGCAAGGCGAGCCGAATTACATCGAGGGCGTGCTCGAAGGCGGCACGGTCGATGGCGAAGATGGCGACCTTGCAGGGGAAGCGGGCGGCGAAAAAGACCCGATGTACGACCAGGCCGTCGAGGTCGTGCTGAAGAATAAAAAAGCCAGCATCTCGCTGGTGCAGCGGCACCTGAAAATCGGCTACAACCGCGCCGCCCGGCTGGTCGAAGACATGGAAAAAGCCGGGCTGGTCAGCGCCATGAGCGGCAGCGGGCAGCGCGACATACTGGTGCCGAGCAGGGCTATTTGATGCAGGGCATCATGACCGCGTGATGCCTATTTTCCTCTTGTCTTGCTTGCTGACGCGGTGGCGTGGCCGCGCACGCCATGCCTTCAGTTTGCTGCTGCTGTGCTGGCTGCCCTTGGGATTGGCAGCTTCTTCGCCGCAAGCCAGTGTGTTTGAACGCAGCAACGTGCTGCTGGCCCAGCAAATTGAACAGTTGCGCCTGGGCGACCCGGCCGCGCCGGTGCTGGCGGTGTTTGCCATGCATTCCGAATCGATGGCTTTTGAAGGCGATGCCGAACTCACCTTGCGCACCGCGCGCCAATACCAGCCGGGCGTACGGGTACTGCGGCTGGGCAACGGCTGGAGCAAACCCGGCAGCAAGTCGCGTCCACCGGTGCTGGACTACCCTTTCGCCACGCGCGAGAGCATGGCGCTGGCACTGTCCGCGATTGCCGAACACAGCCGCCCCGAAACACCGGTGACCTTGATGTTTACCAGCCACGGCAACCAGGGCGTCCTGGGCGTGAAACTCGGCAGCCGCGACTACCCCCCGGTGAGTGCCAGTGACCTGTCCACCTGGCTGGCCGGCTTGGGCCAGCGGCCAACGTTGGTGTTGCTGTCGGCTTGCTATTCGGGCTCCCTGATTGACGCTGTGTCCGGGCCGCAGCGCCTGGTGCTGACCGCTGCCTCGGCCGAGCGCAGCTCGTTTGGCTGCAATTTCAGCAGCCGCAACACTTTTTTTATTGAAGAGCTGCTGGGGCCTGCCTCAGCCGTGGACGTGGGCTTTGAGCAGCACGTCCGCGAGACCTGGTCACGTATCGCGCGGCGTGAGAAAGACCTCAAGTACGGCCCGCCGTCCAACCCGCAAATGCATGTGGGCGATCAGATGACGCAGTATGCTGCGGCTTCGTGGACGCAGTGGTGGCGCGGCAGCGGGCTGGGCGCATTCGCAGCAGAAGGAAATCAATGAAAAATGTATGGTTGTTGCTGGCGCTGGCCGCCTTGCCTGCCTTGTCATGGGCCAGCGGCCTGACAGCGCTCGAGTCGTTTGTGCGCAGTGTCAAAAGTGCGCGCGCCGATTTCACCCAGGTCGTGACATCGCCGCTGCGCCAGGGCGAGACCACTGCGCGCAGCAAAACATCGAGTGGCAGCTTTGAATTCCAGCGGCCCAACCGGTTTCGTTTTGTCTATACCAAACCGTTTGAGCAGTCCATCGTTTCGGACGGACAAACCCTGTGGCTGCACGATGTGGACCTCAACCAAGTCAGCGCGCGCGCTCTGGGTGAGACCCTGCAAGGCACCCCGGCGGTGATTTTGTCGGCCACCAGCATGACCGCGCTGCAAGCCAGCTTCGAGTTGCAGGACGCGCCGGACAAAGCCGGCTTGCAGTGGGTTACCGCCACGCCGCGCAGCAAGGACGGGACCTTGCAAACCATTGCGGTGGGCTTTCAGGGGCAGGAGCTGGCCATGCTGGAGATTCTGGACAGCTTTGGCCAGCGCTCGGTCATGCGGTTCAGCAAAATCGAGCTCAACCCCAACCTGCCGCCAGCCCTCTTTCAATTCAAACCTCCCGCAGGCACGCAGGTCATCCGGCCCTAAAGCAACATTTTATTCAAAAAACATAGCATTAAAGGTATGTTTTACGCTGGCTAGAGGCCTTTTTGGCATTAAAAATGGCCCCAAACACGCGTTTTGGAGCTTGCAGGCTCTTTTGCGCGGCTGCTAGGCTTTGGCCGCCAGCGGGCGGGACACCACGGCGCTTTGCACCGCTTCGTTTACGCTGAGCTGGAACACGTCGGGCCGGCTGTAATGGCCGGTGGCGTCAAAGTCGAACTTGCCGCGGCCAATGTCGTGCAAGTCGAGCGTGGCATACAAAATTATTTCGCTGCCGAAATGCGGCCCGGCCAGCACCTTGCCCAGCGGGTTGATGATGGCGCTGCCGCCGCGCATCAGCACCGCGTCCGGCGACTCGCCCAGGCTCACGCGCAGGCTGGCGGGGAAATCGCTTTTGCGGAAGAACTGGCAGGCGCTCAGTACAAAGCAGCGGCCTTCCATGGCCACATGCTGCATGGTGGCGATCCAGGTGTCGCGGTCGTCGGCGGTGGGGGCGCAGTACAGCGCCACGCCCTTGGCGTACATCGCCATGCGCAGCATCGGCATGTAGTTTTCCCAGCAAATCACCGAGCCCATCACGCCGTACGGAGTGTCCACGGCCGTCAGCGTGGAGCCGTCGCCAAAGCCCCAGATCATGCGTTCCATGGCGGTGGGCATGAGCTTGCGGTGCTTGCCCAGCAGCGCGCCGTCGGGGCTGAAGAACAGCACCGTGCAGTAGCAGGTGCCGCCATCACGCTCGATCACGCCCACCACCACATGGCAGCCGTGCGCGGCAGCCGCTTCGCCCAGGCGCTGGGTCTGCGGGCCAGGCACGGCAATGGCCGCTTCCAGGTACTGGCGGAATTCCTCGCGCCCCAGCGGGTCGCGCGTGCCGACCACCAGGCCGTAGTGGGCGCCCTTGGGGTAGCCGGGAATAAACGCTTCCGGGAACACCACCACCTTGGCACCGTTGGACGCAGCCTCGGCAATCCATGTGCAGGCCTTGCTGACGCAGGCTTCGGTGTCAAACGGGACAGAGCCGGCCTGGACGACGGCGACGTGGACGGTGTGGGGCGTGGGTTGGGTCATGGCGGGTTGTGGTGGGGTTATGGTGGGTTGTTGAAATGGTCGAGGCGGCTCATGCAAAGACTCATGCTATCGGCGGAAATTCCGGCTGGCTTGGCGGGATCGCTGATGCCAAACCCAAGCATAAACCGCCAGGTTAACCAGCACCACCGCGCCTGCCAGCAGGTACTGGATGTCGCGTGTCAGGCCCGCCGGGTAGATGAGCGGCAGCAGATAGTGCTCGACAAAACTTGCGCTGTACCCTGACTGGCCAGCGCGGGTGCGCAGCAGGTTCTCCCAGGTGGTGAGCGGGCAAATGCCGCCGCTGAGTTCAATCCAAAAGGCCCAGGCCACGGCGGGTAAATGCAGCGCCGGTGCCCAGCGCCAGCCGAGCGCCAGCAAGCCGCCGAGCAACGCGAACGCAATGAACGCCGCGTGCAGCAGCAACACGCCGTCAGCGGCCAGACGTATCAGCATGGGCGTTCCATCTGTGTCACGATACACCGCTGAAAACTCAATCACCTCGCGCTTTCGGCCTGCTGCGCTGGCAGCTGCAAAATAACAACCATGAACCCTACGTCCCATGCCCCGCTGGCCGAGCGCCTGCGCCCGCAATCGCTGGGCGAGGTGGTGGGCCAGCAGCACTTGCTGGGGCCGGGCATGCCGCTGCGCACGGCGTTCGAGTCGGGCCAGCCGCACAGCTGCATTTTGTGGGGGCCGCCGGGTACCGGCAAAACCACCATTGCGAGGCTCATGGCCAATGCGTTTGATGCGCTGTTCATTGCCATCAGCGCGGTGCTGGGCGGGGTCAAAGACATCCGCGAGGCGGTCGAGCAGGCGCAAGCCGCCCGTACAGAAGGCAGGCGAACCCTGGTGTTTGTTGACGAAGTGCACCGCTTTAATAAAAGCCAGCAAGACGCGTTTTTGCCGCATGTGGAGAGCGGCTTGTTTACCTTCATTGGTGCGACCACGGAGAACCC
>JBJXED010000137.1:0-6761 GCA_046155225.1 Burkholderiaceae bacterium
GTAGCGGCGCTTGAAGTCCAGGTCGTTGCTGACTGCCTTGACGATGTCCTGGCAATCGTCAAACACGCCCTCAATCGCGATGTTGTGAATGTTCGGGTCTTGCAGGCTGAACATCTGCGCCTGCTGGAACGGGCTCATGCGGCCTTTCGGGCTGAGCATGAAAACGCGCACGCCGCGCTTGCCGCGCATCGCGTATTCGGCGGCGCTGCCGGTGTCGCCGCTGGTCGCGCCCAGGATGTTGAGTTGCGCGCCCTGGCGAGCCAGTTCGTATTCAAACAAGTGGCCCAGCAGCTGCATTGCCATGTCTTTGAAGGCCAGCGTCGGCCCGTTGGACAACGCCTGCAAATACAGGCCCCGCTCCAATGCCTTGAGCGGCGTGATTTGCGGCGTGCCGAACACCGCTTCAGTGTAGGTTTTTTGACAGATTGCGCGTAAATCAGCAGCGGGAATGTCGTCAATGTAGAGCGACAAAATCTCAAACGCCAAGGCCGCATAGCCCTGGTTTTGCCAAATGCCGCGCAGGCGTGCCAGCGCAGAGGCGTCCAGCTGCGGGTAATGCTCGGGCAGGTACAGGCCGCCATCGGGGGCCAGGCCTTCGAGCAGAATTTCGCAAAAACGTTTGCGCTGCGGATCGCCGCGGGTACTCAGGTAATTCACGGTCGTTTTCTCAGATTCAAGGGTTCATGGATTCACTAAATGCCTATGCCGTAGACCGCGATGTCAAGCCACAGACGCGAGCCCAGCAGCACCACAAAACCCACAACCAGCACCAAATAATGGGTAGCGCGGTCCAGCGTATTGTCGGTGCGATGCAGCAGTGCAAAAAACAGCCAGGCCGCCAGAAAACTCCCCGCGCCGTTGAGTGCCAATTGCCCGCGCGAAATGCTGCCGTTCAACGCCAGCGTGACCAGTACCCCGAACCAGAACGCCAGGTGCCAGCGCGGCATCTCGACATGCGCCATTTTGAGCAGGCCCACCAGGGTGAATGCGGCGATCAGTGTGGGCACAGGCGGGTTTGCCTCAAGCCAACTCTTCCTTGCGGATGCGCACAATCGGTGCCAGCACGGTAGGCAGCGCCTGCATCTGTGCCAGTGCCGCGTTCATGGTGCCCTCGCGAGTGTCGTGGGTGAGGATGATGACATCGGTCGACGTCGCGCCCGCGCCGCCAACTTCATCGGCTTCGCGCTGCAACACCGCGTCAATGCTGATGCCGGCCTCCGCCAGGATGCCGGTGACACGCGCCAGCACACCGGCCTGGTCGGCCACGCGCAGGCGCAGGTAATAGCTGGTGACGACATCGCGCATCGCCAGCACCGGCAAATCACCCAGGGCCTGGGCAAAGCTGCCCGGCTGGAACGCCAGGTGCGGCACACGCTGCGCCGCACTGGCGCTGGACAGGCGCGCAATGTCCACCAGATCGGCTATCACCGCGCTGGCCGTGGGCTCGGCACCCGCGCCCTTGCCGTAGTGCAGCGTAGTGCCTACCGCATCGCCCTGCACCATGACGGCATTCATCGCGCCCTCGACATTGGCGATCAAGCGCTTGGCCGGCACCAGCGTGGGGTGAACGCGCAGCTCGACGCCGGGGCCGCTGCCTTGGGCCGCGTCGGCCTGGCGGCGCTTGGCAATGCCCAGCAGCTTGATGCGGTAGCCCAGCTGCTCAGCGTACTTGATGTCGGCAGCGCCCAGTTGCGTGATGCCCTCGACATGGGCTTTGCCGAACTGCACCGGGATGCCAAAAGCCATCGCGCTCATGAGAGTGATTTTGTGCGCCGCGTCGATACCTTCGATGTCAAAGGTCGGGTCGGCCTCGGCATAGCCCAGGGCCTGCGCTTGTTTCAAAACCGCGGCAAAGTCCAGGCCCTTGTCGCGCATTTCGCTGAGGATGAAATTCGTGGTGCCGTTGATGATGCCGGCTACCCATTCGATGCGGTTGGCGGTAAACCCTTCGCGCAGCGCCTTGATGATGGGGATGCCGCCGGCCACTGCCGCTTCAAACGCCACCATCACGCCGCGCGCCTGCGCCGCCGCAAAAATCTCATCTCCGTGCAGCGCCAGCAGCGCCTTGTTGGCGGTGACCACATGCTTGCCGGCGGCAATGGCTTCGAGCACCAGGGTTTTAGCCAGGCCGTAGCCGCCAATCAGCTCGACCACAACATCAATATCAGGACGCGCGATCACGGCGTGGGCGTCATCGACGACCTGGGCGGCACCCCCGACGATGGCCTGCGCACGCGCGACGTCGAGGTCAGCCACCATCGTGATTTGAAGGGCGCGGCCGGCGCGGCGCTCGATCTCGCAGGCGTTGCGCTGCAACACGTCAAAGCAGCCTTTGCCAACGGTGCCAATGCCCAAAAGGCCGATTTGCAGGGGTTTTGTCGTCATTTTTAAGTTAAATCAGGTTGTAGCCAGCGTATTACTTTCCGGTAGTGCTACGTTTTCTATAGCTCTCCAGAAACTTCGCAATCCGCGCAATGGCCTCGCGCAGATCGTCTTCGTGCGGCAGGAAAACGATGCGGAAGTGGTCGGGCGCGGGCCAATTGAAGCCCGTACCCTGCACCAGCAGCACCCGCGTCTGCTCGAGCATCTCGTAGATGAAACGCTGGTCGTCTTTGATCGGGTAGATCGCCGGATCAAGCTTGGGAAACATGTACAGCGCCGCGCTCGGCTTGACGCAGCTGACGCCGGGAATCGCGGTGATCAGCTCGTACGCGAGGTCGCGCTGACGCCGCAGCCGCCCGCCTTCGGCCACCAGGTCGTTGATGCTCTGGTAGCCTCCCAGCGCGGTTTGAATCGCCCACTGACCCGGCACATTGGCGCACAGCCGCATCGAGCTGAGCATGTTCAAGCCCTCGATATAGTCGGCCGCGCCGCGCTTGTCGCCCGAGACCACCAGCCAACCGGCGCGGTAGCCGCAGGAGCGGTAGCTTTTGGACAGCGAGTTGAACGTCAGGGTCAGCACGTCGTCGCTCAGGCTGGCGATGGCGGTGTGCTTGGCACCGTCGTAAAGCACCTTGTCATAGACCTCGTCGGCAAAAATGATCAGGTCGTTTTCGCGGGCGATTTGCACCAACGCCTTCAGCAGTTCGTCCGAATACAGCGCGCCCGTGGGGTTGTTCGGGTTGATGACCACGATGCCTTTGGTGCGGGGCGTGATCTTGGCGCGAATATCCGCCAGATTCGGCATCCAGCCGTCGGCTTCGTCGCACAGGTAGTGCACGGGTGTGCCGCCCGAGAGGCTGACTGCCGCCGTCCACAGCGGGTAGTCGGGCGCAGGCAGCAGCAGCTCGTCGCCGTCATTGAGCAGTGCGTTGGTCGCCATCACGATCAGCTCGCTGGCCCCATTGCCGAGGTAAATATCTTCCAGCGCCACGCCCTTGATGTGCTGCTGCTGGGTGTAGTGCATCACCGCCTTGCGCGCGCCAAAAATGCCTTTGCTGTCGGAATACGCCGCCGCATTCGGCAGGTTGCGGATCATGTCCTGGCGGATTTCTTCCGGGCTGTCAAAGCCGAACACCGCCAGATTGCCGATGTTGAGCTTGATGATGCTCTGGCCCTCTTCTTCCATCTGCCGGGCACGCTCCATCACCGGGCCGCGGATGTCGTAGCAGACGTTGGCTAACTTGGCGGATTTCTGGACGGTCTTCACGGGGACTCCTGTGGGCTTGGCAAGGCCGAAAACCTATAATTTGACCACACCTGAGCGGATGCACAGCCCCCTACCCGACCCCACGTTTTGAAACTTCAACCCGACAAATCCGACGTTCAGTCGATCAGCGGCTACGGCCCAGGCTGGCTGGCCGTGAACGGCGAGCGGGTCGTGCACAGTGTGGTGGTCAGCGCCAGCGGCGGGCGTTTTGACTGGCTGTGCCAGCGCTTTGCGGACCTGACGCCCGCGCATTTTGCAAAGCTGCTGCCGCAAAACGGCCCCCTGCCCGAGCTGGTGATTTTTGGCAGCGGCCGGGTGCTGCGCTTTGTGCCGCCGGCCTGGCTAGCGCCGCTGATGCAGCAGCGCGTCGGCCTGGAAACCATGGACACACTGGCGGCCTGCCGCACTTACAACATTTTGGCGGGCGAAGGTCGCCAAGTCGTGCTGGCCGCGCTGGTGGAACCTGCGTCTTAGAGGCGGCCTAGAGGCTCTTTTGCCAGTAGAATAGAGGGTTGGAGCCGCTGCCTGCGAGTTGCATAGCGAACACACCGCAGGCGCCATCCGCAAGCCACCACACTGCTGAGACAAGGAAAACATGGCGATTGTTGTCAACAAACCCCTTCCCGAATTTGAAGCAAACGCCACCAGCGGCATCAAAGTCTCCAACACCTCTCACATGGGCAAAGTTGTTGTCCTGTACTTCTACCCCAAGGACAACACCCCTGGCTGCACCACCGAGGCGATGCAGTTTCGCGACAAGTACAAAGATTTCGTCAAAGCCGGTGCCACTGTGTTTGGCGTATCACGCGACAACATGAAGTCGCACGACGAATTCAAGGCCAAACTCGAGCTGCCGTTCGAGTTGATTGCCGACACCGAAGAAAAGATGTGCCATATGTTTGGCGTGGTGAAAAATAAAATCATGTACGGCAAAAAAGTCAAAGGCATTGAGCGCAGCACGTTCCTGGTCGGTGCCGACGGTACGCTGAAAGAAGAATGGCGCGGCCTTAAAGTGCCCGGACATGTGGACGACGTGCTCAAGGCCGTGAAGGGCCTGAAAAAAGCGGCGGTTGTGCCGGCCTGAACTGGCTTTGACCAGCAACGTGCACGCCCAGTTTGCGGCGCATGCGGGTGAGCTGGCCAAGCGCTGACCCGTCATCCATTGGCCCCATAATGCCTCATGCCCTGGAAATTCCATGCCCCGAAAGTTGACTAGCCGCCCCGGTTTTCGGGCGGCTTTTTTATTCCTACACCTACTCCGCCCACCGCACGGCAACGCCATGCCGCCTGCCTCGGCGCGCTGACCGCCTTTAACCAGCCCATTGCCATGCCACTGCCACCCGCCCCCACCCATCGCGCCGCCCTGCTGCCAGCCGAAGCCTTCGAGCAGCCCTCCCGCACGAACGCGGCCACCGGCCGTAAGCCGCGCCGCGCCGCGCAGTCAGAACCACTGCCAGCGGCACCGGCCTTGAGCGCGCATCCAAGCGCCAGCAGCAGCTTGTCCCAAGCCCCCAAACGCATGGCCTTGACCCAGGCCGCAGTGCAGCCACCGAACGGGGCTACCGCTGACTTGGCGCCCGCCGCTGCAACCGACGACGCCGTACCCACACCGCCCAGCGCCAACGGCGTGCGCCGCCGCAATCTGGTCGCCGTGCCCACTGCAGGTCCGCAAAAGAAAAAAGCCGCGCAGCCCGGCCAGGCCAAGCTGTTTGTGCTGGACACCAATGTGCTGATGCACGACCCGATGTGCCTGTTCCGCTTTGAAGAGCACGACATCTTTTTGCCGATGGTGGTGCTGGAAGAGCTGGACGGCCACAAAAAAGGCATGACCGAAGTCGCCCGCAATGCGCGCCAGACCAGCCGCACGCTAGATGCGCTGGCCGGGGCGCCAGGGGCCGACATCACGCTGGGTTTGCATCTCAACACCACCGGCCACCGCGAAGCCGGTGGCCGCCTGGTGTTCCAGACCAAGCCGCTCGCCTACACCCTGCCGACCAGCCTGCCGCAGGGTAAGGCCGACAACCAGATTCTGGGTGTGGTGGCGGCGCTGCGCAAAGAATACGCGCCGCAGTCCGAAGGCGGCGCGCACCCGACCGGGCGCGAAGTGGTGCTGGTGTCCAAGGACATCAACATGCGCGTCAAGGCGCGGGCCTTGGGCATGCTGGCGGAAGACTATCAAAACGACAAAACACTCGAAGACGGCGACCTGCTGTATTCCGGCGCGCTGGCCCTGCCGTTTGACTTTTGGGACAAGCACGGCAAAACGGTGGAAAGCTGGCAAAACGGCAGCACCACTTTCTACCGCATCAGCGGCCCGATTGTGCCCAGCCTGCTGATTAACCAGTTTGTCTATTTCGAGTCGCCTGGCGAGCCCAGCCTGTATGCCCGCGTCACTGAAATCCGCGCCAAAACCGCGGTGCTCAAGACGCTGAAAGACTTCGGCCACCTGAAGAACGCTGCCTGGGGCGTGAATACGCGCAACCGCGAGCAAAATTTCGCCATGAACCTGCTGACCGACCCCGAGGTGGACTTCGTCACCCTGACCGGCACTGCAGGCACCGGCAAAACCTTGATGGCGCTGGCGGCAGGCCTGACGCAGGTGCTGGACGACCGCCGTTACACCGAAATCATCATGACCCGCGCGACGGTGAGCGTGGGCGAAGACATCGGCTTTCTGCCCGGTACCGAAGAAGAAAAAATGGGGCCGTGGATGGGCGCGCTCGACGACAACCTGGAAGTGCTGGCGAAAACCGAGACCAGCGCCGGTGAATGGGGCCGCGCCGCCACCAACGAGCTGATCCGCAGCCGCATCAAGATCAAGAGCATGAACTTCATGCGAGGCCGCACTTTTCTGAACAAATACCTGATCGTCGATGAAGCGCAAAACCTGACGCCCAAGCAGATGAAAACGCTGATCACCCGCGCCGGGCCGGGTACCAAGATCATTTGCATGGGGAATTTGGCGCAAATCGACACGCCATACCTCACCGAAGGCTCGTCCGGCCTGACCTATGTGGTGGACAAGTTCAAGGGCTGGCCGCACGGTGGCCACATCACGCTGGCGCGCGGCGAACGCTCGCGCTTGGCCGACTTTGCCAGCGAAGTGTTGTAG
>JBJXED010000138.1:0-18913 GCA_046155225.1 Burkholderiaceae bacterium
CCAGCAAGGCCTGAATAATCACCAGGCTGGGCGCTTCGCGAATGTCGTCGGTGTTGGGCTTGAAGGCCACACCCCAGAGGGCAAACACCTTGCCGCGCAAGGCGTCACTGGCGTTGCCGGTGACGCCGTAGAAGTGCTTGACTTTCTCCACCAGCAGGCGTTTTTGCCGCTCGTTCACGGCCTCGGTGGCGCGCACCATGTCCATGGCCACACCGGCCTGCGTGCCGGTGTGCAGCAGGGCGCGCAAATCTTTCGGGAAACACGAGCCGCCGTAGCCGACCCCGGCGTACAAAAAGTGGCTGCCGATGCGCACGTCAGAGCCGATGCCCAGGCGCACTTTTTCAATGTCGGCCCCCACCACGTCGGCCAGGTTGGCCAGCTCGTTCATGAAGCTGATGCGGGTGGCCAGCATGGCGTTGGCGGCGTATTTGGTGAGCTCGGCCGAGCGGATGTCCATCAGCACAAAACGCTCGTGGTTGCGTGAGAAGGTGCGGTAGAGCTTGCACAGGGTTTCGGTGGCGACCGGGTCGTCCGAGCCGATGACGATGCGATTGGGGCTCAGAAAATCATCAATCGCCGCGCCCTCTTTCAAAAACTCGGGGTTGGACACCACG
This sequence comes from Burkholderiaceae bacterium, assembly GCA_046155225.1. GTDB lineage: Bacteria > Pseudomonadota > Gammaproteobacteria > Burkholderiales > Burkholderiaceae_C > JAKFVA01. The sequence goes on from JBJXED010000138.1 coordinate 615, forward strand.
GCAAACTGGATTTTCACGCCGCGCGCAAATTGCGCCAGTGAAATGCGCCGGCGCACCTCGTCGGCGGTGCCGACCGGCACGGTGCTTTTGTCGGCCACGATGAGGCTGCGGTGCATGTGCTGGCCCAGCTGCTCGGCCACCTCCCAGACGTAGCGCATGTCGGCCACGCCGTCACTGCCGCTGGGCGTGCCCACGGCAATGAAGACCACCTCGGCCTGCGCCAGCGCCTGCGGGTAGCTGGTGGTGAAGTGCAGGCGCTGGGCCGCTACATTGCGCTGGACCATGGGTTCCAGGCCCGGCTCGAAAATCGGGATCTGGCCGCGCTGCAGCTGCGCGACTTTGGCTTCGTCAATGTCCAGGCAGGTGACGTGGTTGCCCATTTCGGCAAAACACGCCGCCGTGACCAGGCCGACATAGCCTGCACCGATAACTGAAATGTCCAAGGGGCGTCACTCGCAAAAAATGGGTTGCAAAAAGTGGCTTGCCAAAGCAGGCTGAGGGCTTTGCCCCTGGCCGCCCGCCACTGCGCGGGGCCAAAAGATTGTAAGTACCGCCCTGCTGGGGCCAGGCGGCACAATCCCTGACGTGCTTGCCCTGCTCCAGACTTTCTCGCTTCAAGAACTGCGCCAGCACCCCTGGCGGCATGTGGCCGCGCTGGTGGCGGTGACGCTCGGCGTGGCGCTGGCGTTTGCGGTGCACGTCATCAACGCCAGTGCGCTGGACGAGTTCTCCGGTGCGGTGCGCTCGGTCGGCGGCCAGCCCGACCTGGAGCTGCGCGCCGTGCAGGGCGGCCTGGACGAGGCGGTGTACGGCTTTGTCGCGCAGCACCCGCAAGTGGCGCTGGCCAGCCCGGTGCTCGAGCTGGCCACCTACGCCGTGCTGCCGGGTGCCACGCCGCCGCGCCAGCCGCTGCGCGTGCTGGGCGTGGATGCGCTGCGCGTTGCCGCGCTCGCGCCGGCGCTGCTGCCGCAGCCGGCGGCAGGTGCTGACCGGCTCGCGCTGTTTGCGCCGGGCGTGGTGTTTCTGAACGCGGCGGCGCAGCAGCTTTGGCCTAAGGCAGCGGCATCATCTGCGGCATCCACAGCGACATTGGCAGCCCCGGCATCGGGGGCAGCAGTCACCGCCGCGCGCAGCACGCTGCAACTGCAAAGCGGCCTGGCGCTGCGCAGCGTCACCGTCGGCGGCAGCGTGGCGGCGGGTGGTGCGCCATTGGCAGTGATGGACATCGGCGCGGCGCAGGAATTCTTTGGCAAGCAAGGCCAGCTCACGCGGATAGACCTGCGCCTGCAAGCGGGCGTCAACGCGCAAACCTTTGCCGAGCGGCTGCTGCGCACGCCCGGCTGGCCCGGCAACATCACCGCTGTGCAGCCGGGCGATGCACAGGCGCGCATCAGCAATTTGTCGCGTGCCTACCGCGTCAACCTGACCGTACTGGCACTGGTGGCGCTGTTTACCGGCGCGTTTTTGGTGTTTTCGGTGCTGTCGCTGAGCGTGGCGCGGCGGGCGGCGCAGTTTGCGCTGCTGGGCGTGCTGGGGCTCACGCCAGGGCAGCGCCTGCAACTGGTGCTGGCCGAATCGCTTGCGCTGGGGCTGCTGGGCAGCGCTGTCGGCGTGGCCTTGGGCACGGCGCTGGCCTGGGCGGCACTCACGCTGCTGGGCGGTGACTTGGGCGGCGGTTATTTCTCGGGTGTTGCACCGGCCTTGCAGTGGGACCCGTGGGCAGCGCTGGCCTACGGCCTGCTGGGCACGCTGGCGGCGCTGGTCGGCGGGTTCTGGCCGGCGCGCGCGGCGCAGCACTACCCGCTGGCGGCCACCCTCAAAGGTTTAGGCACGGTGCAGGCCGCCACCAGCCGCAGCGGTGGGCGGGCCGCCCGGCCGTGGGGTTTGCTGCTGCTGGCGGCGGGCGCACTGCTGGCGCTGGCACCGCCCATCTTAGGCCTGCCGCTGGCGGCGTATGCGGCCATAGCGCTCATGCTGCTGGGCGGCATCACCGCCCTGCCCGGCCTGATTGCGCTGCTCTACGACCGGCTGGCACCCCGGCTGGCGGCCCAGTTGCTGCCGCTGCTGGCGGTCGAGCGGGCGCGCCGGGTGCGGCACACCGCTGCGGTGGCGGTCAGCGGTGTGGTGGCAAGCCTGGCCTTGTCGGTCGCGCTGACGGTGATGGTGGGGAGTTTTCGCGGCTCGGTCACGCAGTGGCTCGAGGTGGTGCTGCCGGCTGACCTGTATGTGCGCACCGCCAGCGCGCCGGGAACCAGTGAGGCGGTGTTTTTGCCGCCCGCATTCGTCGCCGCAGCAGCGGCCGTGCCCGGGGTGGCGCGCCTGCAAACGCTGCGCAGCACGCCGCTGCTGCTCAAACCCGCATTGCCGCCGGTGGTCTTGATCGCCCGGCCGCTGGGCGACGCTTCGCGCAGCCTGCCGCTGGTGGGCGCGCTCTACCCGGTGCCGCCAGGCCAGGTGGGCATCTATGTCAGTGAAGCCGTGCTCGACCTCTACGGGGTGGTGCCAGGCGAGGCTTTTTCGCTGTTTTCAGCATCATTCAGGCCGCTAGCCAAGGTAAATACTGCCGGTAATGCTACTGATTCCGTAGTCCCTGCGGTGCCGATAGCGGCGCAGACCTTCTTTGTCGCCGGGGTCTGGCGCGACTACAGCCGGCAGTTTGGCGCGATCGTCATGGACCAGCGTGATTTCCAGCGCCTGACAGGCGACACCCGCGTCAATGATCTTGCGCTGTGGCTCACGCCGCAGGCGCAGGCCGGCGCGGTGCAGCAGGCGCTACGCGCACTGGCGGAGAAAGACCAGGCGGCGGCGGGCACGCTGCTGGAGTTTGCCGGTGCGCAGGACATCCGCGCCTTGTCGCTGAAGATTTTTGACCGCAGCTTTGCCGTCACCTACTGGCTGCAGGCGGTGGCCATTGGCATGGGCCTGTTCGGCGTGGCGGCGAGTTTCAGCGCGCAGGTGCTGGCGCGGCGCAAGGAATTTGGCCTGCTCGCGCACCTGGGTTTCACGCGGCGGCAAATCCTGGCGCTGGTGGCGGGTGAAGGCGCGGCCTGGACGCTGGTGGGCGCGCTCGCCGGGCTGGTGCTGGGCCTGGCCGTGAGCGTGGTGCTGGTGCATGTGGTCAACCCGCAGAGCTTCCACTGGACGATGGACCTGGCCGTGCCCTGGCTGCGTCTGCTGGCCCTGTGCGCGGCGGTGCTGGCTGCGGGCGTGGCCACGGCCTGGCTGGCGGGGCGTGCCGCGGCCGGGCGCGATGCGGTGCTGGCGGTGAAGGAAGACTGGTAGAGCCAGCGCTGCGGGGAAACCTCAGACGGCAGCGGCGTCCGACTGCGGATGGGCATCCAGGCCGTCAAAGATATCTGCTGCCGTGAGTTCGCAGCCAATCGACGTGAGCGAAAACTGCGCTTGGCCGGTGTGGTCATGCAGCGTGAACAAGCCCTCCGCTCCGCGCCGGTACAGCTCGACCACGCGGGTGTCGGGGTCGATCAGCAGGTACTCCCTGAGCGCGGCGATTTGCCGGTAAGCGGCAAATTTGAGGCCGCGGTCATAGGCCTGGGTGGATTCGGACAGGACTTCGACGATGACTGTGGGAGCAGTAAATATCAGCTCGGTTTGCAAATCTGCTCTGTCACACGTTACAAATACATCAGGGTAGAAAATGCTGTTGTGGTCAGTTTGTACTTTGAGCGATTCTGTGAACACCTCACAGGGCGATCCCTTGAGCTGTCGGCTCAGTGCAATGGCGACGTTCAAAGCCACTTTGCCGTGCACACGGCGCACACCCACCATCGCAAACACCTCCCCACGGTACAACTCGTTGCGCGTGGCTTGCTGGTTTTCCCAGACAAGGTACGCAGCCACATCCAATTTAGCGGCACCCTGTCCCATCAACATCTCCCTAAAAAATAGCACTGCCAGCATTGTGCTTTGCAGTCTGCACGCTGCAAAGCAGAAAATACACCCATGCCAGACCTCCCGCACCGCCCAAAATCAGGCGTCTCACCCCGGTTGCCCAGGCCGCCCGCCGGGCCAGCGCTGCCGCCAGGGCGCAGCGCATGAACCCGACCCGCCGCAGCCTGCTGCAACATACCGCGTCTGCGGCGCTGCTCGCGCTGCCAGCGCCGGTGCTGGCGCTGCCGGCCGCCAGCACCCGCTTTCCGCGTGACCACGGCGCGCACCCTGACTACCAGATCGAATGGTGGTACATCACCGGCCAATTGCAAGGCGCGGCCGGCCGCACTTTTGGCTTTCAAATCACCTTCTTTCGCTCACGCCTGGCCGACACGCAGGCGATGACGTCGCGTTTTGCCGCCAAACAATTGATCTTTGCCCATGCCGCCATCACCGATGTGCAGGGCAAAAAAATGCACCACGACCAGCGCGTGGCGCGCAGCGGGTTTGGGCTGGCGCAGGCCAGCGAACTGACCACCGACGTGAAGCTGCAGGGCTGGACGCTGGCCCGGACGGACACGCGCTACGCCACGCAAATCAAGGCTGCCGATTTCTCACTGGCCCTGACTTTGGAAGAGACCCAGCCACTGCTGCTGCAAGGCAAGCAAGGCCTCTCGCGCAAAGGCCCGCAGCCCGAGCAGGCCAGCTACTACTACAGCATCCCGCAACTCGCCGCCAAAGGCCAACTGACCTTGCAAAACCAGGCGTTTGACGTCACCGGCAAAGCCTGGCTGGACCACGAATGGAGCCAGGCCCTGCTGCACCCCGACGCGGTAGGCTGGGACTGGATCGGCATGAACCTGGACGACGGCAGCGCCCTGACTGCCTTTCGCCTGCGCCGCGATAACTCCGGTGCAATGGGCAGCACCCTGTGGGACGGCGGCTCGTTTCGCCTGCCCAAAAATATCGGCGGCGGCGAGCTGTACATCTTCTCGCGCGGCGAGGTCGATTTCAAACCGCTGCGCAGCTACCAAAGCCCTGGCACCGGCACGCGCTACCCGGTCGAGTGGCTGGTCCGCACGGCGGTGGATTTCTACACCGTCAAGGCCGTGGTCGACCACCAGGAGCTCGACAGCCGCCAGTCCACTGGCGCGGTGTACTGGGAAGGCCTCTCCGAGCTGTTTGACAGCAACGGCCGCAAGGTCGGCAGCGGGTATCTGGAAATGACGGGGTATGCGAAGCCTTTGAGCCTGTAGCAGCGATAACATGCACCAACTCTTGCGTTTGCAAGCTTGCCCAAAAACTGTTGAACCTGCTTGATGACCAGCGAACGCCCCAAATCCAAATCCCCCCAGTCGCTCTCTGGCCTGCTGCCTTTTCTGCGCCCCTACCGCTGGCAAATCACGCTGGCAGGGCTGTTCTTGTTGCTGGCGGCTTTGGCCACGCTGGCGTTTCCGCTGGCGCTGCGCAGCCTGATTGATGGCGGGCTGGTCAGCGGCACGGTGTCGGGCAGCGGCGCAGCCAATATCGACGCCGGTGCGCAACTGCTGGCGCTGCGCGAACATTTTGGCGTGCTGTTTGCCGTGTCGATTGCGCTGGGGGTGTTTTCTGCCGCGCGCTTTTACCTGGTCAGTTGGCTGGGCGAGCGCGTCACCGCCGATTTGCGCAACGCGGTGTATGCGCATGTGATTCACCAAAGCCCCGAGTTTTTTGAAACCACGCAAACCGGCGAGGTGGTGAGCCGGCTGACGACCGACACCACGCTGGTGCAGACCGTGGTGGGCTCGTCGCTCTCCATGGGGTTACGCAATGCGGTGATGGGCCTGGGCGCGCTGGCGATCTTGATCTACACCAACCCGCTGGTGATGGTGCAGGTGCTCGGCGTGCTGGTGCTGATTGTGCTGCCCAGTGTGTGGTTTGGCCGCCGTGTGCGCAAGCTCTCACGCGCCAGCCAGGACCGGGTGGCCGACTCGAGCGCGATTGCAGCGGAGATTTTGAACGCCATCCCGGTGGTGCAAAGCTATACCGCCGAGCCGCGCGAGGCAGCGCGCTTTGACGCGTCCACCCAGGACGCTTTCGATGTCGCGGTGACGCGCACCAAGGCGCGCGCGGTGCTGGTGGCCTTCATCATCATTGCGACCAGCGCGGCGCTGCTGTTTGGCCTGTACCAGGGCACGCAAGCGGTGATTCGCGGCGACATCAGCGCGGGGCATTTAGGCCAGACGGTGGTGTATGTGATTATTTTGGCCGGGGCCTTTGCGGTGCTTGGTGAGGTGTACGGTGACTTGCTGCGCGCTGCCGGTGCGACCGAGAGGCTGATGGAGCTGCTGGGCAGCCATTCCCCCGTGAAATCAGCATCAAATCCGGTTCTAGCCAAGGTAAATACTGCCGGTAGCGCTATTGAATTCAAAGCGGTCAGTTTCAACTACCCGTCGCGGCCAGACACCCCTGCGCTGCGTGATTTGAACCTGAAGGTGCGGGCTGGCGAAACCGTGGCCTTGGTCGGGCCCAGCGGCGCGGGCAAGAGCACGGTGTTTCAACTGCTGCTGCGCTACTACGACCCGCAAGCGGGCAGCATCGAAATCGACGGCGTGCCGATTGCCCGGATGGCGCTGCACGACTTGCGCCAGCAAATGGGCATCGTGCCGCAAGACACGGTGATTTTTTCCAGCTCGGCGCTGGAGAACATCCGCTACGGCAGGCCGCAGGCCAGCGACGACGACGTCAAAGCCGCTGCCAGCGCCGCCTTTGCGCACGACTTCATCATGGCCCTGCCCGGCGGCTACGGCAGCTTTCTGGGCGAGCGCGGCGTGCGTTTGTCGGGCGGTCAGCGCCAGCGCATCGGCATTGCACGCGCCCTCTTGAAAAACCCGCCGTTGCTGTTGCTGGATGAAGCCACCAGCGCGCTGGATGCCGAGAGCGAGCGCATGGTGCAAGCCGCCCTTGACTCGGCCATGCACCAGCAGCACGGCCAGCGCACGACGCTGGTGATCGCGCACCGCCTGGCCACGGTGCAAAAAGCCGACCGGATTGTGGTGCTCGACCACGGCCGCGTGGTGGAAGAAGGCAGCCACGACGCGCTGCTGGCACGCGGCGGCATGTATGCGCAACTGGCGGCGCTGCAGTTTATGGTTTAGGCAAGCACTGAGCGAGTCCGCGCACGGGCGGACGCTATTGCAGGGTGTGCTTCAAAGCCAGCGGCAAGTCCAGCGGAAACACCGCAATGCCTTCCTCTTGCAAGGCCGCCGATTCCGCCAGTGTGGCCTGGCCACGGATGCCGCGCTCGCTCACCTCGCCGTAGTGCATTTGGCGGGCGACTTGCGCAAACTGGTCGCCGACATCTTCGGTGTGTGCCACCACCGCGCGCAGGGCCTTGAGCCAGGCGGCTTGACCTTTCGAGTCGAGTGTTGACTGTGCTTTGCTGCGGGTTGGCGCTTCGTCTTGGGATGGGGGATGCGACAAATTCAGCCGCGGGGCACTGATTTTTTTGCTGATATCCGTGCTGCCGCACAGCGGGCACGAGAGCAAGCCGCTGCGAAGCTGCTGCTGAAAGTCGTCCTCGCTGGCAAACCAGCCCTCAAAGCTGTGCGGCTGCGGGCAATGCAAGTCGAGCACTTTCATGGCGCGGTGTGCCTCGCTGGCAAGGGCTGGCGGGCTTGCCAGTCCAGCACCCACTGGCCCGACAAGACGTTTTGCAGCCACAGCAGGCAGGTCAGGGTTTTGGCGTCGGTGACGCTGCCGCCCTGGCTCCAGGCGAGCAGCTCGCCGGGGGTGGCGGTGATGACGTCGAGGAATTCGCCGGCATCGAGTTGGCGTTCACACAAGCGCAGGCCCTTGGCAAAGTAGATATGGATGGCCTCGGTCGAATAGGCAATCGCGTTGTGCATCACACCGGCGTGGGCCCAGTGGCTGGCGCGGTAGCCGGTTTCCTCCAGCAACTCGCGCTGGCCGCAAACGAGCGGGTCTTCCCCCGCGTCCAACTTGCCAGCGGGAAATTCAATCACCACTTGCGCAATCGGGTAGCGGTACTGGCGCTCCAGCACGACGCGGCCATCGTCCAGCAAGGGCACGATAACGACCGCGCCGGGGTGGACGATGTACTCACGCTGTGCGGTGCTGCCGTCGGGCAGGCGCACGCTGTCACGGCGGGCATCCAGAAAATTCCCGCGAAAGAGGCTTTCGCGGGCCAGGGTTTCCTCAATCAGGTGGGCGTCCTTCATGGCGGCTTGCAACTGGATTTCAGTGGGGATGCTTGAGCAAATAACGGTAGACAAAACCGGGGAAAGCCAGGGTTACAAAAAGCGCGCCGGTGATCGCATAAAACTCCCAGCCCTGCGCTGCGATTTGGCCTGCACGCTGCTCCAGCAGCAAGCCCAGGCCACCTGCGAGAACATAGTACAGCAGCAATTCAAGCAGCCGCAGGCCCAGCGATTTGGGCTGCGCGCGCGGCAGGCACAACAGCAGGCGCTGGCTCAGAAAAGGCAGGTTGGCAGCCACCGCCGAAGCCGCGATCACCACCCAGACCAGAACGGAATCATTCACCGCAGAGAAACTTAGCTGCCCAGCAACTTCTGCATGGCATGCAGGCATAGCGACATCAGGCCGCCGGGCAGCAGGCCAAGCACCAGCAGCAGGCCTGCGTTCAGCCCCATCACCACCGCCACGTCACGCGGGACGGTCACGTCCGCCGTCTGGACAGGGGCGTCAAAGTACATCACCTTGACCACGCGCAGGTAGTAAAACGCGCCAATCAGCGACATCACCACCGCAAACACCGCGAGGACAATATAAGGGGTTTGCTGCGAAGCCATCAGCGCCTGCAAGACCGACAGCTTGGCATAAAACCCCACCAGCGGCGGGATGCCGGCCAGCGAGAACATGCACACCGCCATGACACCCGCATACAGAGGGCTGCGCTGGTTCAGGCCAGCCAGGTCGGTGATTTCCTCGCTCTCAAAACCCTCGCGCGCGAGCAGCAAAATCACGCCAAAACTGGCCAGCGTGGTGAGCACATACGTGATGATGTAGAACATCGACGCGCTGTAGGCGGTCTGTGCATTCAGCGCATTGCCGTTGACCACACCGGCGAGCAGCCCGAGCAACAAAAAACCCATTTGAGAGATGGTGGAGAAAGCCAGCATGCGTTTCAGATTGGTCTGTGCAATGGCCGCCAGATTACCGACCAGCAGCGAAGCAATCGAGAGCACCACCAGCATCTGCTGCCAGTCAATAGCCAGCGGCAACAGGCCTTCCACCAAGACCCGCACGATGATGGCAAAGGCGGCCAACTTGGGTGCCCCGGCAACGATCAGCGTCACTGCGGTCGGCGCGCCCTGGTAGACGTCGGGAATCCACATGTGAAATGGCGCCGCGCCGAGCTTGAACGCCAGGCCTACCACCACAAAGACCAGGCCGAACACCAGCACCTGGTGGTTGACCTGGCGACTGGCGATGGCTTTGAACACCTCGTTCAAGTCCAGCGATCCCGTGGCACCGTAGAGCATGGAAAAGCCATACAGTAAAAAGCCGCTGGCGAGCGCGCCGAGCACAAAGTATTTCATGGCGGCTTCGGTGGCCGCAGCACTGTCGCGGCGCAAGGCCACCAGCGCGTAGCTCGACAGGGTGAGCAGTTCCAGGCCCAGGTAGATCACCAGGAAATTGCTGCCCGAGATCATGACAAAAATGCCAAGCAGGGCAAACAGTGAAAGCGAGAACAGCTCGCCGCCGCCCAGCATCTGGCGCTGGCCCGCATAGGGGCGGCCGTAAACCAGCGTAACCATGGTGGCGAGCGCGGCAAAACACTTGAGCCAGTTGCCCAAGGGGTCGCTGACCACCATGTTGCCAAAGCCGTAGATGATGCTGTCGCCGCTGGCGTAGGCGGCCAGCATGAGGGCCAGCACGCCGAGCGTGACGAGCGTGAGCACGTAGGTGAGCGTGCGGCGGGGGCTGGTCACAAACAAGTCCACCAGCGCAATCGCGCAAGCCATCACGCCGAGCAAGAGCTCGGGGTAGACGGTGATCCAGCTGAGTTTGTCAATCATGGGGCAAGTTTTCAGGAAATGGCTATTGCAGCTTGGACAAGGCCATATGCCTCAGGAACTCCGTCACGGACGCATCCATGACAGCGGTGATGGGCTGGGGATAAATGCCCATCCACAGCACGGCAGCAGCAAGCAGTGCCATGACAAAAAATTCGCGGCGGCTAAGGTCGGCCAGTTGCTTGACCTGCTCATTGGCAATGCCGCCAAAATACACCCGCTTGAACATCCACAAGGTGTAAGCTGCGCCCCAGATCAAGGCGGTGGCTGCTGCCAGCCCAAGCCAGAAATTGGCCTTCACGGCACCCAGAATCACCATCCATTCGCCGACAAAACCCGCCGTACCGGGCAACCCGCAATTGGCCATGGCAAACAGCAACGCGAACGCGGTGAATTTGGGCATGGTGTTGACCACGCCGCCGTAGGCCGCAATGTCGCGCGAATGCACACGGTCGTAGAGAACACCAATACCCAGGAACATCGCGGCAGACACCAGCCCGTGCGCAATCATTTGCACCAAACCGCCAGCCACACCAAGGTCATTGAAGATGAAAAATCCCAGCGTGACGAACCCCATGTGGGCAACCGAAGAGTACGCGACCAATTTCTTCATGTCCTGCTGCACGATCGCGACCAGGCCCACGTAAATCACCGCAATCAGTGACAAGGTGACCATAAGCCAAGCCCATTCATGCGCGGCGTCGGGCGCAATCGGCATGGAAAAACGCAGAAACCCGTAGGCACCCAACTTGAGCATGATGGCCGCCAGCACCGCAGAGCCGCCGGTGGGCGCTTCCACATGCACATCGGGCAGCCAGGTGTGCACAGGCCACATCGGGACCTTGACTGCAAAAGCCGCAAAGAACGCGAAAAACAGCAAGGTTTGCACGGTGCTACCGAGGGGCATCTTGTGCCAGGTCAAGATATCAAAGCTGCCGCCGGATTTGTTGTACAGGTAAATCAGGGCGATCAGCATCAACAGCGAACCCAAGAGCGTGTAGAGGAAAAACTTGAAGGCCGCATAGATTTTTCTTGGCCCCCCCCAAATCCCGATGATGAGGTACATCGGGATCAGCGTGGCCTCAAAAAATACATAGAACAGCATGCCGTCAAGCGCACAAAACACGCCGATCATCAGACCGCTCAGAATCAAAAACGCCGCCATGTATTGGCCCACCCGCTCGGTGATGGTGTCCCAACTGGCGATGACCACGACCAATGTGATGAAAGCCGTCAGCGGTACGAACCAGAAGGACAAACCGTCAACCCCCAGGTGGTAATGAATATTGAAAGCAGCGATCCAGGGCGCTTTTTCGACAAACTGCATGGCCGCCGTGGCAGGCACGAAGCCGCTGTACAAAGGCACGGTGACCAGCAGCCCGGCGAGCGCGCCGATGAGTGCAATCCAGCGCACTGCATGGGCCTGGCTGTCGCGCCCCAAGGCCAGCAGCACCAAGCCAAAGGCAATCGGCGTCCAAATCGCGAGGCTAAGCATTCCTGTGCGTTCCTGATGGGTTATTTGTTGATGACGGCGAACCAGGTCATGAGCACAAAGAAGCCCAGGATCATGACCAATGCATAGTGGTAGAGGTAGCCCGATTGCAAGCGTCGCACCTGGCTTGAGACCCAGGCCACCAGCTTCCAGGAGCCGTTGACCAGCGCGCCATCAATCAGGGTCTGGTCACCGCCCTTCCAAAGTGCCATGCCCAGGCCACGGGTCGCGCGGGCCAGCACCGCTTCATTGAACCAGTCGAGGTAGTACTTGTGCTCCAGTAGCTTGTACAGCGGCTGGCAAGCGACCTGGATGCGCGCTGGCAGAGCCGGGTTGACCATATAGAGGTAGTACGCGAGTCCGACCCCTGCTAGGGCCAGCCAAAACGGCGCCGTTGTCAGGCCGTGGCCTGCCATCTGCAAGGCACCATGAAAGCCTTTGGCCAGCTCGGCCATGGCCGGATGGCGCGCCGCATCAACCAGAATCGCATCTTTAAGAAAGTCACCAAACAACAAGGCATCAACGGCCAGAAAACCGATGACGGCCGAAGGAAAGGCCAGCAAAATCAAAGGCGCGTTGATAGCCCAACCAGGATTGATCGGCAAGTCGAGCGGCTTGTGGTGGCTGCCTTCGCTGTGGGCATCGTGGTGCTCCTCGTGCGGTACTTGATCCCAGCGCTCTTTGCCGTGGAAGACCAGAAAATACAAACGGAAAGAATAAAACGCCGTGACGAACACGCCAGCCAATACCGCGAAATGAGCAAACCCGGCGGCCGGCAATTGGCTGAAGTGAACCGCCTCAATAATGCTGTCTTTGGAATAAAAGCCAGCCAAGAGGGGCGTGCCAATCAAAGCGAGCGAGCCAATCAGGGAAGTGACCCAGGCAATACGCGTGTTGGGATGCCGTGCCAAGCCGCCCATGTAGCGGATGTCCTGGTTGTGGTGCATGGCCACGATGACTGCGCCGGCAGCCAGGAACAGCAAGGCTTTGAAAAAGGCGTGCGTCATCAGGTGAAACACCGCCACCGAGTAAGCCGAGGCCCCCAGCGCTACCGTCATGTAACCCAGCTGCGACAAAGTGGAATAGGCGACCACCCGTTTGATGTCGTTCTGGATGATGCCCAAAAACCCCATGAACAAGGCTGTGATGGCGCCGATGACCAAGATGAGGTTCAAGGCGGTGTCGCTGAGCTCAAACAGCGGCGACATGCGCGCCACCATGAAAATGCCAGCCGTCACCATGGTGGCCGCATGAATCAGCGCCGAAATAGGCGTGGGGCCTTCCATCGAATCGGGCAGCCAGACATGCAGCGGAAACTGCGCCGATTTGCCCATGGCACCAATGAACAAGCAAATACAGATCACCGTCACGAGCAGCCAGTCGGTGCCGGGCAGGAGCATAGGCGCTAGTTGCGCGGTCCTGGCAAACACCTCGGCGTAGTTCAGACTGCCTGCAAAGGCGGCGATCAAGCCGATGCCCAGAATAAAACCGAAGTCACCGACCCGGTTCACCAGGAAGGCTTTCATGTTGGCAAAAATCGCCGTGGGCTTGTTGAACCAAAAACCAATCAGCAAATACGAGACCAGACCCACTGCCTCCCAGCCAAAAAACAATTGCAGAAAGTTGTTGCTCATGACCAGCATCAACATCGAAAACGTGAACAGCGAGATGTAGGCGAAAAAGCGGTTGTAGCCTTCGTCTTCTTCCATATAGCCAATGGTGTAGATGTGCACCATAAGCGAGACAAAGGTCACCACGCACATCATCATGGCGGTGAGGCCGTCGATCAGGAAGCCGACTTCCATCTTTAGACCACCCACCACCATCCAGGTGTAGAGCGTCTCATTGAAACGGGCACCTTCGAGCGCCACGCTTTTGAGCGTCATAACCGACAACACAAAAGCCGCCAGCACCCCTAATACCGTCAGGCTGTGTGACAGACGCCGCCCTATCCAGTTACCGCCCAGGGTGGTACCAAAAATACCGGCCAACAAGGCACCGGCCAACGGGGCCAACGGCACGGCCAGCAAGCTTGAAGCCGAAAGGGTTGCACTCATGGGATATTGCTCACGGACTGAATCAACCTTTGAGCGTATTGAGCTCTTCCACGCTGATGGAAGATTTGTTACGAAACAGCAGCACCAGAATTGCCAGCCCTATGGCCGACTCTGCTGCCGCCACGGTCAGGATGAAGAAGACGAATATCTGGCCGGCCATGTCGTCCAGGTAGTAAGAAAACGCGACAAAATTCATGTTGACTGCGAGCAGCATCAACTCAATGGCCATCAACAGCACGATCAAGTTCTTGCGGTTGAGAAAAATGCCAATGACGGAAAGCGCAAACAACATCGCGCCCAATGATAAAAAGTGGCCCAGTGTCAGCGTCATGCCTTGATCTCCGGGTTGGCCACTGGTCTGGCAGGTAGTGTGGCCGGGAATTTCATGACCTCCATGCGGTCGGCTGCGCGCACACGCACTTGGTCAGAAGGGTCCACATACTTGCTGTCTTTGCGCTGGCGCAATGTCAGCGCTATCGCAGCAATGATGGCCACCAGCAAAATCACAGCGGCAATTTCCAGCGGGTAAATGTAGTCGGTGTAGAGCACGCGGCCGAGCTCCTTGGTGTTGGACACCTGCGCCGCCGCCTGCACAGCTGTGCCAGTGGCTTTGGGTGCCTCGCTCAGGCGAAAACCGCCCAGTAAGACCGCCGACATCTCGAGGGCTATCAGCGCACCGATCGAACCCGCTAAGGGAAAGTGGCGCCAAAAGCCTTTGCGCACGCTATCGATATTGATGTCCAGCATCATCACGACAAACAAAAACAGCACCATCACCGCACCCACATACACCAGCACCAGCGCAATGGCCAAAAACTCTGCTTTCAGCAGAATCCAGATGGCTGCCGCCTGAAAAAATGCCAGCACCAGAAACAGCGCCGCGTGCACAGGGTTGCGCGCCGTAATGACGCGAAACGCCGCAAACAGCAAAAAGGCTGAAAACGCGTAAAACAGTGCAGTTTTGACTTCCATTGGAGTTTTGTGTGTTGCGTCAGAAAGCTGGACTCAGCGGTAGGGCGCATCGGCCAAGCGGGCCGCGGCGATATCTTTTTCGTAGCGATCACCCACCGCCAGCAACATGTCTTTGGTGAAATAAAGGTCGCCGCGCTTTTCGCCGTGGTATTCAAAAATATGCGTCTCGACGATGGAATCGACCGGGCAGCTTTCTTCGCAGAAGCCGCAGAAGATGCATTTGGTCAGGTCGATGTCGTAGCGGGTGGTGCGGCGGCTGCCGTCGTCGCGCACTTCGGATTCAATCGTGATGGCAAGCGCCGGACACACCGCCTCGCACAGTTTGCAGGCAATGCAGCGCTCTTCGCCGTTTTCATAGCGCCGCAGCGCATGCAGCCCGCGAAAACGCGGCGACATCGGGGTTTTCTCTTCCGGAAACTGCACAGTTATTTTGCGCCGGAAGGCATGCCTGCCAGTCATGGCCAAGCCCTTGAAAAGCTCGATCAACATGAAGCTGGACAAAAAATCGCGCAGCGAAAAGGCCGGGCTAGCAATGGCGACAGGGGTTGACATGCTTATTTCCAGATGTTCCATGGGGTCTGAATCCAGGCCCCAATCACCACCAGCCACAACAGCGTGACCGGAATAAAAATCTTCCAGCCCAAACGCATAATTTGGTCGTAGCGAAAACGCGGGAAAGTCGCTCGCACCCAAATAAACAAGGTCACGACCGCAAACGTTTTCAAACCCAACCAAATCCAGCCCGGAACCCAATTGAACAAAGCGCTGTCGATCGGCGGCAACCAGCCACCCAAAAACATGATGGCAGCGAGTACCGAGATCAACCACATGTTGGCGTATTCGGCCAAGAAGAACATGGCAAACGACATGCCCGAGTATTCGACCATGTGACCGGCCACAATCTCAGATTCGCCCTCCACTACATCAAACGGATGGCGGTTGGTTTCGGCAATGCCCGAGATGATGTAGACCACAAATATGGGCAAAAGCGGCAGCCAGTTCCATGACAGGAAATTCAGACCCTCGCCCGCAAAATACCCTTTGGCTTGGCCCAACACGATGTCGGTCATGTTCAGGCTAGCCGACACCATCAGCACCACGACCAAGCAAAATCCCATCGCAATTTCATAACTCACCATCTGCGCCGAGGCGCGGAGGGCGCCCAAAAATGCGTACTTGGAATTGGATGCCCAGCCCGCAATGATGACGCCATACACCTCCATGGAGGTGATTGCCATGATGAACAACAGCCCTGCATTGATGTTGGACAAGGCCACGTCCGGCCCAAAGGGGATGACAGCCCAGGCCGCCAACGCCGGCATGATGGTCATGATGGGGCCAATGAAAAACAGGCTTTTGTTGGCCGCGGCAGGCACGATGATTTCTTTGGTCAGAAGCTTGAAAGCATCGGCAATGGGCTGCAGTAAGCCCCAGACACCGACCCGGTTGGGGCCAATACGAATTTGCATCCAGCCGATGGCTTTGCGCTCCCACAAGGTCAGGTACGCCACGGCACCCATCAGCGGCAATACCACCACCATGATTTTGATGAGGTTCCAGATCACCGGCCAAGCCATGCCGGACCACCAACTCGCAGCAATGAGGCTCTGACCCCAGCCGTGAATCGAATCGATCATGCGGCCACCCCGGCGGCGGCACGCCCATCTGCCGTAGCTTGCAGCGCTGGGGCCCGCCGCACGATGCTGTCAAGCTGGTAGATCGACGCGGTGCATGGCAGGTGCTGAGGCGCTGGCGTAATGTCCAAAGGGGTTGACGTGGCATTGGACAAAACCGCGCTAGTATCCGCTGGCAATGCCTGCTCGCGCACCTGTTCAATGGTTTCAGCATCGAAATGCGGCAAATCCAGCATCGCGCCCAAAACGCGAAGCACTTTCCAGGCGGGGCGGGCATCGCCCAAGGGCTTGACCACTGCATGAAAACTTTGCACCCGGCCTTCAGCGTTTACAAAAGTACCCGCCGTTTCGGTAAAGGGCGCGATAGGCAGCAGCACATCGCTGAATTCCACATTGACCTTGAACGGACTCAGTGTCACGACCATGCTGGCTTTTGCAAGCGCTGCAACTGCCGCTGCGCCTGCTGCCGAGTCGAACGCGGGCTCAGTGTTGAGCAACAACAAAGCTTTGAGTTCGCCGGCCAGCATCTGGCCTGCATTCAAACCGGTCGGACCAGGCAATGCCTTGACCACTTGCGCACCGACCGTGTTGGCCGCTTCGGTGAGGTAGCCAACGCTGGCACCGACTTGAGCGCCAATCCATTGCGCGATCGCAAGCAACTTGCTGGCCTGGACATGGTGAGCAGCGGCGTTGCCCAGCAAAATCGCTTTGCGCTCGCCGCCAAGGAATGACAGCGCAATGGCTTTTGCACTTGCACCGGCTTCCACGGCAAAGGGTTCTTTAAGCCCCTGCAATCCGGCTATGGCGTTGGCCACTTCCGCCAAACTTTGCAACCAAAGCGCAGGCTCCTCCTGAATGCGATGGGTCACAGGCAACAACCAGTCACTCGCCGCTACGCCCAGCACACTGACTTTGCAACCTTTTTTGGTGGCTTGCCGGATCCTTTGGGCAAACAAGGGGTGGTCTTTGCGTAAATCCGATCCCACCACCAAAACCCGCTGCAAACTGGACAAGCTGGCAATAGCGCCACCCAGCCAGCGTGCGGCGCCATCGTGCTGGAAGTCGGCGTTGCGCAAGCGGTAATCTATATTCTCACTACCCAAGCCGCGCACCAAGGCGCCTGCCAGATACAACTCTTCAACCGTGCTGTGCGGGCTGACCAGTGCACCCAAGCTTTGCGCGCCGTGATCAACCTTGATTTGTTTGAAACCATTGGCCACATATTCGAGCGCAGTCTGCCAATCCACTGTCTGCCATTGCCCGCCCTGCTTGAGCATCGGCTGGGTCAGGCGCTCGTCACCGTTCAGGGCCTCATAAGAAAAGCGGTCACGGTCAGCGATCCAGCATTCGTTGACCGCTTCGTTCTCCAGCGGCACGACGCGCATCACCTTGTTGCCCTTGACTTGCACGATCAAGTTGGTGCCAGTGGAGTCGTGCGGGCTGATACTTTTGCGCCGGCTCAGCTCCCAAGTGCGTGCGCTGTAGCGGAAGGGTTTGCTGGTGAGCGCCCCAACCGGGCAAATGTCGATCATGTTGCCCGACAGTTCGGAGTCGACCGTGCTGCCCACAAAGGCTTCAATCTCGGCGTGTTCACCGCGGTGGCTCATGCCGAGTTCCATCACACCAGCCACCTCTTGGCCGAAGCGCACGCAGCGCGTGCAGTGAATGCAGCGGCTCATTTCCTGCATGGAAATCAAAGGGCCAACATCTTTAACCGCCACAACGCGTTTTTCTTCTTCGTAGCGCGATGCGCTGCCGCCATAACCCACCGCCAAGTCCTGCAACTGGCATTCGCCGCCCTGGTCGCAAATCGGGCAATCAAGTGGGTGGTTGATGAGCAGAAATTCCATCACGCCCTGCTGCGCCTTGATGGCCTTCTCGCTCTTGGTGCGCACCACCATGCCTTGTGTCACCGGGGTGGCGCAGGCCGGCATGGGTTTGGGCGCTTTTTCAATGTCTACCAGGCACATGCGGCAGTTGGCCGCAATGCTGAGCTTCTTGTGGTAGCAAAAGTGCGGGATATAGGTGCCTGCTTTGTCGGCCGCATGCATCACCATGCTGCCCTCTAGCACTTGCACCTTTTGTCCGTCGAGTTCGATTTCAACCATGTTCTTAGGGCTTAAACAGAGGCAGGCGCAAGACGGGTTTTGTGTTCGATCAGGTATTCGAACTCGTGGCGGAAGTGCTTGATCATGGCGCGCACCGGCATGGCAGCAGC
>JBJXED010000139.1:0-3283 GCA_046155225.1 Burkholderiaceae bacterium
GAGTTTTTGTACCCGCTGATGCAGGGCTATGACTCGGTGGCACTGAAGTCAGACCTGGAACTCGGCGGTACCGACCAAAAATTCAACTTACTCGTAGGCCGCAGCCTGCAAGCCGAATACGGCCAGGAGCCGCAGTGCATCTTGACCATGCCGCTGCTCGAGGGCCTGGACGGCGTCGAGAAAATGTCCAAGAGCAAGAACAACTACATTGGCATTTCTGAAGACGCCAACACGATGTTTGCCAAAGTGCTGAGCATCAGCGATGTGCTGATGTGGCGCTGGTATCTGCTGCTATCGTTCAAAAGCGAGCAGGAGATTGCCGCGCTGAAAGCGCAAGTCGATGCAGGCCGCAACCCCAAAGACGCCAAAGTAATGCTGGCCAAAGAAATCACCGCCCGCTTTCATTCCGCGCAGGCGGCAGGCGCTGCCGAGCAAGATTTCATCAACCGCAGCCAGGGCGGTGTGCCGGATGTGATTGATGAAGTCGCGCTGGCGTTGCCGGAAGGCGCGTCGCTGGGCATCGGCGCGCTGCTCAAGCTGGCGGGCCTGGCGGCCTCCAGCGGCGAGGGCAACCGCCTGATTGATGGCGGCGGCGTGCGGGTGGACAGCAGCGTGGTGAGCGACAAAGCGCTCAAGCTCGGCGCGGGCGTGTATGTGCTGCAAGTGGGCAAGCGCAAGTTTGCACGGGTGACGCTGGGCTGAAAGCGCAAGCCCACCGGCGCTGCGCGTGCAGCTTGTTTACGGTCTCAATACGGGCAGTCAAACCCCAGCGCTAGCAGCAGCAAGATCTCCAGCGACTCCATCTCCAGCGCGTCGGCGTCCGACGTTTCATGGTCATAACCCTGCGCGTGCAGCGCGCCGTGCACCAGCAAATGGGCGTAGTGGGCGGCCAGCGTTTTGCCTTGTTCCAGCGCCTCGCGTTCGACCACCGGCGCGCACAGCACCAGGTCGGCCACGACTCTGGGTGACTGCGCATAGTCAAACGTCAGCACATTGGTGGCGTGGTCCTGGCCGCGAAACTGTAGATTGAGCGCACGGCCCTCGGCTTCGGAGACGATGCGCACGGTGATCTCAAACGGGCTTTGCAGGGCAAATGCCACATACTGCTGCACACCGGCCCTAGGCAACGCTTTGCGGTGGCGCTGCACGCCGGCAACGTCGCCAAATTGCAGTTGAAATATGGTTTTTGCGGCCATTATTAAGTGTTTTCGTCTTCTGGCCAAGGTGAATGCTGCCCTGGCTGCTACGAGTTATGAAGCGACCGGCTTGGCCCCGGGTTCCGTGCCGAGCAGCCTTGCGGCGTCATACGCATCGACAATCCGCGCCACCAGCGGGTGCCGCACCACGTCGGCACTCGTGAAGCGGCTGATCGCAATGCCGCTGGTGCGCCGCAGCACGCGCTCGGCATCGACCAAACCGCTCAGTTGCTCTTTGGGCAAATCAATCTGGCTCACATCGCCGGTGATTACCGCCTTGCTGGCAAAGCCGATGCGCGTCAAAAACATTTTCATCTGCTCGGGCGTGGTGTTTTGCGCCTCGTCCAGAATCACAAACGCATGGCTCAACGTGCGCCCGCGCATGAAGCCCAGCGGCGCAATCTCCAGCTGCTGGCGTTCAAACGCCTTCAGCACCTTGTCAAAGCCCATCAGCTCGTACAGCGCGTCATAGAGCGGCCGCAAGTAGGGGTCGATCTTCTGGTTCATGTCGCCGGGCAGGTAACCCAGGCGCTCGCCCGCTTCCACCGCGGGGCGCGTCAGCACGATGCGCTGCACCGCGCCGCGCTCCAGCGCGTCCACCGCGCAGGCCACCGCCAGATAAGTTTTGCCGGTGCCGGCGGGGCCAATGCCAAAGGTGATGTCGTGCGCGGCAATGTGGTCGAGGTACTGGCCCTGGTTGGGCGTGCGCGGACGTAGGTCGGCGCGGCGCGTGGACAGCGAGGGGCCGTTGCCGCTTTCGCCGCTGCGGGCTGGGGGACGCGGGCCGTCACCCGCCAGCATCAATTGCACCGTGTGCGTCTCGATTGGCTGGGCCGCGATTTCATACAGGGCCTGCAACACTTCCATGGCCTGGTTGGCGCGCGCCTTGGGGCCCTCTACCTTGAACTGCTCATGGCGGTGCGCGATCTTCACCTCCAGCGCCTGCTCAATGCTGCGCAAGTGCTCGTCGACCGAGCCGCACAGGTGGGCCAGCCGGGTGTTGTTGGGTGGGGTGAAGATGTGTCTGAGAATCAAGTAGGCGTCCGGTGAGGTTGATAATTCTGCAAACTACCACTGTTGCAGAACATCCAATGATAGGCAAATTAAGCGGCCAGCTCGCCGAGAAGAACCCGCCCCAGATTGTGCTGGACGTGCATGGCGTGGGCTACGAGGTCGATGTGCCCATGAGCACTTTCTACAACCTGCCCGCACTGGGCGAGCCTGTGGCCTTGCTCACGCACCTGGTGGTGCGCGAGGATGCGCAGTTGCTGTACGGTTTTGCCACGGCAGGTGAACGCGAGGCGTTTCGCCTGCTCATCAAGATTTCGGGGGTGGGCCCGCGCACCGCGCTGTCGGTGTTGTCGGGCATGAGCGTGCAGGATCTGTCGCAGGCCATCACGCTGCAGGAAGCCGGGCGGCTCATCAAGGTGCCGGGCATTGGCAAGAAAACCGCCGAGCGTTTGCTGCTGGAACTCAAAGGCAAGTTGGGTGCCGACATGGGTGTTGCATCGGGCGGCGGCAGCATCGCCAGTGCCGACCAGGCCGATATATTGCAGGCGCTGGTGGCGCTGGGCTACAGCGACCGCGATGCGGCGCTGGCTTTGAAAGCGCTGCCGGCGGGGGTGGGGGTGAGTGAGGGGATCAAGTTGGCGCTGCGGACTCTGGCGAAATAAGCATGAGCATCCAAACCGACGACTTCGCCGCCGCACCACAGCCCAGCCGCGTGCTGTCGGCCGCGCCCGCCTCGCCGCAAGAAGAAGCCATTGAGCGCGCGCTGCGCCCGAAGTTGCTGGACGAATACATTGGCCAAATGAAAGTGCGCGAGCAGCTTGAAATCTTCATTGGCGCGGCCAGAAAGCGCGGCGAGGCTCTCGACCATGTGCTGCTGTTTGGCCCGCCCGGTCTGGGCAAGACCACGCTGTCCCACATCATTGCGCAGGAGCTGGGCGTCAACTTGCGGCAGACGAGCGGGCCGGTGCTGGAAAAGCCCAAGGATTTGGCGGCGCTGCTGACCAATCTGGAGAAAAACGATGTGTTGTTCATCGACGAGATTCACCGGCTATCGCCCGTGGTCGAGGAAATCCTGT
>JBJXED010000140.1:0-2821 GCA_046155225.1 Burkholderiaceae bacterium
GCGACGGGCGATCTCGTGGCCACCGGCATCGTCGGTCGGCACATTCAGCAGTCCGGCACTGCGCTTTACGATCCGCGCCAGTTCTTCGGCGCTGTAAAACTCCAGCCGCGCGACGATGCCAAAGCGGTCCCGCAGTGGGTTGGTCAGCATGCCGGCGCGGGTGGTGGCACCTACCAAGGTGAAGGGCTGCAAATCCAGCTTGATGCTGCGCGCCGCCGGGCCGTCGCCAATCATGATGTCGATCTGGTAGTCCTCCAGTGCGGGATACAAAATTTCTTCTACTACCGGCGACAGGCGGTGGATTTCGTCGATGAACAGCACATCGTTTTTCTCCAGATTGGTGAGTAGCGCTGCCAGGTCTTTGGGTTTTTCCAGCACTGGCCCACTGGTCTGGCGCAAATTCACCCCGAGTTCTTGCGCAATGATGTGGCTGAGCGTGGTTTTGCCCAGACCGGGCGGGCCAAACAGCAGCACATGGTCGAGTGCTTCGCCGCGCTTTTTGGCTGCGCCAATGAAGATTTCAAGCTGCTCACGCACCTTCATCTGGCCGATGTATTCATCCAGCAGCTTGGGCCGCAGGGCGCGTTCAATGGCTTCTTCTTGCGGCGAGGCGGGGGCAGCGGAAATCACCCGGTTTGGCGGTGCTGCGAAGTTATCGGTTTGTACGCTCATGGTGAATTGGATGAAGCGTTCAACTCACGTTCAACGCCTTCAATTAGCTTTCGCAAGCTAGGAGAAGGCGGCGCATGCAAATTCAAGTGCGGCGATATCGCTTCTGCCCAGGCAGTCTTATTGTTTCCTGCTGAATGAATCGCTTCGGCTAGCTTCTCCCAGGCACCGCACACTGCATCCGGCGGGATGTTTTTAAGCTGCGCAATAGCTGCATTTGGGTAGGCTTTTTTTACAGCTGCAGTGTCTGCAATAAACCAGCTTTCTGTTTCCTCGACAGCAATGCGAAACAGAACTCGCGGCGGTTTTTCCAGTTGCGAAAGCATTGTTTGCATCTCGGCAAGCAAGGTGTGGCAGGGCGTGTCATCAGCATCGACCACAACCAAAACCCAATGTTGATTGGTAAACCAAGTGCCGTAACCGCGCAGCTTGGAGGGGAGTTGATGGAGCAAGCTGCGGTTTTGCAATTCGGGGCGTGCGCGCAGATTTCCTGGCAAATAGCCCCGGCCATTGTGCGGATGGATTCGGAAATGACTGTTTTCAGTCAGCGCGAATTTCCGCGTCAACACCTCCCTGACCGCAGGTACATCAGACGACCCTTCCACTAAAACCTCAATCCAATTCATGGTTTGAGACTGTGCAAATGGTTGCTGAACCAGAGGCTACCCATTGGTATGCCTTCGTCGTACAGCGCTTGCACGCCGGGCATGTCTGCAGCCCGCGTGAGACTGGAAAAACCACTTGCGTCTTTATTCAAAACCCAGACCTCACTTGGCGATAGCGCATCTACAAGATTGGGCGCATGTGTCGCCAGCAATACCTGCGGCCCACTTTCTTGCTGGGCATAATCCTTCAACTCATCTGCCAGCGCTGACAACAGCTGGTGGTACAAGCCATTTTCAGGCTCCTCAATACCGACGAATGACGCAGGGGCAGGATCCTCCATAAGCAGCAAATAGGCCAGCAGCTTGAGCGTGCCATCCGACATGGCGCGCTGGAAAAAAGGCTTTTCAAACCCTTGCGCGAAAAATCTCAAAATCAAGTTGCCGTCCTCTGTTTTGTCGTAATCAATTCTTTCCAGCCCTGGAATTTTTTTCCCTAAACGAATGAGCATTTGCTTAAATTGCGGGCGCCGTTCCCGCTCGATGTACTGCAAATAATTGGCTAAATTTTCGCCCGTGCGGTCCAAGTGCGGCTGTGCCCCCGCAACTGGCGTACGCCGCGCCAACTCGGGGACAAAATAGGACAGATACCAGCGCTTCATAAACTCCCTGAAGCCTTGAATCTCGGGGTGAGTTTGCAACGCTCTGAAGCCGTCAATGGCCAACTCCTGGTCGGTAGCCATTTCAATTCTTTCGCGGTTTTCAGGGATTTCCTTGCCGCCAACCCAGGCCCAGCCACCGCCATTTTTCACTTTGATAAAGGTGAGCGGCTGACCTCTTAGCCCTTTTCTGTCAACGGGCTTGTGCCGCAGCTCCTCTTTGGCAACGTACACATGGCCGGTTAAGGTGCTATTAATATGCAAGCTGTAATTAATGGGCGGCTCGCTACCGCGTCGGTATCGAATTTCAAATTGCATCGCTTCGGTGCTGCCGAGGCTGCGCAACTTGTCAAAGCCTGCACGATGCGGCTTGTCGCAAGCTGCCTCGACGCCTTCGTTCAGACAATCGCCTAGAAAACCAAGCGCATCGAGAATGCTGGACTTGCCAGTGCCGTTTGCGCCAATGATGGCGACTAAACGAGGCAACACAGCTTGCTTGTTAGTCAACACACGTCCAAGCGTAATGTTTTTCAATGCCCGAAAATTTTTGATCTGGATGCCTTCAAGGACTGCCATAGGATTTCCTGTTCTTCCGTCTATTTCGCCAATGCCTTCAGCGCCAATTTGATTCCCTCGCTCACACCTACCCCCGCTGGCAGCGCTTTCAAAGCCAACGCCGCATCGCGGTCGCTGTAGCCCAGCGCCACCAGGGCTTGCAAGATGTCAGATTGGTCGGCACTGGCCATGCTGCCGCTTCCGGGCGCAGCGCCCATGTCGGCGCCGAGCTTGCCGCGCAGCTCCAGCAGCAAGCGCTCGGCGGTTTTCTTGCCAATGCCCGGCACTTTGATGAGCCGCCCGGCTTCTTGCAGCGTGATGGCCTGCGCCAAATCG
>JBJXED010000141.1:0-3310 GCA_046155225.1 Burkholderiaceae bacterium
GGCGTTCTTCCAGTCGCCGTCGTAAACCAAATTATTGAAGTCGGGAATGATGTTGTTGACCGGGCAGCCGCTGTTGCAAAACGGCGTGCCGCAGTCCATGCAGCGCGCGCTTTGCACTTTGGCGGCATCGTCGCCCAGGCCAATCACAAACTCGTTGTAATTTTTCAGGCGCTGCGCCACAGGCTTATAGCCCTCTTCGACGCGCTCGTATTCCATGAAACCGGTGATTTTTGCCATGATGGGTGTCTTGCTTTAAGGCTGGATTATTTGGCCGAAACCGCTACGCTAACGGGAGCGGCAGTCACATGCGGAGCGTGCGTAATCGGCGCTTTTTTGGCATGAATTTCACCCAGCGCCCGCGTGTATTCGGTGGGGCACACTTTGTCGAATTTGCTGCGTGAGTGCTCCCAGTTGTCCAGCAATTCGCGGGCACGGGCCGAGCCGGTCCAGCGGTTGTGCTCTTCCAGCAGTTTTTTGAGTTGCGCGTCGTCCGACTCGCCGCGATGCCAGACGGCTTTGTCCACGTATGCCGCCTGCTCTTTACCGGGCAGCACCGATTCCAGCGTGACCATGGCGGTGTTGCAGCGCTGGGCAAACTGGCCGCCTTCGTCGTACACGTAGGCAATGCCGCCGCTCATGCCGGCCGCAAAATTGCGCCCGGTTTTGCCCAGCACGGCCACGGTGCCGCCGGTCATGTATTCACAGCCGTGATCGCCGGTGCCCTCGACCACAGCCGTGGCACCCGATAGCCGCACCGCAAAGCGCTCGCCCGCCACGCCGCGAAAGTAGGCCTCGCCAGTGGTGGCACCGTACAGAACAGTGTTGCCGACAATGGTGTTCTTGGTGGCGTCGCCGCGGAAATCGATGCTCGGGCGCACCACCACGCGGCCGCCGGAGAGGCCTTTGCCGGTGTAGTCGTTGGCGTCGCCAATCAGGTACAGCGTGATGCCTTTGGCCAGAAAAGCGCCAAAGCTTTGGCCGCCAGTGCCTTCAAGCTGAATACGGATGGTGTCGTCGGGCAAGCCTTCGGGGTGCACCTTGGTTAAAGTGCCCGACAGCATGGCACCGACAGAGCGGTTCACATTGCGCGCATTTTCAATGAAATGCACTTTCTCGCCCTTGTCGATAGCAGCCCTGGATTTTTCAATGAGCACCCTGTCCAGCGCCTTGTGCAGGCCGTGGTCTTGGTTCTCGATATGGCGGCGCGGCACCTCCGCGGGCACCTTGGGCATAGCGAACAGGCGACTGAAGTCCAGTCCGCGCGCTTTCCAGTGCGACAGGCCTTTTTGCACATCCAGCAAGTCGGCGCGGCCAATCAAATCGTCAAACTTCCTGATGCCGAGTTGTGCCATCAATTGGCGCGCTTCTTCGGCGATGAAGAAGAAATAGTTCACCACATGCTCGGGCTTGCCAGCGAATTTTTTGCGCAATGTGGGGTCTTGCGTTGCCACGCCTACCGGGCAAGTATTCAGGTGGCATTTGCGCATCATGATGCAGCCTTCCACCACCAGTGGCGCGGTGGCAAAGCCCATTTCGTCAGCGCCCAAGAGCGCGGCAATCACCACGTCGCGGCCCGTTTTCATTTGGCCGTCGGCCTGCACGCGAATGCGGCCGCGCAAGCGGTTCAGCACCAGGGTTTGCTGGGTTTCGGCCAAGCCAATTTCCCACGGGCTGCCCGCATGTTTGATGCTCGACCAGGGCGAGGCACCCGTACCGCCGTCGTGCCCTGCTATCACAACGTGATCGCTCTTGCTTTTGGCGACGCCGGCGGCTACCGTGCCTACGCCGACTTCGCTCACCAGTTTGACGCTGATGCTGGCGTGCGGTGCGACGTTTTTCAGGTCGTGAATCAGCTGCGCCAGGTCTTCAATGGAGTAAATGTCGTGGTGGGGCGGCGGCGAGATCAGGCCCACGCCCGGCACGCTGTAGCGCAGCATGCCGATGTAGTCGCTGACCTTGCTGCCGGGCAATTGCCCGCCTTCGCCCGGCTTGGCACCTTGCGCCATCTTGATCTGAATCTGGTCGGCGCTGCTCAAATATTCAGCCGTGACGCCAAACCGGCCTGAGGCTACTTGCTTGATCTTGCTGCGCATCGAATCGCCAGCGTTCAAGGCATAGTCGACCTCAAACACGTCCTTGCCCAGCAAGTCAGACATGGTCTGGCCCTGCTTGATGGGAATGCCCTTCAGCTCTTGCCGGTAGCGCATCGGGTCTTCACCGCCCTCGCCGGTATTGCTCTTGCCGCCAATGCGGTTCATGGCCACGGCCAATGTGGCATGCGCCTCAGTGCTGATGGAGCCGAGTGACATGGCCCCCGTGGCAAAGCGCTTGACGATCTCGCTGGCAGGCTCCACCTCGTCAATGGCAATGGCTTTGGCCGGGTCGAGCTTGAACTCGAACAGGCCGCGCAAGGTCATGTGGCGCTGGCTCTGGTCGTTGATGATTTGTGCGTACTCTTTGTAGGTGCTCCAGTTGTTGGCACGGGTGGAGTGCTGGAGTTTGGCAATCGCGTCGGGCGTCCACATGTGCTCCTCGCCGCGCACGCGCCAGGCGTATTCACCGCCGGCATCCAGCATGGACTCGAGCACCGGGTCACCCCCGAACGCGGCCTGGTGCGTGCGAATGGCTTCCTCGGCCATCTCGAAAACGCCAATGCCCTCCACCTGGCTGGCGGTGCCGGTGAAATACTTTTGAATTGTGTTGCGGTTCAGGCCAATGGCCTCAAACAACTGCGCGCCGCAGTAGCTCATGTACGTGCTCACGCCCATCTTGGACATGATTTTGGAAAGCCCTTTGCCGATGGCCTTGACGTAGTTGTAAATTGCCTTGTCTGCCGACAGGTTGCCGGACAGTTGCTTGTGCATATCGGCCAGTGTCTCCATCGCCAGATACGGGTGAATGGCTTCGGCACCATAGCCTGCCAGCAATGCGAAGTGATGTACTTCGCGCGCACTGCCGGTTTCGACTACCAGCCCGGCAAGCGTGCGCATGCCTTCGCGCACCAGGTGCTGGTGAATCGACGACAACGCCAGCAAGGCAGGAATTGCCACTTGCGACTGCGCCACGGCGCGGTCGCTCAAGATCAGAATATTCTTGCCGCTCTTGATCGCGTCCACCGCCTCTGCGCACAGCGAAGCCAGCTTGGCCTCTACCCCTTCGCTGCCCCAGACCAGCGGGTATGTCATGTCCAGGCTGCTGCTGCGGAACTTGCCTTGCGTGTATTTTTCAATCTCACGCAGCTTGGCCATGTCGGCAAAATCAAGAATGGGCTGCGCCACTTCCAGCCGCATCGGCGGGTTGACCTGGTTGA
>JBJXED010000142.1:0-6884 GCA_046155225.1 Burkholderiaceae bacterium
CTCTGGGAATTCGACACCATCCTGTGCCTGGCGCGTGGCGGCTTGCGGCCGGGCGACATTTTGAGCCGCATCTTCAACAAACCGCTGGCCATCATGTCCACCAGTTCGTACCGCGCGGGTGCCGGCACGATCCGCGGCGAGCTGGATCTGGCGCGCTACATCACCACCCCGCAGGGCGAGATTGCGGGCCGGGTGCTGCTGGTCGACGATCTGGCGGACACCGGCCATACGCTGGACGCCGTGGTGTCGCTGCTCAGAACCAGCTACCCGCCGATTACGGAACTGCGCAGCGCCGTGCTGTGGGTCAAAGGCATGTCAAGCTTTGTGCCTGACTACTCGGTCGAGCTGCTGCCGTCCAACCCCTGGATCCACCAGCCTTTTGAGAGTTATGACGGGTTGGGCCCCGACAAGCTGTTGGAGAAGTGGCAAATTTAGGCGCTGGCGGTTGCGCCGCAGCGGCAGCCGCGCAAGCCGCTACCATCGGCAGATGAGCCATCCCACCACCCAACTCATCCACCATCCTTACACACCGCCTGAGGGCTTTGCCGCGCCGCAGCCGCCCGTGTACAAGGCCTCGACGGTGATTTTCCCCAGCGTGGCCGCCCTGCGCAGCCGCGACTGGATGCACAAGACTGGCTACACCTACGGCCTGCACGGCACGCCCGGTACGTTCATGCTCGAAGAGCGTCTCTGCACGCTCGAAGGCGGCCTGCAATGCGTGCTGGCCCCGAGCGGCCTGGCCGCCATCGCCAATGTCAATCTGGCCCTGCTGCAAGCCGGCGGCGAGGTGCTGCTGCCCGACAACGCCTATGGCCCCAACAAATCCATGGCTGTCGGCGAGCTCAAAGCCTACGGCGTCAGCCATCAGCTCTACGATGCGATGAATCCGGCCGATCTCGCCGCCAAACTCTCGGACAAAACCCGGCTGGTGTGGCTCGAAGCGCCGGGCTCCGTCACGCTCGAGTTCCCCGATTTGATCGCCTTGCTGCGGTTGTGCAAGGCACGCGGCGTCACCACTGCACTGGACAACACCTGGGGCGCGGGCCTGGCGTTCAAGCCGTTTGCATTTGACGAAGGTGACGGTGTCGATATTTCGGTCCACGCGCTGACCAAATACCCCAGCGGTGGCGGCGACGTGCTGATGGGCAGCTGCATCACCCGCAGCGATGCCTTGCACCAGCAACTCAAACTCACCCACATGCGGCTGGGCCTGGGGGTGGGGGCCAATGATGTCGAGACCGTTTTGCGCAGTCTGTCCACCCTGGCGCTGCGTTACGAGGCGCACGACGCAGCCACCCGTCAGCTCGTGCTGTGGTGCGCCCAGCAAAGCGAATTTTCCCAGGTGCTGCACCCGGCGTGGACGCCATCGCCCGGCCATGTGCATTGGCAACAAGTCTGCGGCAGCGCAGGCAAAGCGGCGGGGTTGCTCAGTGTCGTCGTCCATGAGCGCTACAGCAGCGCACAGGTGGACGCGTTTTGCGAAGCGCTGCAATGGTTCAAGCTGGGCTATTCTTGGGGCGGGCCGATCAGCCTGGTGGTGCCGTATGCGCTGGCCACCATGCGGCCGCGCTGGCCGGCCGCTATACAGCGCGGCACGCTGGTGCGGTTTTCGGTAGGCCTTGAAGCCGCAGACGATTTGCAAGCTGATCTGGCGCAAGCCCTGGGCGTTTTTCACGTTGAAAATGGCAGGCATATTTAAGTCAGCACCGTGAAAAACACCGTGATTGCCTTACAGTCAACCAACCCCTTTTGAAAGCACATCTTGGCCACTCCTAACTACGCCTACGAAAAACGCCAAAAAGAACTTGCCAAAAAGCGCAAGAAAGAAGAGAAGCTGAAGAAACCCAAGCCAGACGAGCAGGGTATCAGCGAGCAACCCGGCACCGACACTGCACCTACCCAGCAACCTGTGGGGTGAGGATCAGCCTGCCAAAAGCCTGAAAACACGGCAAACCATGATTTTTATACATCATTTATGCCTATAGCCTATACGTTTATTGCCGGTAGCGCTATCAAATTAAACAGATTTTCAATTCAATGCGGCCCTTGCGCTTTAAGCCACGCCCTTGGCGAACGCCCCACCACCTGTGTAAACGCCCGTGACAGCGACGCCGGGCTGGCATAGCCCAGTTCGTCGCTGGCGCTTTTGATAGAGGTGCCGCTGCGCAGCAGCGTTTGCGCAATGGCAATGCGCCAGTGCTGCAAATAGTCTGCCGGGGTTTGCCCGAGCTGCACCGTAAAAGCGGCGGCGAAGGCGCTACGCGACATTCCCGCCGCGTCGGCCATGGCCTGGAGCGACCACACCGCGCCCGGTGCCGCATGCACCGCTGTCAGCGCGCGGCTGAGCTTGGGATGGGCCAGTCCCAGCAGCAGGCCAGTCGGCATATCGGCCTGCTCCGGGTGGTCCAGCAGCCAGCGCAGCAGTTGCAGCACCAGCACTTCAAACAAACGGTCGGCCAGCAGGCGCTGGCCACAGAGCACCTGCTGCGCTTCGCCGAAAAGCAGTGCCAGCGTTGGGGCCAGGCCCGCCACCGCGTGCAGCGGCAGCACCAGCACAGGGGGCAGGGCCCGCACCAGCGGGTGCTGCGCACCCCCTTCAAAGTCCAGCGTGGCGCAAACAAAATCGGCACCTTCGCTGGGTGCATTGTGAAAAGTATGCGCCAGCGGCCGGGGGTAGAACAGCAGGGTCGGCTCGGTAATGCGCAGGGTTTGCTTCGTGCCGGTGCTGCCAGGGTGCGTCAGCGTCATTTCACCGCGCTGCAAGACATGCAAAAAGCCGCGGCCCGGTTGTGCGTCAAAGTGCGTCACGCCGCACAGCTCCCCCGCGTGAAACAGGCGGGCGCGCAATCGAAAGCGGTCCAGCAGCGGGGACAGGCGGTCTATCGGGTCACTCTGCACTGCGGCGTATGGGGTATTCATATTGGACGATAAGGTGTTTTTGTTGGACTAATTGAAGCTTATGGTATCGCCAACAGGCAGACACTGGCTGGGTGCTGGGTAGCACACACCTCAATCTCTCTTATCTAAAGGAAATCACCATGAACCGCGTCCCCCTGATTGACCGCACCACCGTTACCGACAGCCGCAAAGCCGTTCTCGACCAAATCCACGGCGCTTTTGGCGTCGTGCCCAATATGTTCAAAGCCACCGCCAATTCGCCGGCTGCCTTGAACAGCATGTGGAGTGCATTTGGCGCTCTCGGCGGTGGCACCCTGGGCGGCAAGCTGGCCGAGCAACTTGCCGTGGCCGTAGCCGACCGCAACGCCTGCCACTACTGCCTGGCTGCACACACTGCGCTGGGCCGCAAAGCCGGTGCCACGGCCGAAGAAATGACGCAAGCCCAAGCAGGCCAGTCAGCCGACCCCAAAACCCAAGCCGCATTGCGCTTTGCGCTGTTGGTGGTGAATGAGCGCGGCCAAGTCAAAGACAGCGATGTGCAAGCCGTACGCGACGCGGGTTTCAGCGACGCCGAAGTGGTGGAAATCCTGGCTCACGTGGCGCTGAATCTGTTCACCAATTATGTGAACGTGGCGTTGGCTGTGCCCGTGGACTTCCCCGGCGTCAAGCTGCGCAGCGCGGCGTAAATCGCCCCAGCGATGCACTTCCCAGTCTGGCAGTGCATCGCATTTAATCTGGGTAACAGGGACCGCCTTGAGCAGCGGGAAAAATCAACCAACGACAGCAGCTCAATCGGCCTTGCCCGGCCGCTGCAGCAGGTTCCCGGCCAGCTGCGCCATACTCGCCGCGCTGCGGTCCACCGGCAGCAGGGCCTGCGCCTCCGGATACAGGCTGAAATTGCGTTTGATCGACTGCGCATACCCAGGGTCGTAATGCACCAGCAGCAGGTCGCGGACCACGGCTTCAATCTGGCCACAGGCAATTTGCATTTGCCAAACATCGACCGTGGCCTTGCCGCGCAGTTCGGTCAGGATGTCCAGGCGCTGGGCAAACAGCGCGGTGTCGCGGCGTAAAAAGTCGTAGTCTTCCAGCAGCAGCTGGACGCGTTCGTCGTCACTCAGTTGCAAATCCAGGCAGGGGCTGGCGCGCATGGCCTGCATTAGCGCATCGGGTATTGCCAAGTTGCCGACTTTTTTGCTCTCGGCCTCCACATAAACAGGGCGCACCGGGTTAAAGCAGCGCAGCGCTTGCCAGACCAGCGTATCAAAGTGCTTTTGCGATGGCTGCGGCTGGCCCGGAATCAAACCCAGCACCGAGCTGCGGTGGCTGGCCAGTGCTTCCAGGTCGAGCACTTGCGCACCTGCCGCCGCCAGCGCGTGCAGCAGCCGGGTTTTGCCGCAACCCGTGGGGCCACAAATGACGCGGAAGGAAAGCGCCTGCGCCAAGGCGGGGATTTGCGCCACCACCTCGGCGCGATACGCCTTGTAGCCGCCTTCCACCAGCGTCACCTTGAACCCAATTTGCCCCAGCACCAGCGCCAGCGAACCGCTGCGTTGGCCGCCGCGCCAGCAGTACACCAGCGGCTGCCAGCCGCGCGGTGCGTCTTGCAGGTGGGCGGTGATGTGGCGCGCGATGTTGGCTGCCACCAGCGCTGCGCCGCGCTTGCGGGCGCTGAACGGGTTGACCTGCTTGTACAAGGTGCCGACTTCGGCGCGTTCGTCGTTGTCCAGTACCGGCCAGTTGACCGCGCCCGGCACATGGTCGAGCGCGTATTCGGCCTGGCTGCGCGCGTCGATGATGGCGCTGAAGCCGCCCAGCTGTGCCAGGGCCTCGTTGGCCGGAAGAACAAGCGGTGCGGCCATCCGCTATTTCAGCAGCTTCTTGAGTTCAGGCCAGACGTTGGCCAGCAGGGTCGCCTGGGCTTGCTCGTTGGGGTGAATGCGGTCGGCTTGAAAGAACTTGGCGCTGTCCTCGATATCGCCAATGCCTTTGAGAAAGAAGGGCACCAGCGGCACTTTTTCTGCGGTGCTGACCGCCACAAAGGTGTCGGCAAAGCGCTTGGAATAATCACCGCCGTAGTTGGGCGGCACCTGAATGCCCAGCAGCAAGACCTTGGCCCCGGTGCGCTTGAAACTTTGTGTCATGGCGGCCAAGTTAGTTTGCGTCATGTCCAGCGGCAGGCCGCGCAGCGCGTCGTTGCCGCCCAGCTCGATGATGACGTGGGTGGGTTTGTGGTGGTGAATCAGGGTGGCCATACGCGAGCGGCCGCCGGCCGTGGTGTCGCCGCTGATGCTGGCGTTGACCACAGTTGCCGGGATTTTTTCTTGCACGAGGCGTGCTTTCAGGAGTTCGACCCAGCCGCTGCCGCGTTTGATGCCGTATTCCGCGCTGAGTGAATCGCCCAGCACGACAATGGTCGGCGCGGGCGCGGCGTGTGCCTGAGGCACAGTCAGGTTGATGCTGCTCACCGCCAGGCCACCCAGCAGCAGCGCGGTAAAGTCACGCCGTGGCAGCGCCTGGCTGCTCAATTGTTTGAACCGAGAAAATCCCATGTCTGACCCCATTATTTCGGTGGAAGGTTTGTCCAAATCCGTGACGGACTCCACCGGTACATTGTCCATCTTGCGCGATGTGAACTTTTCACTGTCGCCGCAAGAAACCGTAGCGATTGTCGGTGCATCGGGCTCGGGCAAAAGTACGCTGCTGGGCATCATTGCCGGGCTGGACACGCCCACCCGCGGCACGGTGCGGCTGGCCGGGCAGGACATCTTTGCCCTCTCCGAGGACGACCGCGCCGAATTGCGCGCCCAAAAGCTGGGTTTTGTGTTCCAGAGTTTCCAGCTCATGGGCAATTTGACGGCCTTGGAGAACGTCATGCTGCCGCTGGAGTTGGCTGGCCAGCGCGATGCACGCGCGCGGGCCGGTGAGATGCTCCGGCGCGTGGGGCTGTCCGAGCGCCTGGGCCACTACCCCAAGGTCTTGTCGGGCGGCGAGCAGCAGCGCGTGGCGCTGGCGCGCGCCTTTGTGGTCAGGCCCGCGGTGCTGCTGGCCGACGAGCCCACCGGCAGCCTGGACTTTGCCACCGGCGAGACCGTGATGGCGCTGATGTTTGAACTCAACCGCGAGATCGGCACGACCCTGGTCTTGGTCACGCATGACCAGGCCATTGCCAGCCGCTGCGAGCGGCGGCTAAATGTCGAGGCGGGTGTAGTGACGCAGGCGGGTGACGAAATCCTCGCCTCATGAAAGTACCTGCACATTCATGAGTACCGCCAAAGTCCTGTTCGGCTTCCACGCGGTCGGCGTGCGCCTGAAAACCGCGCCAGCGTCTATCGTCGAGGTGTATTTCGAACCCACCCGGCGTGATGCGCGCATGCGCCAGTTTGTCCAGCGCGCCCAAGAAGCCCAGGTGCGCCTGATCGAGGCCGACGGCCTGCGCCTGGCCAAACTCTGCGGCAGCCACGGCCATCAAGGCGTGGCGGCACGGGTCACCGAACTGCCGCAAGTGCATTCGCTCGACGAACTGCTGGAGCAATTGGAAGCCACGCCTGACGCTGATCCGCCATTGCTGCTGGTGCTCGACGGCGTGACCGACCCGCACAACCTCGGGGCCTGCCTGCGCGTGGCCGACGGTGCAGGTGTGCACGCCGTGATAGCACCCAAAGACCATGCGGTCGGCGTCAACGCCACGGTGGCCAAAGTCGCCAGCGGCGCGGCCGAAACCGTGCCTTACTTCATGGTCACCAACCTGGCGCGCACGCTGGGCGAGCTGAAGGAGCGCAATATCTGGATCATCGGCACCGCAGACGACGCGCCGCAAACCCTCTACCAGGCCGATTTGAAAGTGCCGCTGGCGCTGGTGCTGGGCGCCGAGGGCGACGGCATGCGCCAACTCACGCGCAAAACCTGCGACGCGTTGGTGTCCATCCCGATGCGCGGCGCGGTCGAGAGTTTGAACGTGTCGGTGGCCAGCGGCGTGTGTTTGT
>JBJXED010000143.1:0-2630 GCA_046155225.1 Burkholderiaceae bacterium
AATTCTGCAAATGCTGGAAACTATTGAACTGTGTTCAGCGTAACCAATTTTCCCTTTCAAAGCGCACGTGTTTCACTAAGCTTTGGTCTAGGCCAAATGTCTGTTGACACGGATTCTTGAAGCGCTAGGCTTGCCGAATGACTGAAGCACGACCTGCAATTTCCACACCTCTTTCCCAACTGCTTAACGACACGGATACGGACCGTGATACCGACAGCGTAGAGCAGGAAATCCTGCGTTTGATTGCCAGTCAGAGCCGTCAGTCACCGGTGCCGGTTTTCATTGCTGTGGCTTTGCTGGCCTTGATAGCGGCCAGCCGCATTCCCGTATGGATGGCGGCTGTTTGGTTTGTGTTGGCGGTGGTGATGTTGATCGTGCGCTTTCGCGCGCTCCGCTCTCTGCCGCTGCGCACCGACTTGCCCGCCAGCCAGCGCCTGCAAAGGGTGGTCACGCTCAACCTGGCCAACGGCATGGTGCATGCGCTTTGCCTGTTTTCTTTTCCCTCGTTGTCCGAGCCCGAGCGGGCCTTCTTTTCGGTGTTGCTGCTCGGGCTGTGCAGTGGCTCGGTGGGGACATCGGCTGGCTACAGGCCGGCTTTGCTGGCCTACATTGCGCCGGTGATGGGCTTGCTCACGGTGCTCTGGGCGTTAAGCCCCGGCGTGGCGCAGCCGAGCTTGGTCGAACGCGTGATTGCGCTGCTGATGGTGTTCTACAGTGCCATTCTGCTCGGGCTGGCGCGCGAGCTGCACCGCGCCATCGTGCAGGCGTGGGAGATTCGCTTTCGCGAGCACGAGCTGAATGAAAAACTGCGCGTGGCCCTGGAAGTGGCCGAAAGCGCCAGCCGCGCCAAGACGCGCTTTTTGGCAGCAGCCAGCCACGACTTGCGCCAGCCGCTGCACACCATCACCATGCTGGGCGCGGCTTTGAGCATGCGCGGCGGTGACGAGCGCAGCCAACAAATGGTGGCCTTGCTCAATGAAGTGACGGGCGCGTTCTCAACCCAGCTCGACGGCTTGCTTGACATCTCCAAACTCGACGCCGGTGTGGTGCAAACCGAACGCAAACCCGTGTGTATTTCTGCCGTGCTGACGCGCCATATGGCCGAAATTGCCAGCCTGCTCGAAGCCAAAAACATCGAGCCCGTGCTGCTGTGCGAAACCGACGACTACGCCGATACCGACGAGCAGCTTTTCCTGCGCGTACTGCGCAACCTAACGCAAAACGCCATCAAATTCACCGACCACGGCTCGATTGCGCTGGAGGTGCGGCGCCGGCGCGCTGACGGAGCGGATGCGAGTGCCGACAGCATCGAAGTGGTGGTGGCCGATACCGGGCGCGGCATACCGCTGGACCAGCAAGACAAAGTGTTTCAGGAGTTCTACCAAATCGGCAACCCTGAGCGCGACCGCTCGCAAGGCCTGGGTTTGGGTTTGTCCATCGTGCGGCGCATGCTTGACTTACTGGACATCGACATGTTGATGCTGTCGCGCCCTGGGCAGGGCACGCGCTTCGTGTTGAATTTGCCGTTGGCAGCGCTGCAAACCGGCGCACCATCCACGCCGGCCGAAACGCCGCAGGCCCGCGTGTTTGACCTTACTGTGCTGGTCATTGACGACGAGAAAAGCGTGCGCACCGGCATGCGCATCTTGCTTGAAGAGTTGGGTTGCCGCTGCCTGGAAGCCTCAGGCACAGCGTCTGCTGCCGCCCAGGTCAAGCACCTGCGGCCAGACTTGGTATTGGCGGATTTCCGCTTGCGCGGGATTGACAGCGGCACCGAGGCGATAGCGGCGGTGCATGCGCGCTGGCCGGGTGTACCTGCGGTGCTGGTCAGCGGCGACACTGCGCCCAGCCGCCTGCAAGAGGCGCAGCGCCTTGGCATGCGCCTCTTGCATAAACCGCTGGCACTGCAAACCCTCAAGCAGGAGCTGACACAGGCGCAGGCTGTTGCCAGCCTGCGCTAGCACTGGTGTTGGCGGAAGGCGGCATCGTCAAACCCAGTTGTGCCACCCGGTAGACGGCCTCGGTGCGGTTGTTCACGCCCAGCAAGCGAAACGCGATGGACAAATGCGCTTTGACTGTCCCCTCGGCCAAGCCTATTTCACGCGCAATCACTTTGTTGGGTTTGCCTTGCACGGCTTTGAGCAGTACCTCAAGCTGCCGGTCTGACAGACCGTCCAGTTTGGGTGTCGGCTGGGCCGGACTTTTGAGCGTGCCGTACGTTGCGGGCAAGGATGGCGGCTCGGCGACCATGGCTTGTGGCGGCAGGTAGGTGCCGCCGGCCAGGATCAGCCGCATCGCCGCCATGAGCAGGCTGGGCGTTGAAGACTTGGGCACAAAGCCCATCGCGCCTTCATTGATGGCCTCCCGGATGATGCTGACGCTTTCTTCACCCGACAGCAAGGTGATGGGCGTGCCTTCAAAGACACCGCGCAGCGCATGCAGCCCGGCGAAGCCATGGACACCTGGCAAACGCAGGTCGAGCAGAACCATGTCAAACGGACCAGAGGCTTGCAGCGCGTCGGTGATCGACACCGCAGTCACGCATTGGGTCTGGTGGTCAAGCTCGGCCAGCAAGAATTTCAGGCCTTCGACGAAGAGGGGCTGGTCGTCGATCAAGAGGAGGCGCATGG
>JBJXED010000144.1:0-9012 GCA_046155225.1 Burkholderiaceae bacterium
CGTATTGGCGTGCATGGCAACTGGCTTTGCAAAAGTTATGCCGTATTGTGCGGCCTGGTGAAGCAAGGCTGACAGGGGAATTTATTCGGGCTTGCTAGACATGTCGCATGACGCGATTAGCCAAAAAGCTTTGTCAATAACTCGTCTCGAGATAGGCTTTGTGCATGCGCAACGTCTTGAAGAATGGCGGCCAGCGTGCCGATTCGCAAAGGGTCGTGCAGGGGCACAGTCACGTGGTGCTGCGCGGGCCGCGTGCAGGTGATGCGCACATGGCTACCCGTTTGCCTAGTGCGTACGTAGCCCAGCTTTCCCAGCGCAACAATGAGCTGTGCACCCGTCAAGTCACGCGGTAACCGCATGGCGACCGCGCTCTCTATGCCGCCAGCAATTCGTCACGCACAAAGTGCAGCCGGATCACTTTGGGTGAAGTTTCTTCATCAAAATGGCAGTGCACCGCGTCTTGCACGGCCAGACGCAACTGCGCATCGGTGTCCGCCTCGGCAAAGATGGACTCGCCCAAGGCCCGCGCGGTGTACCCACCTTCGGGCGCAAGCTCAACAACAAAAACGATTTCGGTCATGTCGGCATCTCAGGGTGAAGGGCTATTGTGCGCAAGCTGCCACAAGCTTAAAGCAGTTGGCTATTGTGTGCTCACGCCAATAATCGGTCAGCACCTGAATCACATCGACAACCGAAAACCACCAGGTTTCGGTTTCCTTGTCATACACGCGACGGATAGCCTTTCCGTCGAAATCGGTGGGGAGGATTTTCATGTCGGATAAATTCAAATTCCGTTGATCCGACTTCGCTCCGCCGCCCGCCTTTGCAGCACCTCAAATGCCGGCAGCACCCGGCCCTCCAGCAGCTCCAGAAACGCGCCGCCGCCGGTGGAGATGTAGCCGATGTCTTTTTCGATGCCGTACTTGGCAATCGCCGCCAGGGTGTCACCACCGCCGGCGATGCTGAACGCCGACGAATGCGCTATGGCGGCCGCCAGGGTGCGCGTGCCGCCCGCAAATTGGTCGTACTCAAAGACGCCCATCGGGCCGTTCCACACCACCGTGCCCGCGCGGGCAATCATGGCCGCCATGTCGGCCGCCGTGCGCGGGCCGATGTCCAGGATCATGTCGCCCTCCTGCACGTCGGTGGCGGGCATTTTGTTAGCGCGGGCGAGCGCCGAAAACTCGTCGGCGACCACCACATCCACCGGGATCGGCACCGCCGCGCCGCGGCTTTGCATCAGCTCGATGATGGCCCGGGCCTCGGCCACCATGCCGGGCTCGGCCAGCGACTGGCCAATGGGCAAGCCCACGGCCAGCATGAAGGTGTTGGCAATGCCGCCGCCCACAATCAGTTGGTCCACATTGGCGGCCAGGCTTTTGAGGATGCTGAGCTTGCTGCTGACTTTGCTGCCCGCGACGATGGCCAGCAGCGGCCGCTTGGGCTCGCGCAGCGCGCGGGTGATGGCGTCCATCTCGGCGGCCAAGAGCGGCCCGGCGCAGGCCACGGGCGCGTACTGCGCTATGCCGTAGGTGCTGGCCTCGGCCCGGTGCGCAGTGCCAAACGCGTCGTGCACAAAGATGTCGCACAGCGCGGCCATTTTGCGGGCCAGCGCCTCGTCGTTGGCTTTCTCGCCCTTGTTCAAGCGGCAGTTTTCCAGCACCACCACCTCGCCTGGCGCAACCTGTACGCCGTCCAGCCACTTGGCCTGCAGCGGCACCGGGCGTCCCAACATCTGGGCCAGGCGCGCGGCCACCGGGGCGAGAGAGTCCTCCGGCCTGAACTGGCCTTCCACCGGCCGACCCAGGTGCGAGGTGACCATGACGGCGGCGCCCGCGTCTAGCGCCATGCGGATGCACGGCAGGCTGGCGCGGATGCGGGTGTCTTCGGTGATGTTGCCGGCATCGTCCTGCGGCACATTCAGGTCGGCGCGGATGAACACGCGCTTGCCACTGGCCTGGCCTTGCGCACAAAGATCGGAAAAGCGGATTACGTTCATGGACGGCACCAGCAGTAGTCGTTATGCGAACGATTCTAGGACTCGGCCTGGCGAACCCTGCGGCGCAGGCGCAGCACCCGCTTACCAGCCCAGACCCAGGCGCAGCGGCAAATACACCGCCATGCCCACTGCGATGGTGCCCAGCACCGCCTGGCCCGCGCCGCGCCGCCAGAAATAAAACGCCGCCCCGGCGGCACCGCCCCACCAGCGCGCGTCCTGCCAGCTGCTGGGCCATTGGCCGCCCTGCAGCAGCAGCTCAGGCGCAATCACCGCCGCCATGGCGGCTATCGGCGCGTACTGCAAACCGCGCTGCGCCCAGCCGGGCAGGTGCCAGGGCTGGTTGGAGATGAAGAAAAATGCGCGCGACAGCACCGTCACCACGGCCAGCCCCGCAATCACGCCCAGCGTCCAGAAATCGGTCTGGTTCACGGCGCGTCCTGCTGCGGTGCAGCGGCTTTTTCAGCCTCGGGAGCCAGCGGTTCGAGCAGCAGGCACAGCGCCACCGCCGCGGCTATGGCCACCACAATATTCAGCCGCAGCGGCAGCGCAAATGCCGCTACCGCCGCCGCCGCGCTGACACCCGCGGCAACGCGGCGCAACGGGGTGGTGGCCAGCGAGCAGGCAATACCGATGAGGGCCAGCGTGCCGGCAAAACCCAGCCCCCAATGCGTGGGCACCGACTGCGCCAGCACGATGCCCAGCAAACTGGCCGATTGCCAGCTCACCCAGTTCAGCACATTGCCGCCCGCCAGAAAAGCCAGCTGCGCCTGCCGGGTTTGCGCATCCTGGCCGGGCAGGGGATGGGCGCGGGTAAACAGCACATAGTTCAAATCGGTAGTGAGGTAGCCCGTCAGCAGGCGCTGCGCCAGCGGCAGGTGCATCAGGTAGTCCCGCAAATGGGCGCTAAAGACCACAAAGCGCAAATTCACACAAAAGCCAGTCGCCAAAATCACCGCCACCGGCGCGCCCGCCGCAATCAGCGGCAGCGCGGCGAGTTGCGCACTGCCAGCAAACACCAGCAGCGTCATCGCCACCGCCTCAAAGGCGCTCAGGCCCGACTTGACCATGGCGACACCCGTCATCAGCCCCCAGGCGGCCATGCCCGGCGCGACCGACAGCGTCAGCCGCGCGCCGCTGCGGAATTCCGGGTGGCGCAGCAGTTGGCGCAGCGTGTTGGCTTGCTCGGTCACGGCGGCATCGGTCATGGGACTATTTTGTAGCGGCAAATTTTGGGTGAGTTACACCAGCGTATCGCCCACACGCAGCGGGAAACCGCGCAAAAATTCAGCCGCTGCCAGCCGCTTGCCGCCGGGGCGCTGCAACTCGGTCAGCGTGAGTGGCCCCAAACCGGTCTGAACGGTGATTCCAGCCTCATTTATATGCAAAATAGTGCCGTAGCCAGCGTGTTTCTTGCCTGTATTGCTACTAATTTCATAGTTTTCCAGGGGAGCCTCGTGGGCCGCGTAAATCTTCAGCGGTTCGCTGCGGCAGTGGCAAAACGCCACCGGCGCCGGGTTGAACGCCCGCACCTGCCGCGCCAGCGCCACGGCGCTATGCCGCCAGTCGAGCGCGGCTTCGGCCTTGCTGATTTTGTGCGCATAGGTCACGCTGACCTCCGCTTGCGGCTGCGCTGGCCAAGGGCCGGGCTGCGCCAGCACGGCCAGCAGGGCCTGCGCGCCGAGTGCGGCCAGTTTGTCGTGCAGGCTGGCGGTGGTGTCATCAGGCGCAATGGCCAGCCGCTCTGTGCGCAGCACACCGCCGGTGTCGAGCCCGGCGTCCATCTGCATGATGCAGACGCCGGTTTCCAAGTCGCCGGCGGCAATCGCGCGGTGGATCGGTGCCGCGCCGCGCCAGCGCGGCAGCAGCGAGGCGTGGATGTTCAGGCAACCCCGCTGGATAGCCATCGCGTCCAACACCCATTGCGGCAGGATCAGGCCGTAGGCGGCGACAACCATCACCTCGGCCTGCGCGGCAGCGATCGCTTGCTGCGACTGCGCGGCGTCCTCGGGGAATTTGCCGTCCAATTTAAGGCTGCGCGGCTGCGCCAGCGGCAATGGGTGCGCCAGCGCGATCTGCTTGACAGGGCTGGCGCTTAGCGCCAGGCCGCGGCCTGCGGGCCGGTCAGGCTGCGTCAACACCAGCGCTACCTCGTGGCCCGCCGCTAGCAGCGCTTGCAGGGCGACTGCCGCAAACGCCGGTGTGCCCGCAAAAATCACCCTCAAGCGGCGGCTTTCATCAATTTGCTGCGTTTGGCGGCGTAGCGGTTGCGCTTGAGCGGCGAGAGGTATTCGATGAACACCTTGCCCATGAGGTGGTCCATTTCGTGCTGGATGCAGGCCGCGAGCAGGCCGTCGGCCTCGATTTCGCGCGACTGGCCTTCCAGATCGAGCGCACGCACCCGGATTTGCGCGGCACGCGGCACCACGTCATAGATCTGCGTGACCGACAGGCAGCCTTCCTTGCTTTGCTGCAACTCGGTGCTGGCCCAGAGCAGCTCGGGGTTGATCAGCACCAGCGGCTGGTCGGCGGCTTCGCTGAGGTCAACCACCACCACCCGCTCATGCACATCCACTTGCGTGGCGGCCAAACCAATCCCGTCTTCGGCATACATGGTCGCGAACATGTCGGCGACCAGGGTTTTGATGCGCGCATCGATTTGCGCCACAGGGCGCGCCACAGTGGTGAGGCGGGGGTCGGGGTAGTGGAGTACGGGCAGGCGGGTCATGGTTTTTTTGCGGTCGGATTGCGATTTTCGCCACTATCGGCGCAGCAAGCGTGGGCAAATTTCAATAATCATTGCCCAATCAAGGGCTTGAGCGCACAATTAGTTGTAATTTATCAAGATTTTTGCCATGCCAAATACAGCACGCACACCCACTGCCCCGGTTGATCTGCCCTGCATTATGCGCAAGCTGCGCCCGGTCTTGATGCCGGGAGCCGTGCTGGCGGCGGTGCTGCTGCAGCTTGGCACGGCCAATTTGGCAAACGCACAGAACTTTCCGATCTCGGCCGCGCAGAAAGCCACGGCAGACCAGGTCGCGCAAGCGGGCGTGCCACTGGCCGATCTGACCGCCGATGCGCCGGACTCCTACACCATCAAAAGTGGCGACACCTTGTGGGTCATCTCCAAGCTGTTCCTCACCAGCCCCTGGCGCTGGCCCGAGCTCTGGGGCCTGAACCAGCAAGAAATCCGCAACCCGCACCGGATCTACCCCGGCCAGGTGCTGGTGCTGGAAAAACAAGGCGGGCGCGCCCGCCTTCGCATTGGCGGTGCGGGCCAACCCGCCGCTGTGGGTGAGCCGCAGGTCAATACCGTGCGGGTCTCGCCGCGTGTGCGCTCCGAAGGTTTGGCCGACAACGCCATCCCCATGCTGCAAGCCAACCAGATTGAGCCGTTTTTGGTTGAGCCGGTGATCGTCGATGAAAAAGAGTTTGCACAATCACCGCGCATTGTGGCAACGCTGGAAAACCGGGTCATCTTGAGCCGCAGCGACCGCGCCTACGCCCGCGGCACGGCCAGCCAGCCCTTGATCGAAAACAAGAACAAGGTCACCAACTTCCGCATCTTCCGCGATGCCACGCCGCTGAAAGACCCGATCACCGGCGTCATCCTGGGCTATGAGGCGCGCTTTATCGGCAAGGCCGTGCTGGTACGCGGCGAGAGCACGCAGCAAACCACGGTAGGTGACGCCAAGACGGTCACCGACATCGTGCCGGCCACCATCGACATCACCGACTCCAAAGAAGAAATCCGCGTCGGCGACCGGCTGCTGCCCGAGCCGCCGCGCCAGTTCATCAGCTACGCTCCGCGGGCCCCGCGCGACCCTATCCAGGCCAATGTGGTGTCGGTTTTTGGCGGCACGGCCGTGCTTTTTGCGGCGCAAAACCAGGTGGTGGTGCTCAACCGCGGCACCAAAGACGGCCTGGAAGTCGGCCATGTACTGGCGACCCTGAAAAAAGGCCAGCGCCTGGTGGACACCACCGATGGCGGCCGCACCCCCATCAAGCTGCCCGACGAGCGCAGCGGCCTGTTGATTGTGTTCCGTCCCTATGAGCGCTTGTCTTATGCGCTCATTCTGGAAGGCACCGAGCCGATCCAGCCCGGCGACGTGGCCACTAACCCGCGCTGAACCGCGCTCTTGCCGCGCCGCTACCTGCAAGATCGAGTCATGCCGATTCAGCACGCTGAGTTGGACGCCTGGCTTCGCCTGGCGCACTGCCCCGGCGTGGGCAATGCGGCGGCGCGCAAGCTGCTGGCGGCTTTTGGCCTGCCGCAACGTATCTTTGAACAAAGCCCTGCCGCCCTGCGCCAAGTGGTTTCCACCGCGCAAGCCCAGGCGCTGCTGGGCAGCGCGCCAGAGCACCAGGCGCTGCTGGCGAGCACCTGGGAATGGCTAAATACGCCTGCCGATACGGGGGTATCCTCCGGCCGCTGCGTGTGGGTGCTGGGCGACGCGGCTTACCCGCCTGGCCTGCTCGACATGGAAGACCCGCCGCTGCTGCTGTACGCCATGGGCACAGGGCTGCACGGCAAGGGCGGCCCCGCGCTGGACGCGCAGCGCAGCATTGCCATCGTCGGCAGCCGCAACCCGACACCGCAAGGCCAGGCCAATGCGCAGCAATTTGCCGCCAGCCTGGCGCAAGCGGGGCTGACGGTGGTGTCGGGCCTGGCGCTGGGCATCGACGGGGCAGCGCACGAGGGCGCATTGGCCGGCGCGCAGCCGGGAGCACTGGCCACCATCGCGGTGGTCGGCACCGGGCTGGACCGGGTCTATCCCAAGAAACACCTGGACCTGGCGCACCGCATAGCCCGGCAAGGCTGGCTGGTGAGTGAATACGCCCTGGGCACGCCGGCGATGTCGGCCAATTTCCCGCGCCGCAACCGCTTGATCGCGGGCTTGGCGCGTGGCGTGCTGGTGGTCGAGGCGGCCGTGAAGTCGGGCTCACTCATCACGGCGCGGCTGGGCGCCGAACAGGGCAAGGAAGTGTTTGCCATTCCCGGCTC
Source organism: Burkholderiaceae bacterium (assembly GCA_046155225.1). Classification (GTDB taxonomy): domain Bacteria; phylum Pseudomonadota; class Gammaproteobacteria; order Burkholderiales; family Burkholderiaceae_C; genus JAKFVA01. Next base: position 7,005 of record JBJXED010000144.1, read on the forward strand.
GATTCACTCGCCGCAATCGCGCGGCTGCCACGCCCTGCTAAAACAGGGCGCCAAGCTGGTCGAGTCGGCGCAAGATGTGCTGGAGGAGTTGGCTTGGCCCGGCATGGGTTTGCCGCCAGCAGCCCCTGAAAACAACACGTCGGATGATATGAATTCAATAGCAGAAGAGGCAGATTACACCTTGGCTAGCGGCCAGAATGACTTGAAAAACACGCCCGAGGCACGCTTTTTGGCCGTTGTGGGCTTTGACCCCGTCAGCCTGGACACCTTGATCGCCCGCACCGGCATGGACGCCGCCGCGCTGCAAGTGCAGCTGCTCTCGCTGGAGCTGGCCGGTTCGGTGGCCCGGCTGCCAGGCGGTTTGTTTCAAAGGCTGGGACAGGCCTGAATGCGGTATCAGCCGAGCAAGCGCTCCGGGTTGGCGTCGAGTTTGGCCAGCGCGTCGCGGGTGGCGCGCACTGTCAGGCCCTCTTCTTCGGCCGGCAACAGCAGACCGGCCTGCAAATACGCCGCCAGACGCCGTGCCTGTATCAAATAGCTGCGGCCATCGGCGGCGGCAAACAGGTGCAAATGCTTGCGCTCACTGCGCCAGGCAAACTGCACCTGCACCACCAGACCATTGTGGTCCAGCGTAAACCAGTGGCCCGTTTGCAGCTCCTGCGCCCAGGCCAGCATGGCCGCTGTGGGTTTGGAGCCGCCGTCTGTCACCACCACAATGGCCGAGGCGTCGATGCCGAGCATTAACTCCAGGCTTTCGGAATCGAGCGGCAACTCGCCCATTTCGTCGTCTGAAATGTAGTCTTCCAGGTGCGCCAGGTGCTTGGACAGCTCGTCCATGCGGGCGCGCGGAATCGCTTCGGTTTTGGACATGAAAGCGTCGGCCAGCGTGTCGCTGATGATTTTGATGTGCGCTTCCTGGGTGGCCGTTTCCACGCCGACCAGGCGCATGCCTTGGCGCAGGTTTTGCAAAAGTCGCGGCAAATCCTGGATCACACGGGCGCGGTCGGCACGGTTCGGCTTGGCGCTAGCCGACCACACCAGGTCAACCGCCGTGCGCTTGTAGTTGAGTGTGTCGGCATGTTGCGGCCCATACTTGACGGCGGCTAGCGCCACCACCTCGGCCCAGACCTTGAACAGGTAGGTGCGGATTTCTTCGCGCACCGGCATGTTGCTGAGCTGCTTGCGCATCTCGATGGTGTACTGGATCGCCAGCGTTTCTTTTTGCTCGACCTGCTGCGCCACACTGACCAGTCGCTGCGTCTGGGCGCCTTCGGTCAGGTACTTGGCCAAGAACTTTTGAAACTCTTCATAGACCAGCTGGAACGCCCGCCGCCCGGTCTCCGGGTATTGCTCGATAACTTGCACAACCCGGCGAATTTCGCCCTCCAGCGCACTGCCACTGACATTACTGGCATTAAAGCCCATCGCCACCGAGCCCATGCGGTCAATCAGCAGGCGCGCCGGGTGTTGGAGGGTGCCAAAAAATTCGGGCTCGCCGATGGCCACCCGCAGCACCGGCATTTGCAGGCGCGCAAACCAGACCCGCAGCAGCGGCGGTATGCGCTCTTCGGCCAGGATGCTCTGGAACATCAGCGCCACGATTTCAATGGTGGCTTTCTCGGCCTGGGTGTTGGCTTTTTGTTTGAGCTCGGTCGATCGCTTGCGAATTTGGTTGGCCGCCACTTCGACGCCGCGCTCACTCGTTTCGATGGCGCTGGCCATGTCGGTGCTGGCGGCCTGCGTGGCCTGGTCTATTTGCAGGGCGTGGGCCAACTCGTGCGACACCTGACCTTCGCGCGTGGCGTCAAAGGTAGGAACGCGACGCAACAGCAGGTTTTTCAGCTGCCCCAGCACGCCTTCGGCACGCATTTTGGCGCGGGCCAGCGGTGTGGAAGCGGTGAGCATACGGGTTTCATCGGCCGTGCCGCCACCGCCGTAACCCGCCGCTGCACCGCGTTGCGGCGTACCGTAGCCCGCTTGTGCAAGCGTCAGACCGCTGCCGCCCCCG
>JBJXED010000145.1:0-14299 GCA_046155225.1 Burkholderiaceae bacterium
CCGTCGATCCAGAACTGGTCGCCGGGGTGCGGGCCGATGATCGGCAGTTTGAAGCGCCGGGCCAGCTCGCCAGTGCCGCCCGCATGGTCAATGTGCGCGTGGGTCAGCCAGATTTGTTCCAGCCTCAAGCCCAGGCGCTTGATTTCAGCCAGCAGCATGTCCAGGTCGCCACCGGGGTCGATGATGGCGGCAGGGTGCGGGCGGTCTGGCGTGCTGTCGCACCAGACGATGGAGCAGTTTTGCTGGAATTGGGTGACGGGGACGGTGAGGTAGTGCAGCATGGGTGAATCGCTTTCAGACGCGCATTTTCTCAGGCGCAGGTGACGCCATCTTTTGCGGCCACAGCACCGAGCCAATCGCCACCACCATCAGCGCTACCGCCGCCCAGTCCTGCCAGTGCAGCACCTCGCCCAGGCCAGCCGCCCCGGCCAACAAGCCCACCACCGGAATCAGCATGACCGAAAGCGTCGAGGCCGCTGGGGGCAGGCTGCGCGCCAATGAAAACCAGGCGGCGTGGGCAAAGCCGAACACCATCACGGCGTTGTAGCCAATCGCCGCCCAGGCGTTGGCCGAAGGCACGATCCACTGCGGGCTGGTGATGACCCATTGCTGGCGTTCCAGCAGCCAGCCCAGCAGTGTCAGTACCGGCGCGGTCAGCGCCGTCATCCAGAACGCCAGCGTCAAGGTCGGCACCGGGATAGTGCTGCGGCGCAGCAGTTGCGTGCCGAGCGCCCATGACAAGGCCGACAGCAGCGCCAATGCCACGGCCAGCGGCGCACCGGCCAGCCGGGTGAATTCGTGCCACAGCAGCAGCACCACGCCGACACTGGCGGCGCCCACACCCAGCCAATTGCGCGCGCGCAGTACCGCGCCAAAGAGCAGCGCGCCCAAAATAGCCGAAAAAATCGGCATGGTGTAGCCCAGAATCGCCGCACGACCACTGCTCAAACTTTTGACAGCAACAATGATGAGCGCATGCCAGATGAACATGTTGAACAGCGCCAGCCACAGCAGCGCCGGCCAGTGCGCGCGCGGCAGCCTGAACGGCACCTTCAACCACCACAAACCGGCGGCCAGCACCGGGATACCCAGCCAGATGGAAATGGCGCGAAAGGTCAGGGGCGGCATGTCGGCCACGCCGAGTTTCATGACCGGCCAGTTCAGGCCCCAGACCAGCGTGAGCACCACCAGCAAGGCGAGTTGCTGGCGCGTGAGGGCGGCGCTGGAGGGGGCGTTAAATCGGGCGCTTGGGGCGGGCGCTTGCGCTGGCGCAGGGGCTGGATCGGTCATGCGCCATGGTAGCGGCGCTGCAAACTAAACTCGGTTCATGACCTTTGTTGAAATGCTCCGCAGCGCCGAGCGCACGCACCAATCGCTTTTGTGTGTCGGGCTCGACCCGCAGCCCGAGAGTTTTCCGCAGGCGCTGGCGGGCGACGCCAGCAAGATCTACGACTTCTGCGCGGCCATCGTTGACGCCACCGCCGACCTGGTGCTGGCCTTCAAACCGCAAATTGCCTACTTCGCCGCGCACCGCGCCGAAGCGCAACTGGAACAGCTGGTGGCACACATCCGCCGCGCCGCACCCGGCGTGCCGGTGATTCTGGACGCCAAGCGCGGCGATATCGGCAGCACGGCCGAGCAGTACGCCATCGAGGCTTTTGAACGCTATGGCTGCGACGCGGTGACGCTCTCGCCTTACATGGGCTTTGATTCGCTGGAGCCGTATTTGCGCAGGTACGGCAAGGGCGCATTTTTGCTCTGTCGCACCTCCAACCCCGGCGGCGGCGATTTGCAAACCCGGCGTCTTGCCGACGTGCCCGGCGAGCCGCGTTTGTACGAACACATCGCCCAACTCGCCAGCGGCCCCTGGAACACCAACGGCCAGTTGGGCCTAGTGGTGGGCGCCACCTACCCTGCCGAGATTGCCCGCGTGCGCGAACTCGCGCCCACCCTGCCGCTGCTGGTGCCGGGTGTCGGCGCACAGGGCGGTGATGCACTGGCGAGTGTGCAGGCCGGCTGGCGCGGCAGCGCCGCGCTCACCACCGGGCCGCTCCTCATCAACTCATCGCGTGCCGTGCTCTATGCGTCTGCCGCAGCGGACTGGCGCGAAGCTGCCCGCCGCGAGGCGCAGGCCACACGTGACACGCTGCAACAGGCGCAGGCAGTTTGATTCTCGCCCGCGCACGCATACCTGCTGGCGCTGAGCAAAGGGCCTGTTTTTCATAAGACACCACGAAACATGTGTGCTTGTGGTGCAAGCGGTGTAACGCGGTGAAAGTTACGCGCAAAGCCCATCATTCCTGATGGCGTGCGCAGCTAAGATTCGCGCAATTCAGCCCGACCTAAAGGTGTTTTCATGCGCGAAGTGATCGAACAAGAGCCGGTGTTGTTGGCAGAGCCTGGTCACCCATTGCAGCCTGTCGCCGCCCCTGTGCCTCTGCCAGAGACCGTGCAAGATGACGCTGCCCGCGATGCCGTGATGCTGCGCAGTCCGGCGGGCGTATCCGCTCTGGCGGCAGCCGCTGCCCTGGCCGCCTGCGGCGGCGGGGGCAGTGGTTCGCCAGCGGCGTCCCCGGCGCCAACGCCCGCCCCCACCCCTGCGCCGACACCCGCTCCCACGCCGCCGCCAGCCCCCGCGATGACAGCGGCGCAAGCCGCGCGCTTTTTGCTCCAGTCGCAGTTCTCGGCGTCGGACGCTGAGATTGCCAGCGTGCAAACCCTGGGCTTTGCGGGCTGGCTCACGCAGCAATTCAACGCCCCGGCCAGCACCACCGGCTTTGCCTGGCTGGACAGCCGCGGCTACAACGTCGTCAACTCGAGCACGCAGTTCTACAACAACGAGTACCCTGCCGACTTCATGATCTGGAACCAGCTCATGACCAGCCCCGACGGGCTGCGCAAGCGCGTGGCGCTGGCCTTGTCGGAGATTTTTGTGGTCTCCACCAACGGCCTGGACGTGACTTGGCGCAGCCATGCCATGGCAGCTTATTGGGACATGCTGGTGGCCAATGCCTTTGGCAATTACCGCCAGTTGCTGCAGGACGTGACGCTGAACCCCGCCATGGGCGTATACCTCAACACCCGCGGCAACCAGCGCGAGAACAGCAGCACGGGCCGCGTGCCTGACGAGAACTACGCCCGCGAGGTGATGCAGCTGTTCACCATCGGCCTGTACCGATTGAACGCCAACGGCACGCAGCAGCTCGAGGGCGGCAACCCGGTGGACAGCTACACCGAAGACGACGTGACCAACCTCGCCCGCGTCTTCACCGGCTACAACTTTGACGATCGGCAAAACGTCCCCACAATCGAACCCGGCACCGGTCGCAGCATCCCCAGCACCCATTTCACCCGGCTGCCGATGACGCTCAATGCCAGCTTGCACTCCAATCAGAGGGCCGATTTTTTGGGTGTCACTGTCCCGATAGATACGCCGGGGGCCGCCGCGCTGACCACGGCGCTCGACACGCTGTTCAACCACCCCAACACCGGGCCGTTTTTTGCCAAGCAGTTGATCCAGCGGCTGGTCACCAGCAACCCCAGCCCGGATTATGTGGGGCGTGTGGCAGCGGCGTTTGCCAACAACGGCAGCGGCGTGCGCGGCGATTTGCGTGCGGTGGTGGCGGCCGTGCTGCTGGATGCCGAAGCGCGCGGCGACGCGGGCCTGACTTCCACCAGCTACGGCAAGGTGCGCGAGCCGATGCTGCGGTTTATCCAATGGGGCCGCACGTTTGGCATCGCGTCGGCGCGCGGCAGCTGGAAGATTCAGCAGTTGTCCAACCCGGTGAACCAGCTTGCGCAAAGCCCGCTGCGCTCGGGTTCGGTGTTCAACTTTTTCCGCCCCGGCTATGTGCCGCCCTCGACGGTGCTGGCCACGAGCGGCCAGGTCGCGCCCGAGCTGCAGATTGTCAATGAGTCGAGCACGGCGGGCTACCTCAATTTCATGCAGGGAGCCATAGAGCGCGGCATCTTTGTCAACGCACCCGACTTGCCGCAAACCGCAAGCAATGCGAACAACGGCTACGACGTCAACGTGACCTACGCCAATGAGCTGCCGCTGGCGCTCAACGCCGCCGCGCTGGTGGCGCGGCTGGCCTTGCTGCTCACCGCCAACCAGCTCAGCGCGGCCAACACCACGCTGATCGTCAACGCTTTGAATGCCACGGCCTTGAGTGCAACCAGCACCGACGCGCAGCGCCGTGCAAGGGTGCAGGCCGCGGTCTTGATGGTGATGGCGGCGTCCGACTACCTGGTGCAAAAGTAAGGCCGCTGCAAAGCGTCCATGACGGCCACGCAATCGGTGTAACGGCATGAAAAGTTGGCTTGAAAATTCATGCATCTTGAAGAGGGCAGACCTAAGATTTGCGCAACTTAGCCCCACTTCAAGGACCCCGTCATGAGCGCCATCACTGAAACCGAAACCCAGGCATTGAGCGAATTGCCCGTGCCTGTATCGCGCCGCCAGCCGCTGGCCGCGCCCCTGCCAAATCCATCAGATTTCTGCGGCGAGACTCCCGGTGACGTGACCTTGCGCAGCCCCGCCGCTGCTGCCCTGGCCAGCGCTGCCCTGGCCGCCTGCGGCGGCGGGGGCAGTGGTTCGCCAGCGGCGTCCCCGGCGCCAACGCCCGCCCCCACCCCTGCGCCGACACCCGCTCCCACGCCACCGCCAGCCCCCGCGATGACAGCGGCGCAAGCCTCGCGCTTTTTGCTCCAGTCGCAGTTCTCGGCGTCGGACGCTGAGATTGCCAGCGTGCAAACGCTGGGCTTTGCGGGCTGGCTCACGCAGCAATTCAACGCCCCGGCCAGCACCACCGGCTTTGCCTGGCTGGACAGCCGCGGCTACAACGTCGTCAACGCCTTCCAGTTCTACAACGTCAACTACCCTGCCGACTTCATGATCTGGAACCAGCTCATGACCAGCCCCGACGGGCTGCGCAAGCGCGTGGCACTGGCCTTGTCGGAGATTTTTGTGGTGTCGACCACGGGCGTCACCAACATCGACTGGCGCAGCCACCTGATGGCAGCCTATTGGGACCTGCTGGTGGCCAATGCCTTTGGCAATTTCCGCCAGTTGCTGGAGGGCGTGACGCTGAACCCCGCCATGGGCGTGTACCTCAACACCCGCGGCAACCAGGGCGAGAACACCAACACGGGCCGCGTGCCTGACGAGAACTACGCCCGCGAGGTGATGCAGCTGTTCACCATCGGCTTGTACCGACTGAACGCCGACGGCACCCAGCAGCTCGAGGGCGGCAACCCGATGGACAGCTACACCGAGGCTGATGTGACCAATCTCGCCCGTGTCTTCACCGGCTACAACTTTGACAGCACCGGCAACGTCTTCACGCCCGAGACCAACGGCGGCACCCGGCAAATCCCCAGCGCCACCTTTACCCGGCTGCCGATGACGCTCAACGCCAGCTTGCACTCCAATCAGAGGGCCGATTTTTTGGGTGTCACCGTCCCGATAGATACGCCGGGGGCCGCCGCGCTGACCACGGCGCTCGACACGCTGTTCAACCACCCCAACACCGGGCCGTTTTTTGCCAAACAGTTGATCCAGCGGCTGGTCACCAGCAACCCCAGCCCGGATTATGTGGGGCGTGTGGCAGCGGCGTTTGCCAACAACGGCACTGGCGTGCGCGGCGACCTGCGCGCGGTGGTCTCGGCCGCGCTGCTCGACACGGAAGCGCGCAGTGACGCGGGCCTCGGCGCGGCCAGCTTCGGCAAGATTCGTGAGCCGATGCTGCGCTTTGTCCAGTGGGGCCGTACTTTTGGCATCAGCTCGGCGCAAGGCAGCTGGAAGATTGGCGATCTGTCCAACCCCGCACTGCAGCTTGCACAAAGCCCGCTGCGCTCGGGTTCGGTGTTCAACTTTTTCCGCCCCGGCTACGTGCCGCCCTCCACCGCGCTGGCCGTGACCGGCCAGGTCGCGCCCGAGCTGCAGATCGTCAACGAGTCGAGCACGGCGGGCTACCTCAATTTCATGCAAAGCGCGATAGAGCTGGGCCTGTTCGTCACCGGACCAAATGTGCCGCAAAACGTCAGCAACGCCAGCGATGGCTTCGACATCAACGTGACCTACGCCAATGAGCTGCCGCTGGCACTCGACGCCGCCGCGCTGGTGGCCCGGTTGGCCTTGCTGCTCACCGCCAACCAGCTCAGCGCGGCCAACACCACCTTGATCGTGGACACCCTCAATGCCGCGCCACTGAACGCCGCCAGCACCACCGCGCAGCGCCGCGCGCGCGTGCAGGCTGCCGTGCTGATGGTGATGGCCGCCGCAGACTACCTGGTGCAAAAGTAATTTGCCGCCGACCCACCCCCGCACACCAACTTTCCATTACCCCCGAGGCCACCATGCACTACATCAACCCTGAAAAGCACACCCGCCGCGCCTTTTTGCGCCGCTCCGGGCAACTCGCCATGGCCGGTACGGCCTTGCCTTTTGCGCTGAATCTGGCCGCCATCGGTGAGGCGGCGGCTTTCAATGCCACCGACTACCGCGCGTTGGTGTGCGTGTTCTTGCTCGGCGGCAACGACTACGCCAACAGCGTCGTGACCTACGACGACCCGAGCTACAACCGCTACAGCGCCATCCGCGGCGGCAGTGCGGGCCAGCAAGCCGGCGGCATTGCGCTGGCCAAAAGCGCCCTCATGCCCACACGGCTGGACCCGGCTATCCCGCTGGCCGGGGGCCGCGAGTACGCCCTGCACCCATCGATGACCGGCCTGGCCGGCTTGTTCAACAGCGGCCGTGCAGCGGTGCAGCTCAATGTGGGGCCGCTGATCGTGCCGCTGACGCTGGCGCAGTACAACAGCCCCAACCGCACACAGTTTCCGGTGCCGCCCAAGCTGTTCTCGCACAACGACCAGCAGTCGGTCTGGCAGTCGTCGCAGTCCGAGGGTTCGGTGGTCGGCTCGGGTGGCAACATGGGGGACTTGGCCTTGTCGTCCAACAGCAACTCGCTCTTCACCTGCATTTCGGCCAGCGGCAACTCGGTGTTTTTGTCGGGCGACAGTGCGCTGCAATACCAGGTAGGCACCGGCGGCGCGGTGGCCATCAACAGCGTCACCAGCGGGGTGTATGGCTCCAACGCCGTGCGCGACGCCATGAACATACTGGTGCAGCAAAGCCGCACGCATGTGCTGGAGAACGAATACAACCGCGTGACCACCCGCTCGATCGGCGCGCAAGCGCAGGTCACCAGCGCGCTGAACACAGCCAACCTGACCACCGCGTTCACGGCCGGCAACCCGCTGGCCGACCAGATGCGCATCGTGGCGCGGCTGATCGCGGCGCGCAATAGCCTGGGCGCACGGCGTCAGGTGTTTTTTGTCTCGCTCGGCGGCTTTGATCTGCACGACAACCTGATTTCCCAACAGCCGACCCAACTCAGTCGCGTCAGCGACGCCATGACCTCGTTCTACAACGCCACCGTCGAGCTGGGCGTGGCCAACCAGGTCACCGCGTTCACCGCGTCGGACTTTGGCCGCACGCTCACCAGCAACGGCGATGGCTCGGACCACGGCTGGGGCAGCCATCATTTCATGGTTGGCGGGGCGGTCAATGGCCGCGCCTTCTACGGCACCCCGCCGCCGGTGACCAACACCGTCAGCGGCGCGCCGGAAAATCAGTTTCACGTCGGCCAGGGCCGGCTGCTGCCGACCACGGCGGTGGACCAGTATGTCGGCACGCTGGCGCGCTGGTTTGGCGTCGAGCAAAGCGAGTTGCCCGGCGTTTTGCGCAACATCAACAACTTCGGCACGGTGGCCGGCCGGCCCGATTACCCGACCAATCTGGGCTTCATGGCGGGCGTGGTTTGAGTAATTTTGATAGCACTACCGGCAAGTAATACGCTGTCTACAGGTCAATTGGGCTTGAAAATCACATCAGAAAGCGCTTTTTGGGCTTTTGGTAAGCGCCCGCGTCACCCGAGCAGCCGCCCCAAGTAGCGCCCGGTAAAGCTCGCCGGATTCGTCGCCAAATCTTCCGGCGTGCCCACGCCCACCACCTGCCCGCCGCCTGAGCCGCCTTCCGGCCCCATGTCGATCAGCCAGTCGGCGGTTTTGATGACGTCCAGGTTGTGCTCGATGATGACGATGGTGTTGCCCGCGTCGCGCAACTGGTGCAGCACTTTGAGCAGCAAATCAATGTCGGCAAAGTGCAGGCCGGTGGTCGGTTCGTCCAGGATGTAGAGCGTGCGGCCGGTGTCGCGTTTGGAGAGTTCCAGCGCCAGTTTGATCCGCTGCGCCTCGCCGCCGCTGAGTGTTGTGGCGGCCTGGCCGAGCTTGATGTAGGAGAGGCCAACGTCGAGCAAGGTTTGCAGCTTGCGCGCCAAGGTTGGCACGGTTTTGAAGAAGTCGTAGGCGGCTTCCACCGTCAAGTCCAGCATTTGCGCGATGTTTTTGCCTTTGTACTGCACCTCAAGCGTTTCGCGGTTGTAGCGCTGGCCCAGGCACACGTCGCAGGACACGTACACGTCAGGCAGAAAGTGCATCTCGACCTTTTTCACGCCGTCGCCCTGGCAGGCTTCGCAGCGGCCACCGCCCGAGGATTGCGGCACGTTGAAAGAAAAGCGCCCAGCGCCGTAGCCGCGCTCGCGCGCCAGGTTCATCTCGGCCATCAGCTCGCGCAAGGGCGTAAACAGGCCGGTGTAGGTGGCCGGGTTGCTGCGCGGGGTGCGGCCAATCGGCGACTGGTCGACATTGATGACTTTGTCGAACTGCTCCAGGCCCAGGATTTCCTCGTGCGCCGCTGCCTCGTCGTGCGCGCGGTAGAGGGCGCGCGCGGCGGCCTTGTAGAGCGTGTCGTTGACCAGGGTTGATTTGCCGGAGCCCGAGACGCCCGTCACGCAGGTGAGCAGCCCGACGGGGAATTCCACACTCACGTTTTGCAGGTTATTTCCGCTTGCGCCGACTATTTTTATATGAAATGAGTCTGTGGCCAGCGTTCTGCTTGCCGGTACTGCTATGCTTTTTGTACCGCTTAAATACTGCCCGGTGAGCGAAGCCGGGTTGTCCTGCACCTCTTGCGCCGTGCCCTGCGCCATGATGCGGCCGCCGTGCACGCCCGCGCCAGGGCCGATGTCGATGACATGGTCGGCGGCGCGGATCATGTCTTCGTCGTGCTCGACCACCAGCACGCTGTTGCCGATGTCGCGCAGGTGTTTCAGGGTGTCGATCAAGCGGTCGTTGTCGCGCTGGTGCAGGCCGATGCTGGGCTCATCCAGCACATACATCACGCCTGTGAGGCCCGCGCCAATCTGGCTGGCCAGCCGGATGCGCTGGGATTCACCGCCGGAGAGTGTTTCGGCGCTGCGGTCCAGGCTCAAATAATTCAGGCCCACGTTGTTCAGGAATTTGAGCCGCAGGCCAATCTCGCGCACTACCTTGGCGGCAATCTCACCTTTGGAGCCGGCTACTTTGAGCGCGGTGAAATAGGCCAGGCTGTCCTTCAGCGTCAGCGCGCTGATCTGGAAGATCGCGCGCGCTTGCTCGCCTTCACCGACGAAGACATGGCGGGCCTCGCGCCGCAACCTGGAGCCGGTGCAATCGGTACAGGGTTGGCTGCCGCGGTAGCGGCCCAGCTCTTCCCGGACCAGGGCCGAGTCGGTCTCGCGGTAGCGCCGCGCCATATTGGGGATGATGCCTTCAAACGGGTGCTTTTTGCTGAGCTTCTTGCCGGCAAAATTGCCCGAGTCCATCACATAGCTGAACTTGATCTCGTCGCTGCCCGAGCCGTGCAGCACAGCGTGCTGGATGGGCGCAGGCAGCTTTTCAAAGGCCGTGTCGATGTCGAATTTGTAGTGCTTGGCGAGGCTTTGCAGCAACGCAAAGTAGTAGCCGTTGCGCCGGTCCCAGCCTTTGATGGCACCGCTGGCCAGGCTCAGGGTGGGGAAGGCCACGACGCGCGCCGGGTCGAAAAACTCCTGCGCGCCCAGGCCGTCGCAGCTGGGACACGCGCCGACGGGGGAGTTGAACGAGAACAGCCGCGGCTCCAGTTCGGCCAGCGAGTAGCTGCACACCGGGCAGGCGAATTTGGCATTGAACAGGTGCTCTTTGCCGGGGCCATCACCTTCGGGCATTTCCAAGGCGATGGCTCTGCCCTCGGCCAGACGCAGCGCTGCTTCAAAGCTCTCGGCCAACCTTTGTTTTTGATCGGGCCGCACCTTCAAGCGGTCAATGACGACATCGATGTCGTGCTTTTCGGTTTTCTTCAGCGCCGGCAGGGCGTCGAATTCCACCACCTTACCTTCGACGCGAAAGCGCACGTAGCCCTGCGCTTGCATCTGCGCGAACAGCTCGGCAAATTCGCCCTTGCGCTCGCGTGCCACCGGCGCGAGGATCATCAGTTTGGTGTCCTCTGGCAGCGCCAGCACCGCGTCGACCATTTGGCTGACGCTTTGCGCTTGCAGGGGCAACGCGTGGTCGGGGCAGTGCGGCGTGCCGGCGCGGGCAAACAGCAGGCGCAGGTAGTCGTGGATTTCGGTCACCGTGCCCACGGTGGAGCGCGGGTTGTGGCTGGTGGCTTTTTGCTCGATCGCAATGGCGGGTGACAAGCCCTCGATCACATCGACATCGGGCTTGTCCATCAGCTGCAAAAACTGCCGCGCGTAGGTGGAGAGGCTCTCCACATAGCGCCGCTGGCCCTCGGCATACAGCGTGTCAAAGGCCAGGCTCGACTTGCCCGAACCCGACAGGCCGGTGATCACCACCAGCTGGTTGCGCGGAATGTCGAGGTCGATGTTTTTCAGGTTGTGCGTGCGCGCGCCGCGAATGCTGATGCAGGAAAGCGGCTGGGCCGCCGTCAGGCGCTGGCCCAGGTAGGCCCCCTCGCCTTGGCTGGCCAGGTACTGGCTTTCGGTAGATGAGTTCACGTGGTGGTGGCCTGCAAAACCAAACATCATAGAGTGCGCCAGTGAAACTGGCGAATGCCGGACAATGTCACTGGCCCTGAGCCCTAAGAACTGTTCAATCACTACTGCGGCGATCAGCCGCTGTGCCGCTCACCACACCAATGTCCCCCGCCTGCGAAAGCGCCGCCATGACGGCCACCGAAAAGCGTGCCAGCGTAGCCCTGGCGTCGATCTTCGGCTTGCGGATGCTTGGACTTTTTTTGGTGCTGCCGGTGATTGCGATGCAAGCGCGCGGCTACCCAGGCGGCTCGGACGCGGCGCTGGTCGGGCTCGCGCTGGGCATTTACGGCTTGACCCAGGGCTTGCTGCAAATCCCTTTTGGCATGGCGTCCGACCGCTACGGCCGCAAGCGGGTGATCTTGCTGGGCTTGCTGATTTTTGCCGCCGGCAGCTTTGTCGCCGCCGCCGCCGACAGTCTGGCTGGTTTGATCGCGGGCCGCGCCTTGCAGGGTGCGGGGGCTATTTCAGCGGCGGTTACCGCGCTGCTGGCCGACCAAACCCGTGACGTGGTGCGCACCAAGGCGATGGCGCTGGTGGGTAGCAGTATTGCGCTGATGTTTGCCTTGTCGCTGGTGGCGGCACCACTGCTGGTGGGCGCGGTAGGCTTGCCGGGCCTGTTTGTCCTGACCGGGCTGCTGACGCTGGGCGGCATGGCCGTGGTGCGCTGGTGGGTGCCGCCCGAGCCGCCTTTGCAGCCGCAGGCACGCGGCTCATTGGCCGAGGTGCTGCGCCACCCCGCGTTGCTGCGGCTGTACTGGGGGGTGTTTGTGTTGCATGCGGTGCAGTTCGCCATGTGGGTCGCGATTCCCGCGCTGCTGGTGCGCGCGGGGCTGCCCGATGCGGCGCACTGGCAGGTCTATTTGCCTGCGGTGCTCGCGTCGTTTGGGGTCATGGCTGTCACGCTGTTTCCGCTGGAGCGGCGCGGCTATTTGCGGGCCGTGTTTCTGAGCGCGATCGGCTTGATCGTTCTGGTGCAGTTGGGTTTGCTGTGGGCGGCAGTCCCTGCGGCGCAAGGCATGGGCAGTTGGGGCGGTTTGTGGCCGCTGGCACTGCTGTTGTTTGTGTTTTTTTGCGGCTTCAATGTGCTGGAGGCAAGCCTGCCCAGCCTGGCCTCCAGGCTGGCCCCAGCACAGGCGCGCGGCGCAGCGCTGGGGGTCTACAACACGCTGCAGTCCTTGGGGTTTTTTGTCGGCGGGCTGGCCGGCGGCGCCATGGTCAAGTGGGCCGGTGTACCGACGCTGTTTGCCTGCTGCGCTACCGCAATGGGCTTGTGGATGCTGCTGGCCTGGCCTATGCAGGCACCGGGCGTGCAGCCAGTGGCGGCGCGTCCAGCGGCATAATCATTTTTCAAATGTATCCAGACCATCAACCAGGAGAGCGCCGTGGCATCTGTCAACAAGGTCATTCTGATCGGCAACTGCGGGCGCGACCCGGAAGTGCGCTACCTGCCCTCGGGCGGCGCTGTCGCAAACGTGAGCATTGCCACCACCACCCGCCGCAAGGACAAAACCAGCGGCGAGATGGTCGAAGACACGCAGTGGCACCGCGTCACCTTCTACGAGCGACTGGCCGAGATTGCCGGTGAGTATGTGAAAAAGGGCCGGCCCATCTACGTGGAAGGCCGCCTGAAATACGGCAAGTACACCGACCAGGCGGGGGTGGAAAAAAGCACCGTGGACATCATTGCCACCGAGCTGCAGCTGCTGGGCTCGCGCGAGGGCATGGGCAGCCCGTCCAGCAATATGTCTGGCGGCGAAGAAGGCGGGGGCGGCGGCTATTCACGCCCGGCACCCGCGAGTAGGTCGGCACCCGCAGCTCGGCCCGCGCCAGCCGCCAAGTCGCCCAGCGGCTTTGATGATATGGATGACGACATTCCATTTTGAGTGGCGAATTGGTCATTTATTCATAGCAAGAGAAGCACGTTTGATAAGGGCTAAGCCCCTAATCAGTTGATTTCTTGTGGGCGCTGAGGCGTTTGCTGTGCGGTGCTGCGGTATCAGCACTGCCGCTTGGGCGAATGCGGCGTAATTGCATCGAAATTGGAACTTTCGTATCCAATTGTGATAATTTAGTCACAAATACCGTCCGCGTGAAAGATTCGTTGCGTCTATCTGCGCCTGCCTCTGTTACGCTTGAGGTTACTAATAAAGTATTAATTTCATAGCATATTTCTTATGACGGCTTGCACGGTAGAAACATTGGGCTTTAATGTCTCTGAGCAAAAAACGCTGGCGGCCACTTTTGCCTTGTCGGTCCGCCGTGAGTTGGTCTACGCGCGCTGGGACAGTAGCTCTTCTCAACCTGCAAACCTGCTGTTGGTAGACGGGGACAATCCGCAGGCAGTTCAGGAAATGCTGTCTCGCAAGCTGGGTGGTCTGCCCGCTGTAGTGGTGGTGGCCAGCTTGCCTAGCCAATACAAATGCACTAGCGTTGAAAAGCCCATCCGCTTCTTGCGCCTGTTCAAGGCACTCGATCAGGCGCTGGAAGCCAAGCTTGATGCGGATGCTGATGCTGAACTATCGAGCCGAGATTCACACCACTCTACTTGGACATCTACGTTAGCTATCCCGTTGCCGGCCCCGACTGAAGCGCTTCTACAACCATTCATTGATCTGCCGCACCGCAATGTACCCGCTATGCTGAATGCTGAACAGCCGCCCGGCGTGCAGCGGCACTCTGCAGCGCTTTCCAGTGTGCCAGTGAAGCCGCCTGAGGAGCTGACTTCACTATCCGCCGTGGGCGGCACAGATTTCCGCAAAGTGGTCTCTCTCGTGTCCTCTGCTGAGCGTCCGGCCAACATGAACGCGACAGATTCTGTGCGCACCAGCAACCCCGCTGCCGAGTGGGTGCTGGTGGTGGACGACAACTTGGCAGTGCGCCGCTTCATGGCGCAAAAGCTCCAGCAGTTCAGCATCAACGTCGATTACGCTGCCTCGGGTGAACAAGCCATTGGGTTGACGGGCAGCAAGCGCTACACCTGTGTTTTCCTGGATGTGGTGATGCCCGGCTTAGACGGCTACCAGGTGTGCAAACTGATCAAGGCCAACCGTGAGAACAACGCCACTCGGGTGGTGATGCTAACTAGCCGCGACGGTACCTTTGACAAGATTCGCGGAAAAATGGCGGGCTGCGACGCGTATTTGACCAAGCCGATTGACGAAGAAAAGCTGATGAACGCGATCATTCGCTTCTTACCGGAAGGCGCTGGTTACGTTGATTTGTTAGAGCCTGGCAATAGCTCCATGTTTCTAGATAGCCAATCGAAGAAAAACCATGTGCTGAAACTCAGCAGGCAGCATTGATATGCCCATTTCACAGGAGACTTGATTCCATGCCTATTAACCGTGTATTGATCGTTGAAGACGACGCTGCCCAGCGCG